>JANYBL010000058.1 GCA_025360815.1 Burkholderiales bacterium
AACAGCCTTCTATGATGGCAATGGTGGAAGCGGCCCGTGAACGGCGGCGTTTGGCGGAAATCGCGGCGGGGCGCGAGAATGCAGCGGGGCGTGAAAACAATCGCGAAATGTCGGCAGAAGAAATTCGAAATGCCAACATCAATCGCAATTTGCAGACGCTTAAGCAGCAAAAAGACGGCACCAATGGCGTTTTCCAAATTTTGCATAAAGGCCACCGTGCTGCCGAATTTGCCTTCCGTGGCTGGACCACAGACGAGCGCGCCAGTGTACGCCAAGTTTACGAGGTCGATGCGGGGCTGGGCGGCGACGTGGAGCTGGCAACTGTGCGAAAAATGATTGAAATCATCCGCATGCATTACAAAGATAAATTCAACTGGGAATCCAATCGCTTGGGGCGTGTGATTCAGCTCTCAGCCCGGATGGAGGATTCGGCGCAACTTGAAGCGTTTTTAGTCCGCGAATTCTTTGGGACTTAGAAAGCACGGGTTTAGCGACGTACTGACATAGCGAATTAGTGCGCATGCTCTAAAAATTTTAACGAAAATCCAGCAGGTCGTTCCACTACGGTAATGTATCGGCTGGTCAAGTAACATCGAATCATAAAAACTTAATATTGCGCCACAGCGGCACATTACCTGTGCGCCGCCATTGCCAAAACCGGACTTAGCAATGAATCAAAACCCAGACTTCATCATTATCGGCGGCGGCTCGGCGGGCTCGGTGCTGGCCGCGCGATTGAGCGAAGACAGCAATGTCACCGTCACATTGTTAGAAGCAGGCGGCGATGGCCGCGATTGGGTGATCCGCACACCGTTGGCCAATGTTGCCATGTTGCCCACCAAGCTCAACAACTATGCCTTTGAGACCGTACCGCAGCGCGGGTTAAATGGCCGCCGTGGCTATCAGCCGCGTGGCCGCGCGCTGGGCGGGTCATCAGCCATTAACGCGATGGTCTATATGCGCGGCCACCCGAGTGACTACGATCATTGGGCGGCACTGGGCAATCCGGGCTGGTCTTTTGCAGACGTTTTGCCGGTCTTCAAACGCACCGAAAACAACGAGCGTTTTACAGATAAGAATGATCCATTCCATGGCCAAGGCGGCGCGTTGAACGTTGCAGATTTGCGCTCTGATAATCCGTTCCAGCAACGCTATCTCGATGCCGCCAAACAGGCAGGCTTCCCGCTTAATGATGACTTTAATGGCGCAACCCAAGAGGGAATCGGCTTGCATCAAGTCACGCAAATCAATGGCGAACGCAGCAGTGTCGCACGCGGCTATCTGCACCCGATCATGGGCAAGCGAGCCAATCTTGAAGTCATTACCCACGCGCAAGTGCAGTCGGTGGTTATCGATGCGAAGTCCAAACGCGCGGTGGCGGTTAAGTTTTTGCAAAATGGTTCGTTACGAACCATCGCTGCCAAACGCGAAATCATCCTCTCTGCCGGTGCATTCCAATCCGCCCAGTTGCTGATGCTTTCCGGCGTTGGCGATTCGGCACATTTGCGGGACCATGGCATTGGCGTCGTGCATCACTTACCTGGCGTGGGGCAAAATTTACAGGATCACCCTGATTTTATTTTCCGTCATTCAATTGATAGTACCGATTTGGTCGGCGTCTCGTTTGGTGCGGGGCCTAAGATGGTCAAAGCGTTCTACCGCTATCACCAAGCACGGCGCGGCTTGGTGACCACCAACGGCGCGGAGGGTGGCGGCTTTTTTAAACGTTCTTCGGATTCCGTTGCGCCCGAATTTCAACTCCATTTTGTGGTTGGTAGTATCGAAGACCACGCCCGCAAAGTGCGGTGGGGACATGGTCTTTCATGCCATGTCTGCCTGCTGCGCCCTAAAAGTCGCGGCACGGTGAAACTCGCGAGCAATAATGCTGCCGATCCGCTACTGATCGATCCCGCGTTTTTGGATCATCCCGATGATCTCGAACAACTACTCGAAGGCTACAAACTCACCCGCCGCTTGTTGCAAGCGCCTGCTTTGTCGTCACTTTACAAAAGCGATCCCTATGCGAACATGAGCGATGACGATATTCGCGAGCAATTGCGCAACGGTGTCGATACCGTTTACCACCCGGTTGGCACCTGCAAAATGGGCCCACCTGATGATCCGCTCGCCGTCGTGGATGCAACCTTAAAAGTGTACGGGGTCAAAAATTTGCGGGTGGTCGATGCATCCATCATGCCGACACTGATTGGCGGCAATACCAACGCACCGACCGTCGTGATTGCCGAAAAAGCGGTTGGGTTTATTCGCGCGGTTTGAGATTTGGGTGAAGGGTGAAAATATATAAAGTCTTTGCTTGGCGGGGTTTTCCAAGCGAAACTGGCTGGAGATGCTTGCTAGAGCTAGGGTTTTAAAGTTTATTCTCTTAAATTTTATTACCTCAAAGTTTATTACCTTAAATTTTATTCCCTTAAAGCGCCAAAACCGAAAATCTGCCGTTGAATTGGTCAGATAGTTTCGGTCTTACTCGGATCCACAACCACCCCCACAGCCGCCACCGCCATCCCCTCCACCGCCATCGCTGCCACCATCGCCCTGATTCCCCCCGGAATCTGATCCGCTGTCCGACGAGCCCCAAGAATCAAATCCGCTTGTACCGCCATCAATACTCGAATCGGCAAAATCACCACCGCAGTAAATCACGCCGGACGTTGCGCTGTTGGCCGGAGCGCCGCCAAACTTCTGCCGAAACGCGTTGCAGTCGGCTGAATAATGAAACCCGGCTTTGATTTTTAGTTTCGCATCCAGCGCAAACAGCAGCGGCAAGCGAGTGGGTTTTTTAGGGTTGATCAATTCTTCGCGGCAGGTGTGCCACCAAACGCGGCGCAGGCCTTCATTACTTTTACTGCCCGATTTCAACACCGCTGCCGGGATGTGGTGCATAAAATTGCCAAAGGCTTGCTTACAAAATGCTTGGTACTGCTTGGTGTACAAAATAAATTCATGCCACAGATCGTCCACCACCTGCGACGGCATCGACACATATTTCCCGTCAGCTTTCTGATAGGCCAAAAAATATTGCCGTAGCCCTTTGCCGACGAGCTGGCAATCCTTTAATGCAAGATGGGGGTGATGCTTTTGCAGCTTCTCGTACAAACCCTGCGGCAGCGAAAACGTACGGATATACTCCGCCCGCCGCGCTCGGCGAAGCTTCGTCCAGATCGTCCAACTAATGAGAGACGTGCCTGCTACCGCGACGGCGGCGATAACTAGAATGGGGGCCATGTTTTTTTTCGCGGTTAGATGGTGGGTGAAAACCTATAGACCTGTAAATTCGAGGGTGAAAAGACCAGCCCTGCTGGCCAAGTCAATTATTGGCTCTGACTTTTCTCTTGAGTGATAAAAGAGAACATTGGTATCGTCCCAAGATGCCGCATAAATACAATCATATTCAGGGATAACGATAAATTGAGAAGGCGCGTTTTGCTTGTCAAAATGACATTGTTGTAAAAAGCCAGTTCTGTCGAGGTATTTTTTAAGAAACCTCTTTGATTTGTGGGGCCAGCAACCGCGAGAGCGAATCGTATAAATGGGTGCTAGGGCAAACACAGCTTGCCAGTGGAATTCGAATTTTTTATCGCGATTGATGCGTTCGGGACCCTCGTAACATTCCTTCAAATGCCATTCACTTTCATCCACAAGCCAGTGATCAAAAACTGAAATAGCGATTCGCTCCATCTTGGTCTCGCCTTGATGCCAATGTAGATTAAACAGCTCGGGAAACTGACTATTGATTTGATCCGACAGAGCGGGGCTAACGATAGATAGAAGCTTCATTCGTTATTTTCGTTTGCCGCTCTAGTTTTTCTGCATTGCAGGATACACTTTGAAGGCGCACATTGACATGCAATCATCTGAAGAA
Organism: Burkholderiales bacterium; assembly: GCA_025360815.1. Classification (GTDB taxonomy): domain Bacteria; phylum Pseudomonadota; class Gammaproteobacteria; order Burkholderiales; family Usitatibacteraceae; genus UKL13-2. The sequence continues at coordinate 3,881 of JANYBL010000058.1, forward strand.
TGGCTCCAGTCAAGGCGCTCCGAGATATTGCCATCATGAAATTATGCCCAGCCACCCGCAATCAACCCCCGAGTCTCCTCAACCGCTACCTGCCACAACTGATCCATCAACTCGTCGGATTTCTGATACTCCCCCGCAAAATTACCATCGCCCAAATAGGCGCGCGTCTCGGCGGGGTTCATGAGTTTTAGTTTGGTGTTGTCAATCGGCGTGCGCGGCATCGTGGGCTGTGCAGCGCCTGCAATGCGGGTCGCACGAAAATTTTCCATCCACGAGGCATGCGAGGCGATGGGGTCAATCGCCATCACTTTCGCCCATGTTTTTGGCGCTGCCCACCAGTTGTGGAATTTCACTTTTATGCTGGGATTGTCGGCCATCCATTCGCCCACAAAATACGAAATCGGCGTGTTGCCGCCGTGGCCGTTGACAATCAGGATTCGTTTGAAGCCGTGTGTGGCCAAGCTATCGAGCACATCGCGCATCATGGCGATCAGCGTTTCCAGCCGTAAAGAAATCGTGCCCGGATAGGCCATGAAAGTGGGGGTGTGGCCGAACGGAATCACTGGAAACACCGGCACGCCAAGTGGCTCGGCGGCATCGGCAGCGACATTCTCTGCCAAGATCGCGTCGACGGCCAGACTTAAATACGCATGCTGTTCAGTGCAACCAATGGGCACGACGCAGCGGTCGTCGGTTTTGAGATATTGCTCGATCATCATCCAGTTGGTGTCGCGGATTTTCATGGGTGATTGCCTTGGAATTGTGAGTGTTAGTGTTATTGTTATTGGTCGATGGATTGCTTATACCGCTGTCTCGCCGCTTCTTCCTTTATTACTTCGTCGATTTCTTTGATCAGCCCCTTCACATCGGCTTTCTTCTCGCTGCGTACAAAATGGCCGGTGAGCGGTGTATCGCTTTGCAGTTTGCCTGTTTTGTAAATTGCCCAGAGCTCGCGGCCATAGTCGGTCAGGAGCAGGTCAGGCGCAAAATTGCCGAACCAATTTTTTAAATTCTCGACGTCGCGCAGCAGTAGCGCCTCCGCACTGTTGTTACCGGCGGCATCAACGGCCTGCGGTAAATCAATAATTACCGGTCCATCTGCATCAATGAGTACGTTGTATTCAGAAAGATCGCCGTGGATCATGCCCGCACAGAGCATTAGCACAACTTGACGAATCAGGAACTGATGATATTCGCGCGCCTTTTGGGCAGTGAGTTCGACGTCGTTGAGCCTCGGCGCAGCGTGCCCGTTTTCATCGGTGACGAGCTCCATAATAAGCACGCCGTTGAGGAAATTATAGGGCTTGGGCACGCGCACACCTGCAGCGGCCAGCCGATGCAGGGCATCAACCTCAGCGTTTTGCCATGCCTCTTCTTGCTCTTGGCGGCCATAGCGCGAACCCTTGGCCATCGCCCGTTCGCGACGGCTATTCTTGACCTTGCGACCTTCTGTGTATTGCACCGCTTGGCGGAAGCTGCGCTTGTCGGCTTCTTTATAAACCTTGGCGCAACGGACATCATCTCCGCAGCGCACCACAAATACGATCGCCTCTTTCCCGCTCATTAGCTGGCGCACGACCTCGTCAATCAGACCTTCTTCAATGAGTGGCAATAGTCGTGCGGGGGTTTTCATGGGCAAATTAGACGTTGGAAAAGGAAAAGTTTGATTCTACTAGCCTTTAACCCTGCCATCTCTGAATCGCGCTATCCATGCGCTACGCACGCTATGCCCAGTCTATTCCTGCGCTATTCCTATTTAATCGCAAGTGCAATATTGACCGCCTTTAAAAACAGCGCTTGCTCCGCCCTGGTAGAAACCCGAAACCGCTCAAATTCCTTGCCGTTCAATTTCACGTCGACAAACAACCCAGCGGGGACTTCATGAAAATGTAAGAACGCGCTGGATTTGCGATAAAACGAGCCGGGCGTGCGCTCATTGAGCGCGGGAATATTTCGGAGCGACGCGAGCAGGGTAGGGTACTCTGTGAGCGCTGCGGCGCTGGCGTGCTTCATATTCTCTATTCGTAGCGCAGCGCCTCAACCGGCCGTAACGCGGCTGCCCGCTTGGCGGGATAAAGCCCGAAAAAAATCCCGATCAGCGCCGAGAAGCTAAACGCGATAATAATCCCGCTCATGGAAATGCCCACCGCAAGCGGCGAAAATTTGGTGATCGCCGCGCTGCCCAAGTAGGCCAAAAAAACGCCCAGCGCACCGCCGCAAACACAGATCACGACCGCTTCGGTTAAAAACTGTAACAACACATCGCGGCGCTTGGCGCCCAGCGCCATCCGAATACCGATCTCGCGAGTGCGCTCGGTGACTGAGACCAGCATGATATTCATAATGCCAATGCCGCCGACCAGTAACGAGATTGAGCCAATCGCGCCCAGCAGCAAGGTGAGCATGGTGGCAATCCCCTGAGCAGCCTCGGCGATGGACGCTAAATCGCGGATCGTAAAATCATCTTCTTGGTCTTCACGTACGCGGTGGCGAATACGCAGCAATTGTGAGGCGTCGTATATCGCGTCTTGCACTTGGCCAGCGCTCGCCGCTTGCGCCAACGCATAGTGGATGCTGCCTGGCTGCCCCCAGCGGATGAGTTGCTGGCGTGCGGTGGTGAGCGGCACGAACACGGCATCGTCCTGATCGCCGCCGCCCAAATCGCTACCTTTGTTTTCCAACACGCCAATAACTTCAAACGGGCGATTTCGAATACGAATTGTCTGTCCGACCGGATCCGCCTCGCCGTAAAGATTGCCTGCCACCGTACGCCCAATCACTGCCACCCGCGAAGCCGAGCGGATTTCGACATCGCCAAACAACGAACCAAGATCAGCGTTCCAGTCCTTGATCGTGAAAAATTCAGGTGTGACACCCATGACATTCGCGTTCCAGTTGGTCGTGCCGCTGGCCACTTGAAACGGCTGCTGAACAATCGCCGCCACGCCGTTAAAACTCGGCAGCTGGCCGATGGCTTGGGCATCTTGCAGGGTAAGCGTCTGAACCACACCACGACCGGCGCGAACGCCATTAGAAGTCGACGAGCCGGGGAAAATCACCATCACGTTCGAGCCCATTGCCGAAATCCGGCGGTTAATATCCTCACGCACGGATTCGCCAATCGCCAGCATCAGCACCACCGCACCCACACCGATGATGATCCCCAACATTGTTAAACCCGCCCGTAAGCGGTTCATGCTCATAGCGCGGAATGCTTCAAGAAATACTTGGATGAGATTCATTTTTTGCTCGTATTTTGGTCGCGTAAGTCGTGAGAAATACACCTGTTTAATTGCCAATTTCTAACATTATGCCGTTTATTTTGCCTGGCCTTTGCTTTGCTTTATGTTGGTTGGACATCACACGTTCTTGATCGGCTCAGCGGCAGAAGGTTCAAGGCCGCTTTATTTGCTAGCGTGGCATCTATGGAGATGGCACCCATTTCGGCCTCGCCGTGAATCTACTTCGTCTGTGCGCGTGATGTAGATCCTTGGCGCTTCGCGAGATTGGTGATAACGTTTCCAATCATAAAAATGCTTGCTAAAGGCCAGTTCGACCACCTGCAACCACGTCCAGCCACCCTCCATCTCAAGGTATCCATGAAATCACGTCGCCAATTCCTGATCAAAGCGCCTCTCGGCTTACTCGGTGCGTCTGCTGCTATTGCACAAGCTGCCGACACTCCAGCTACATCGACAGCCACTCCGCCAGCGGGCGCGCCGCCGACTTTCGGTGCGGCACCTGCCGTGGGTCCTGAGGTTTCGAGCGCTACGTTTGCCGAGGCCGAAAAGTTGATGCAGGTGACGATGACTGCTGCGGAGCGCGATATGGCGGCCAAGACTTGGCGGGTGTCGATGGCTGGTATGTTGGAGCGCCGCGTGGGGCCGCGCAAGGTGCCGCTGGCCGACAATCTGGCCCCTGCCACGTTGTGGAACCCGATGTTGCCCGGCGTTAACATGAAGCCGGGGCCGGCGCGGGACCGTTTTGTTCGCAGTGGCACTAAAGGAAAGCTAGTTATTGAACCGCTACCGTCGCGCGACGCAGATATTGCATTTTCACCGGTGACAAAACTCTCGCGATGGATTGAGACGAAAGCGATAACGTCTGAGCGCCTCACGCAAATCTATTTGGAACGTATTAAACGGCTTGATCCAAAGCTACGCGCGGTGATCACGGTGACGGCTGAACACGCCTTAAAGCAAGCCAGACAAGCTGACAAAGAAATCGCGGCGGGCAAATATCGCGGCGCGCTCCACGGCATTCCGTATGGCGTGAAAGATTTGCTCGACACGGCCGGCATCGCCACCACCTACGGCGCGGAACCGTTTCGCAATCGTGTGCCTGCAACAGATTCTGCTGTCGTGGCGCGCCTCAATGCGGCCGGCGCGGTGCTGATTGCGAAATTAAGTTTAGGTGCGCTGGCTTTGAACGATATTTGGTTTGGCGGGCAGACCATGAACCCATGGTTGCTAGAAGAGGGCGCTTCCGGCTCGAGTGCGGGGCCTGGCGCGGCAACCGCTGCTGCGCTGGTTGCGTTCTCCGTCGGCAGTGAAACTGGTGGCAGCATCGTCAGCCCTGCGATGCGGTGCGGCATTACCGGCTTGCGACCGACGTTTGGCCGCGTGCCGCGCACCGGCGCGATGACACTGTGCTGGTCACTCGATAAGCTGGGGCCGATGACCCGCACGGTTGAGGACGCCATGCTCGTACTTAAGGCGATTACGGGCCGCGATGCGGGCGATCTGGGTAGCGTGCCGTCCAAACTGGCGTTCGACGCGAATGCACCGATCAAAGGTTTGAAGGTCGGCTATGTGCCCGCTTGGATGAAAGAAAATCCGGCAACCGATGTCGATCGCGCTGCGCTTGAAACCTTAAAATCGCAAGGGCTCATTCCGACCCCGATCACCCTGCCAGATTGGCCTTATGAATCGCTGAATTTGATTTTATTTGCCGAGGGTGCGGCAGCATTTGAAGAGCTGATTCTGAGCGGTCAAGCGAACCAATTAAAAGTGCAAGTGCCCGATGCGTGGCCGAATATGTTTCGCGAATCGCGCTTTTTGTCGGCGGTGGATTTTGTGCAGGCAGATCGGATGCGCAGACGGGTGGCGCAAGAAATGGCAAGAATATTTACCGAAGTCGATCTGTTGTTGGTACCGTCGCTTCGCGATGAAATGCTCACAATCTCGAACCAAACTGGTCATCCCTCGCTTACGTTGCGGACCGGAACCGTTGAGGTTTCAGAAGCGCGTAGTGATTGGGCACCAGACCCGGCAAACCCGATGCCAAAATTTTCACCACCGCGTAAAGTGCCGCATGGCGTAACGTTAATTGGCCGGTTGTTTGATGAAGGCACCATTGCCAACGTCGGGATGGCACTGGAAAAAGCGGCCGGTGTTTCGGCGTTACGACCACTCGGATTTTAGTCGTAGATAGCGTGCGGATGTTGTGCGTGTCTGGGGAGAAGGGCGGGGGCAGGTGAGGTGGGGGGCGCTGGGGCGGGGGTAGCATTCGCGCGGGAATTTAGCGCTAGTCTAAATCATCGCCGCAAAGAACCTCACCACGACCGGGCCGGCGAGCACGATCCACGCGAGCGTCATGAGAATGACCGCTAACAGCACCGCAGCGCTGCCCAAATCTTTTGCCCGCCCTGACAACGGATGCCGCTCGGTGGAGACGCGATCCACGGTCGCTTCGATCGCGGAATTTAAAAGCTCGACGATCAGCACGATCAGGACGGTTCCCAGCAGGACAATCTTTTCGACCATGCTCAGGGGTAAAAACCACAAGCCGATCATCGCGGGTATTGCAACCATCAATTCTTGTCGAAATGCGGCTTCATAGCGAATCGCATGCGTCAGCCCTTGCAACGAATAACGCAGGGCTTTGCCAATACGGCCGACGCCGTCAGTACTTTTTAGCGTGCTTGTCGTTGCGCTGGGTTGTTCAGGCGATGAGGGCGGTTCAGTCATGGGGTCTGTGGTGGTTGGGCCTGTTGAAGCGGTGGATGGTGGCGGTGGAGCTCAATGGCTGAACGACTCAATGGCTCAATGGCTGTATGGCTGAACAGATGGATGAGTGAGTGTGAGATTGAGTGTGAGAATGAGTGAAAGTTGCCTCAAACGCCGCGCCAATACTCGGGTTTACGATGGCGGCTCCGGTGCCGGGCGGGCATTTAAAAATCAGTGATCGGCCTTCATACTGGCTTTTTGGGCGATGCGTCCCAGGCGCTCGCGTTCGCCGGCTATGAAGGTCGCAAACTGCGCCACGCTGCCGGGCATCGGCTCGATGCCGCTGGGGACCAATTTTTCTTGCAGATCCTTGCCGTTGAGTGCGGTTTGAATCTCGGCATTCATCCGCTCTATGATGCCTTGCGGCGTGCCTTTCGGCGCAAATAAACCGGCCCAGTGTTCAATCTTTACGGAAGGAAAGCCGAGAGCCGCGGTAGTCGGAATCGTCTTGTAGCTCGAGATAGGCTTTTCGGATGTAACCGCCAATGCCTTTAATTTTCCCGCTTTGATGTGCGGCAGCACAACCACGCTTGATTCGGATGTCGCCGTGACCTGATTGCCAAGCACCGCAGTGACGCTTTCTTGGCCGCTTTTGAACGGGATCGCGGTGAAGTTGGCGCCTGTCGTCCCCGAGGCAACTGTCGCATCTTTCAACATTTCGATAACAAAATCCGGTGTGCTGCCGCTGCCTGCGGTGGCAAAATTAATGCCTTCTTTGCCCTGTTTTTTGGTGTACTCAAACAACTCTTTGAGGGTGTTCACCGGCAAACTTGGATGCACCACGATGACGGAAGGGCTCGCCGCAAGCATGGCGACCGGTACGATGTCGCTATCTGCATAAGGAACTTTTTCGCGCAGGAAACTGTTGGTCACTACACCGGCCGCACCGATCAAAAACGTGTACCCATCCGCTTTGCTTTTGGCGACATAATCGGTGGCGATAACGGTACCGCCGCCGGGTTTGTTGTCAATCAGGATCGGTTGCCCCAAACGTTTGCTGACCGCTTCAGCGGCCGTCCGGGCGACGAGATCGTTGGCCCCGCCAGGCGAGAACGGAACGACCCATTTGATCGGCCGCGTCGGCCATGTCTCGGCCCGCGCAGCGTTACCGCTGGCTACCGCGAAGGCAGCCAGAACGATGCTGCCACAACACGTCAATGCACCATTTTTTATGTTGATCATCTTGCATTTCCCGGATATTTTTATGTGAATGATTTGCGTCGTCGTAAAGGCAAGCTTTATTTACTGATGCCTGGCATCACCTGCAACACCACGCCAGAAGGCATTTGCGCCGAACGATACACACGCTGCGAGGCAACTTTAAAATCCTCCGGCTTGGCATCTGGAATCCGCATGAACACTTGCGGGTTGCGGTCCGTCAGCGGGAACCATGACGATTGGACTTGCACCATCATGCGATGCCCGCGGCGGAAGGTGTGCATCACGTCGGGCATGGTGAAATTGACCGCAGTTGGTTGGTTGGGCACAAACGGCTCCGGGTTCTCCCAGCTATTGCGATATTTGCCGCGAAACGGTTCACCACGCACCAATTGCTGATAACCGGCGAGCTTGATTTTGGGTGGCGCGACATCTTTCCCAGGCGCTTCAGCGGCATCGCCTTTGGGATCAGGCAACTCGCTCGGGTAAACATCAATCAGTTTTACCACCCAGTCACTATCGGTTCCAGACGTCGATACAAAAAGCTTTGGCGAAATTGAGCCTGCAATGGTGACATCAGTTTCTAAAATATCCGTTTGATAGGTCAACACATCGGTACGCGTGCTCGCAAAGCGCTGATCGCTGACCATGTATTCCTGCGGCACACTCACCGATGTGTAGCCGATGTAAGGAACAGGTTTTGCAGGGTCGCTGATGTACGCGTCGAAGGCCGGTTCGGTGGTGGCTGGCGCGTTATAACCGAGCTTGCCGCTTTCGTGAAAGTAGAGTGTCGTTGCCCGCACCTGCGATGGCGGCCAAGCTGGGAATTGCCGCCAAATGTTGGTGCCGGTTTCAAATATGTGCGCTTTGGCGAATTTGATGTCTGCGGTCTTAGTCTCCGGCTTTTCCTTGAGATTTTTTTCAAAGAACGGGAAGAGGATATTTTTTTGGTAATACTCGCTGGTTTTCGACGCAAAACTCACCATGCCAATGCGTTCACCCTCTGAACGTGCCCAACCGCCGTGTACCCATGGCCCAAGCACTAGCCCGTTATAAATGCCAGGATTGTTTTTTTCAATCGCACGGAAAGTAGTAAGCGGACCTTGCGGGTCTTCCGCATCAAAGACGCCGCCCACTGTGAGTACGGCGGCTTTGATATTTTTAAGGTGATTTGAAATGTTGCGGCTCTTCCAGAAATCGTTGTAGAGATCGTTTTGCCACGTGTTTTTCCACATGAAATATTCCGGCTTATCGACCAGTTTATTCAGGTTGCCCAAAGTGCCGTGTTTTAAATAAAATTCATAACCGTCGTCAGTCGCGTAATCAAACGGTTCCCATTTTTGCGGACGCGTGGTCGGGTTTTCTTGTTGTTTAAAACTGGCGTAAAAATCAAAATTGGCAGCCAGCATGAATGCACCGCCGTGATAGGAATCGTCGTTCATGTACACATCTGTCACCGGTGCCTGTGGCGAGGCAGCTTTAATCGCAGGATGGGAATCAATAATACTGGCCGATACATAAAAGCCGGGCGATGAAATGCCCCACAAACCAATTCGATTGTTATGGTTGGGGACATTTTTCAATAACCATTCTGCTGAATCAAACATATCGGTGGATTCATCGATGTCGGCGTTGGCACCGGTCGCAATTTTTTTCACCGGTTTGTGGGGCCGCATATCGATATAAACGCCTTCAGACTTGTGGCGGCCACGCACATCTTGGAATACAAAAATATAGCCTGCTTTGTCGAAATCCGGTGAGGGACCGAGTTTTTTAGGATATAAATCCACACCATAAGGTGCGACGCTGTAAGGGGTTCGCACCATCAGCATTGGATAAGTTTTCGACAAATCCTTTGGCACATAAACAGATGTGAACAGCAATTTGCCGTCGCGCATCGGGATTTTATATTCGTATTTGGTGTAGTGTTCTTTGATGCTAAACGCTGTCTGCTCATCCGATTTTGGCTGGGCTTGGATTCCCCCCGAAACAGTCAACATCGCTAGCATTGCCGACAAAGCCACGATAAAAACAGCACGTCTCATCAATCGCATTTCAAACCTCACTCAATTAAATTATTCAACATTACTTTTGACCACTGCTCCAACCATCGCGTAACGTCACGGCGCGATTAAATATTGGCTTGCCCGGTGTCGAATCAACCCGGTCCGCCACAAAATAGCCGTGCCGCTCAAACTGGTAACTGGCTTCGGCTTCGGCAAGTTTCAACGACGGCTCCAAATAGGCCGTAATGATTTGCTTGGCGTTCGGGTTTAGATCGTCAAGAAAATTTGTCGCGCCGTTTGCATCGGCCGCGCGACCCGGATGGGGTACTTTAAAGAGCCGATCAAACAAGCGCACTTCGCATTCATAGGCGTGCTGAACCGAAACCCAGTGAATATTGCCTTTGACTTTAACCGAATCAGCGCCAGCCGTGCCGGACTTTGTTTCGGGCAAATATTCGCAATGTACAGCGGTCACCTTGCCGGCCGAGTCTTTTTCTGCGCCAATGCATCTGATCACAAACCCATAGCGCAACCTGACCATGTTGCCGGGAAATAATCGGAAGTAACCCTTGGGGGGCGTTTCTTCAAAATCCTCGCGCTCGATCCATAGCTCGCGCGAAAACGGCACCGCGCGTTTGCCCAGTTCAGGCTGCTGCGGATGGTTTGGCGGAAAACATTCTTCAGATTGTCCAGCAGGGTAATTATCAATGATCAATTTGAGTGGATTCAACACCGCCATCCGACGTTCACACACATTCAGCGCCTCACGCTGGCAATCCTCTAGTACCGATAAATCAATCCATGAATCAGATTTACTGACACCGATCCGCTCAACAAATAATTTGAAACCTGCGGGAATAAATCCGCGTCTGCGCGCGCCGATCAGTGTGGGCATACGTGGATCGTCCCAACCATCAACATGCTTTTGATCGACCAGCTGTTTCAAGTAGCGCTTGCTGATAATAATATACGTGAGATTCAAACGGGAAAATTCAATCTGCTGCGGCAACGGCGTGTTGATTGCGCCGAACTCAGCTAATTTCGCTAGCAGCCAGTCATACCATGGGCGCTGATCGGCAAACTCCAAAGTACAAATCGAGTGTGTAATATTTTCCAGGGCATCCTCAATTGGGTGAGCGTAGGCATACATTGGATAAATGCACCATTTGTCTCCGGTACGGTGGTGGTGGGCGTGTTTAATGCGATAGATCGCCGGGTCGCGCAGATTGATATTGGGTGAAGCCATATCAATTTTGGCGCGAACAATATGCGTGCCCTCGGCGTGCTTGCCTGCTTTCATCTCACGAAAGAGCTGTAAATTTTCGGCAATGCCGCGGCTGCGGAAGGGTGAATTTTTGCCCGGCTCAGTCAACGTGCCGCGCGTGCTGCGCATTTCGTCGGCAGATTGTGAATCCACGTAGGCCAAATCATGCTCAATGAGCGTTTCGGCGAACGCATAAAAATAGTCAAAATAGTCGCTGGCAAAATACAAATGTTCCTTGCCAAATTTTTTGTAATCGCCGCCTATCCAATGCACCGAGTCGATGATGCCATCGACAAATTGCTGTTCTTCTTTTTCGGGATTGGTGTCATCAAACCGTAAATGGCAGACACCATCATAGGTATTTGCTAAATTAAAATTAAGCAAAATCGATTTTGCGTGGCCAAAATGCAGATAGCCGTTCGGCTCCGGTGGAAAACGGGTGCGGATTTTGGCAGGGTCAACGGGTTGATTTTTTTGCGCAGCAGCGTCACCCGGCGTGCCGCGCCAAGTCCGGCTAGTGTATTTGTGCGTTGCCAAATCATCGTCGATGATGTTGCGAATGAAGTTACTGGTCTGGACGACGTCAGAAGGTAGTGCAGAATTTTTATTAGTGCTCATGGTGCTTGTGGTTGTACTTCGCGTTAGGTGTTGGTTTGTCGTTGCGTTTTAATGGCAGAAGGGATTGCGGAAGACTTAAGCATGGATTTTCTCATAGTTCAACTGGTTCACACGAGGGATACAAAATGACGAACACGACAACGCAGCCAGTCAGCACGAGAGGGCGCGTATTGTGGGCCATTGGAACGAGCCTAGCGGCCCTGTCAGGTTGTTTTTTATTCGGCGGTTGCGCGACGACAGTGGAAATTCAAGGCCATCGCGGCGCACGAGGTTTAATGCCCGAAAACACCTTGCCGGCCTTCGCCAAGGCCTTGGAAATCGGTGTGGATATGTTGGAGTTTGATACCGGCGTGACCGGTGATGGTGTGGTCGTAATTTCGCATGAGCGCTGCCTGAATCCCGACTTGGCGCGCGACGTGAATGGCGATTGGCCACCCGCTTCAGCGCCGCGCCCCTGTATCAATGCCATGGGCTTGCGTGAATTGCAGCAATACGACGTCGGCCGAGTTCGTCCGGCCAGTGAATACGCCAATAAATTCCGCGAGCAAAGCGCAATCGATGGCACGCGGATTCCCACGCTCGCATCATTGTTCGAAATGGTCAAAAAATCCGGCAATACGCTGGTGGGTTTTAATATCGAAACCAAGTTGGAGCCGGCGTTTCCCAACGAGGCACCTGCCCCGGAGGCTTTTGTGGATGCGCTTCTTGGCGCTATTGAGCGGGAAAAAATGCTGCATCGCGTGACCATCCAAAGTTTTGATTGGCGGACGTTAAAGCTGGTGCAGCAACGCTATCCGAGGGTGCCAACCGTGTATTTGAGCGTGCAACAATCGTGGATGGATAACATTAGGGTCAGCGATGCCGGCGGCTCGCACTGGACAGCGGGCGTACAAGCAAAGGACTACCAGGGATCGGTCCCGAGGATGGTCAAAGCCGCGGGCGGGGCAGTGTGGTCACCGTATTTCGGAGATGTTGATCTGTCCAACGTGAAAGAAGCGCGCTCATTGGGGCTTCAAGTCATCGTGTGGACGGTGAATGAAGCGGCCAATATTGAGAAAATGCTGGATTTGAAAGTGAATGGCATTATCAGCGACTATCCTAATCGGGTTCGCGATGCAATGCAAAAACGCGGGATGCGCCTGCCACCAGGCATGACCGCGCTGAAATATTGAAGGTGATCGCCTGATTGTATGACGTGGGATTCGGCTACTATTGGCGGGCACGTGGTTCGATAGGCTTGCCCGATGGAGCTGCCCGACATACTTGCCCGGCGCCGCTGCCCCCAAACTTGCCCCAACATTGCTTATGAAGCCCTTAAAAACTTCACCAATCCCGCCATCCCCTATTATCTACACATCTCACCTCAACAAAAATTAGGCTGCAAATGAATAAGTTTTTCGCTCAAGTATTAACCACCGCTACCGGATTCGCCATGTTGCTAGCCGTGGCGCCAACCAGCGTGCTCGCCTGGGGAGCTGAAGGGCACCGCATCACCGGGCTGGTGGCGACCGATCTGCTCACCCCCAAGGCGCGAATTCGATTAAACCAGCTTATGCCGGGTGCGGATTTGGCCGATATTTCGCTCTATATGGACGACAAGCGCCGCGAATTGGCGATTGAAATCCCGGCCTCGGATAAATGGCATTACGATAATCAGCCGGTTTGTGAAGCCAAGCCATATTCGGATTATTGCCGAAACGGCAATTGCGCTTCAGCGCAGATACCCATTTACTTTAAGGTCCTGAGCAACGCTGAGGCGACGACCGAGGCACGGGTGCAAGCGCTACGGTTTTTGGTGCACATGGTGGGTGATATTCACCAGCCGCTGCACGCCGCTGATGATGGTGACCTTGGCGGCAATTTAAAATTTGTGTTGATTCCTGACAACGATTTTCCGCGCCGATTGCATGGCGTGTGGGATAGCGATTTGGTTAAGCTCGCAATGCGCGGGCAGAGCGAGGCAGATTATGCCAAAGCGCTGGTCGGCCGTTATCGGGCGAATGAAATTCCGTTATGGCAAAGCGGGATGTCGGCTGGCCTGATTGATGTAAAGGTTGATGTAAAAAGCTGGATGAATGAATCCTATTTGCTCAGTAAAAACACCACTTATGCCAAGCTGGATCTTTTTGAATGCGGCAAACCTTGGCAATCCTCGCTAACGGTACCGACACCGTTGAGCAAAACCTATATGGATGCCTCAGGGGAAACTATTGCGCCGCAGTTGGCAAAGGCGGGGGCGCGAATCGCTTGGGTCATCAATCAGGCGCTGGATGGGGCCGCAAAATAGTGGTTGCTTCGCAAAAATCATAAAAAGCGTTAAAATGTCGCTAGGCTATATTGCCTTTCATATTGGGTGAACAGCATGAACAACAGCAAAATCAACGCACGTCGCAACGTTCTCAAACAAATTTCGCTCGGCTTGGCGAGTATTCCCGTGATTGCGATCGCCGGCAATGCCCACGCGGCCAAAAGCGACGCGTTACGTACCGCGTTGAAATATGTCGACAAGGCCCCGACCGTCGCTGGGGTGACGCAGCGCTGCGACGGATGTATGCAATGGGTTCCCGGCAAAACGGCCAAAGATTTGGGCGGCTGCAAAATTATCCCGGGCGATACCGAGATCAATCCAGCTGGTCATTGCACCGCTTGGGTCGCGGCACCAGCTAAAAAGTAACAAGACCGTTAAACCATAACTGCCTGAAACGCCGCGTCCAGACTAGAATTTGGTCAGAAAGTGATTTCTTTTATGTCTTAGTTCAGGCGTTGCTGCATCATTGGCTTTGGTAGGTGCTAAATAAAAAACCGGGCAATGCCCGGTTTTTTATTTATTACAAATTTCGCTGCCGTTTTCGATCAAATTTCTGAACGCAAGCCGCATGCGCCGCGATGCACTATGCCTTCAAGCATCCGGGCATCTGGGCATCTGAACCTCCAAGTCCCTAAGCCGCCTTGGAGATCAACTCACGCAACACATAAGGCAGAATGCCACCGTGCAAGTAATAATCGACTTCAATCGGCGTATCAATACGTAACAGCACCGCGACCTCTTTAGTGCTGCCATCACGGCGCTTGATCACCAGGGTCACATCCATCTGCGGTTTGATGCCGTTCTCTACGCCAACCAGATCAAACTCCTCATTGCCGGTAATGCCGAGCGAGTCAACCGTGTCAGTGCCTTTGAATTGGCAAGGCAATACGCCCATCCCAACCAGATTAGAGCGGTGAATACGTTCGAAGCTCTTGGCAATCACGGCCTTAACACCCAGCAATTGTGTGCCTTTGGCGGCCCAATCCCGCGACGACCCGGTGCCGTATTCTTCGCCACCAAAGATCATCGTTGGCGTACCGGCCGCAATGTAGCGCATGGCCGCATCGTAGATATAAGCTTGCTCGCCCGAAGGTTGCATGAGCGTCACGCCACCCTCGACCCGCGAGCCATCCGGCTTGGCGGGCAGCATCAAATTTTTGATCCGCACGTTAGCAAATGTACCGCGCATCATCACATCATGATTGCCGCGTCGTGCGCCGTAGCTGTTGAAATCAGCTTTCATGACTTGATGTTCGATCAAGTATTTGCCTGCCGGCGAGGTATCTTTAATCGAGCCCGCCGGGGAAATGTGATCGGTGGTCACGGAATCGCCGAAGACGCCCAAAGCACGCGCACCCTTAATGTTGTGTGCAGTGCCGGCCAGCATGCCGAAATCGTTACTAAAAAACGGAGGCTCGGCAATGTAAGTTGAAGTCGGCCAGTCGTAAACTTGACCAGTTGTGCCTTTGATATTTTGCCAAAGCGGATTATCCGCGCCCAAGTTTGAATACAAGCGTTGGAAAGTGGCGGGGTCTTTGGCAAATTGCATAACGGCGGCAATCTCCGCACTGGTAGGCCAGATGTCTTTTAAGAAAACAGGGCCATTTGTGCCTTCACCGACCGGTTCGCTTTCCAAATCTTTCATGACCGACCCGGCAATCGCATACGCTACAACTAGTGGAGGCGAAGCCAAGAAATTCGCGCGCAAATTGGGGTGAATCCGCGCCTCGAAATTGCGGTTTCCAGATAGCACCGCCGCGCACACCAAATCATTCGTAACAATCGCTTCGTTAAATGCCGGCGTCAAATCGCCTGCATTGCCAATACAAGTTGTACAGCCATAACCTGCCAAGAAAAAGCCTAATTTTTCGAGGTATGGGAGCAAACCCGATTTGGTCAAATAATCAGTAACGACACGTGAGCCGGGGGCGAGTGATGTTTTGATATGTGGCTTAACCTTTAGGCCTGCTTCCACAGCTTTTTTGGCCAGCAAACCGGCCGCTATCATCACGCTAGGGTTCGAGGTGTTGGTGCAGGATGTAATAGCGGCAATCAGCACATCGCCCGAGCCCAATTCAATGTCGTCCTTCGTCTGAAAGCGTTTCGGCAAGTCAGCCGCGACTTTGCTAAAACCGTTCTCAGTCGGCGGCTTGGAAAACAGTGACGCGAATTGCGATTTCATATTGCCAAGCTCAATGCGGTCTTGCGGACGCTTCGGTCCTGCAAGCGACGCGTTCACGGTTGAGAGATCCAATTCAAGCGTGGTGGAATAATCCAGATCGCCTTTTTTCGAGACGCCGTACATATTCTGGGCTTTGAAATAGGCTTGGAATGCAGTGACCTCATCGGCCGTCCGGCCGGTGGATTTCATGAATTCAACGGTCGCATCATCGACCGGGAAAAAGCCCATCGTCGCGCCGTATTCCGGTGCCATATTGGCTATCGTGGCGCGGTCCGGAACAGATAATGACTCGGTGCCTTCGCCAAAGAATTCGACAAATTTGCCCACTACTTTTGCTTTCCGCAACATCTCGGTCACCACCAGCACCAAGTCTGTCGCAGTGCGGCCTTCTTTCAATTTGCCGGCGAGGTTTACGCCAACGACATCGGGCGTCAAGAAATAAACCGGCTGGCCCAACATGCCTGCTTCCGCCTCAATCCCGCCTACGCCCCAGCCGACGACACCGATACCGTTAATCATGGTCGTGTGCGAATCCGTGCCAACCAATGTGTCGGGATAATAAACGCCATCTTTGGCATGGACGCCGCGCGCCAAATATTCCAGATTCACCTGGTGAACAATGCCGATACCCGGTGGCACCACTTTAAACGTATCAAACGCCTGCATGCCCCATTTCATGAATTGATAGCGTTCTTCGTTGCGTTTGAATTCTAATTTCATGTTGAGGTCGAGCGAATCTTTACTACCGTAGCTATCAATTTGCACCGAGTGATCGACCACTAAATCCACCGGCACTAACGGCTCGATAATCTTGGGGTTCTTGCCCATTTTGTGGGCGACACCACGCATCGCGGCCAAGTCAGCCAACAGCGGCACACCGGTAAAATCTTGCAGCACAATGCGCGCTAAAACAAACGGTATCTCATCTGTCCGCGCCGCGTTCGGTTTCCAGTTTGCGAGCTGTTTGATGTGTTCCGCTGAAACTTTTTTGCCATCACAATTACGCAACACACTCTCTAAAACGATACGAATAGAAACCGGCAGCCGGTTAACGTTGGGATAGGTTTGCGCCAATTCAGGCAATGAATAAAATGTGCCCGTTTTGCCTTCGGTGGGGCTGAACGTTTGTTTAGTGTTGTGTAAGTTATGAGCCATGATGGTTTCCTAAGCGTGAAGGAGTGGAGATGGACGGTGGTGATAAGAATGCGGCATCCAAGTAGCGGCGTGTGGGTGCGTTGAGCGTACGTCAAAATAATGGCAGTAAAATTACGCGAGTGGATTAATGATTTTAAGCCCTTTGAAATAATCGCGGAAAAAACCTTGATCGCGGGTTATGAGTGCGTTGCATTGGAGCAGGGCATGAGCACCAATGATGAAATCTGAAACGACACGATCATGGCGGTGACCGCCGCGCTCTAGGAACCGGCGCTGCATGATGCCAGCCCTGAGCGCCGCTTGCTCACTTGTGGAAGAAAAATTAACTCGCAATTCAGCAAGCGCATCCAATAAATCTTCAACAGGTTGAATTTTAGTGGCGATTTCCGCCAAGACAATATCGCAAACCACTACATCATCGCGTTCCAATGCGCTTTGTAATTTAGCGCTAGATGTTTCGCCATGGACGGGGTCGTCGGTCAGGACATCAATCAGCGCGGAGGAGTCAATGGCAATCATGGGGTCTCAATCATCTGGCGTCCGAAACCATTTACGGCTCCACAGGGTCACTGGGTGCACGGCCACGCAGTTCGCGCATTGCATCGTCGGTTGTCATCCCATCAGGAAGCTTAAAACGGCCCCGAACGCGTTTAATAGCTTCGCCTACGTTTTTACTCAAGATCAGCTTGCCGTGGTCGATCTCGATGGTGAGCGGTGTGCCCTTTGATAAACCTAGGGCATCCCGCACCGACTTTGGTAACGTAATTTGGCCGCGTTCGCCTAGCGTAACTTCCATATTTTTACCGTTCAGAAAAGTATGTTCGAATACTGCGCCTAAAATTAGTATGTGTCAATAAATATGGCTAATTCGAGCATACTTTTGTAATGCCCTTATTTTTCCAAGGCGTTGATCTATTCCTTGGCGAGCGGTCAGTTCCGCTTTTTCATCGCCTTCAGCCATTTTTTGTACGTCTTCGTCGTTCGTTTGGTTTCCTGCTGCTCGTCAATTCGCTTGTTCGCCTCGTGGCCAATTTGCGCGATCAATTGCTATTGCCGGGTTTTAGTTTCAAGCCTCGCAGCCGTAGGGCGTTGGTGATCACCGAGGCGGAACTTAGGCTCATTGCCAGTGCCGCTATCATGGGTGATAGCAACCAGCCCGTAAACGGATAAAGCGCGCCAGCCGCCAACGGCACGCCAAGCGCGTTGTAGAAAAACGCGAAGGCGAGATTTTGTTTCATGTTACGAATCGTTTCAACCGACAATTCACGGGCGCGTGCGATCCCGTTCAAATCGCCTCTTACCAACGTCACTTGGGCGCTATTCATCGCCACGTCAGTGCCGGTGCCCATCGCCACGCCAATATCGGCTTTGGCCAACGCGGGCGCGTCGTTGATGCCGTCACCCGCCATCGCGACAATCCGGCCTTCTTTTTGCAATCGCTCAACCAGCGCCAATTTGTCGGCCGGCTTTACTTCGCCATAAAACTCTACGATGCCTAATATTGCGGCAACCGCCTGCGCCGTTATAAGCCCATCACCGGTCGCCATCATGACGCGAATGCCGGCCGCTTTTAACCCTGCCAATGCTTCTGGTGTGCTGGTTTTGATCGGGTCAGAAACCGCCAAGATGCCCGCCAGTCGGCCATCTACTGCCAAATACATCACGCTGGCGCCGGTGGCTCGCAGCGCATCAGCCTTGGTCGTAAGATCGCTGATGTTTATGTTTTCTTGCGTCATTAACGCGGTATTGCCGAGCGCATATTTCTTGCCGTTGATCGTGCCATGAACACCAATACCGGTACTGGATTCAAACTGTGCGGGTTTATCCAACACAAGTTTTTGTTCACGCGCGGCGGCAACAATGGCGTCGGCTAACGGATGTTCGCTGCCTTGATCGAGACTCGCACTTAGACGTAATACTTCTTCAGGGGTAAATCCAGCTGCCGCGATGGCCTGCTCAAAGACCGGCTTCCCTTGAGTTAGGGTGCCGGTTTTATCAACAATCAAGGTATCAATTTTGCGAAAATTTTCGATCGCTGCGGCATCGCGAAATAAAATTCCTTGCGTGGCCGCTTTGCCCGTCGCCACCATAATCGACATTGGTGTTGCCAACCCCAACGCGCACGGGCAGGCGATGATGAGCACCGCCACCGCGTTAATTAAGCCATATACCCAGCTCGGAGAAGGGCCAAAAAATCCCCAGACGAGAAAGGTCAAGATCGCCAGACTTACGACACTGACCACGAAATAACTGGAAACAGTATCCGCCATTCGTTGCATTGGTGCTTTTGAGCGCTGCGCCTGTGCCACCATCTGCACAATTTGCGCGAGCATCGTGGCGCTGCCCACTTTGTCCGCCCGCATCACTAGGCTGCCATTGCTGTTCAGTGTTGCGCCAATCAGTTTGTCGCCCGCGCGCTTGGTTACCGGAATCGGCTCACCGGTCAGCATCGATTCATCCACCGCCGAGCTGCCCTCGGTGACCACGCCGTCCACCGGAATTTTTTCGCCTGGCCGCACCCGTAAGCTGTCGCCAATGTGCACATTGACTAACGGCACATCTTCCTCGCTGCCGCCGGCTTTGATGCGTCGCGCCGTTTTGGGCGCTAATTTAAGCAATGATTTAATCGCTGCTGAAGTCTGTGAGCGGGCTTTTAGTTCCAACATTTGGCCAAGAAGAGTCAGAGAAATGATTACGGCTGCGGCTTCAAAATAAACGCTAACGCGTCCGTTCATTGAAAACGAGATTGGAAAAAATTGAGGTGCAATGGTCGCGATCACGCTGTAAATAAACGCAGCACCGGTACCCATGCCGATGAGCGTAAACATGTTCGGGCTCCGATTGATGAACGACTGCACGCAGCGCACAAAGAAAGGATAGCCCGCCCACAGAACGACCGGTAACGAGAAAGCAAATTCAATCCAGTTTTGGCTTTGCGCGACACGACCAAATGGCTTGAATTGATGGCCGAACATGGCGAGTGAAAACACAATCAGTGTGAATGGTAGCGTCCACCAGAACCGCCGCCGAAAATCCGTTAACTCATGGTTTTCATCATCATCCAAGCTCGGCATTTCAGGTTCTAAGGCCATGCCACATTTGGGGCAACTACCGGAATGATCTTGGCGGATTTCGGGATGCATAGGGCAGGTGAATATAGCCCCAAACGCTAGCACTGGCGCGGGGTTTTTATTTTTTTCTGGATGTAAATAATGCGCCGGATCGGCCTTAAATTTATCCACGCAACGCGGGCTGCAAAAGTAATAAGTCGTGCCGTCGTGGCTGGCAGATTTATCGGGGTTGGTCGCTGCCTTCATGCCGCAGACGGGATCGATATTTGGTTTATCAACCGTTTTCACACTCAGTCCCCGGTCAGGCTCGTTAGCAGTCGTTCCGCAGCAAGTGCCGTTGGGTGATTTAGCGGTGGAACCCGCCAATAATTTTGCGGGCGGCTTATCGGTTGAATCAGCAGGTGAGCAGCACGACATTTTGCCGCCCGCGCCGGGTTTTTCCCCTTGCGCAGCGTCGGGCTTCGCTGCCGAGCCGCAGCCCGGACCGCCGACGCTGTTAGTTTCCGGCGGCGATGCCACTGCTTGAATCACATCTTGAACGTTACTGCTTGCGTTCGAAATCTCACGTTCAGTCATGATGAACCTCCATTGGTTTGATTGCCAGAATAAAAGAAATAGGATTAACGCCGTACTAGCCCCCCCGCGTCAAGTGCTATGTTGACGTCCCTGCTGCCGTTTTTGTGGGCATTATCGCCATAGCAGATCAATCGATATGCCGGGGTCCCGCAACACCAAGATTCTGATCGCATCCGCCGCCTATATTTTTAATGAGGTTTTCTGATGAGCGATTCACTTCTTACTATCGGGCACCTTGCCCGAGCTGCCAATGTGGATATCGAGACCGTCCGTTATTATCAGCGAAGAGCGTTACTGCCACCGTCCGGTGTGATGCGGGGCGCATTTCGTTACTACTCCGCGCAGCTCGTTGATCGCATCCGGGGTCGTCTCAGAAAACGGAAAATAAAGCACGCTAAGGCGCGACATCGCGCCCAGCCAGTCATTTGACGGGCTGCACGTCCGTCACCATCAGTTTGCCGTTGTCGCTGATGGCCCGAAACTTCACCTTGTCGCCAGGCTGCACCTTGTCGAGCAAGCATTTGTCCTTGACCGTGAACACCATCGTCATGCCGGGCATGTCGAGGTTCTTGATGTCGCCGTGCTTGAGGGTGATTTTCCCGGCGTCTTTGTCGATCTTCTTGACTTCGCCGTCGGTCATGTCGGCCGGGTTGTTTGCAGCCTGCGCAGCAGTTTGGGTATCGGTAGCGGCGGACTGTGCAGCAGCACTCAAAGGAAGGCCAGCAGCTGTCAAAAGGCTGATGGTCAATGTGATAACGGGAATGGTTTTCATAACGTCCTCTTTCGGTTGAATTTGAGCGGCTCATCCAAAATTGGTGGGCCACCCGATTGATGCAATGGGGTTGATAGTTCAGTGCTGATGGTCAGTGTGGCCGTCCATCGGCTTGGCGTCATGGCCGCTCATCTTCTTGCCCATGACCATCACCGCGCCCTTCATTCCGGCGTCGTAGTGACCGGGCTGCAAACAGGCGAAGTCGATCTTTCCCGCCTTGCTGAACTGCCAAATTACTTCGCCGGTCTGGCCAGGCGCGACCGTCACCATGTTCGGGTCGGAATGCTCCATCTCCGGGAACTTCTTCATCACTTCATAGTGTTCTTTAAGCGCCGCAGCCGTGCCCAGCACGAATTCGTGCTTGACCTTGCCGGCGTTTTTGACCACAAAGCGGATCGTCTCGCCCTGTTTGGCCTGGATATTAGCCGGGGTGAAGCGCATGGTGTCGCTCATGTCAATGTTGACGGTGCGCGTCACCTTGGCGGCGTCGCCTGCGGTGCCGATGGCCTGGGTGTCATTGCCGTGGCCTTCGTGTTTGTCATGGGCGCTCGCCCAGCCGCTGGCGGCCAGCATGGCGCAGAGTGTGAGGGTGCGGAGGGTGTTGGATTTCATGGTCTGTCCTTTCGTTGGATGGTTGAATGGGTGAGTGAGTTGTTTCAGTGATCGGAATGGCCGACCGGCTTGCGCACCTGCACCTGGACAGGTGGCGCGTTGCGTTGGGCACGCGGCATGGTCTGCCCGCCTTCCGACTGGAAGCGAGCAGGTTCAGAGACCGGCCCTGTGTATTCAAAGGCCGTCGTGCCTGGCGGCTGTTTGTACCAGCCTGGATCTTTGTAGTCGCCCGATTTTTGCTCGCGCCGAACTTTCAGCACTGAAAACATGCCACCCATCGCAACGGACTCAAATGGCCCCTCGCCGGTCATCATGGGCGCGGTGTTATCGGGCATCGGCATTTCCATTTCGGTCATATCCGACATCCCGCGCTCGCCCATTACCATGTAGTCCGGCACCAGCGAGGTGATTTGCTTGGCTACACCCCGATGATCGACCCCGATCATGGTGGGCACGTTATGGCCCATTGCGTTCATGGTGTGATGTGCTTTATGGCAATGAAATGCCCAGTCGCCTTCTTCGGTGGCGACGAATTCGAGCTGGCGCATTTGCCCAACCGCGACGTCCGTGGTCACTTCCGGCCAGCGTGCCGATTTGGGCACCGCCCCGCCGTCAGTGCCGGTGACCATAAATTCATGGCCGTGTAAATGGATGGGATGATTAGTCATCGTGAGATTGCCGATACGAATCCGCACTTTGTCATTTTGCCGTACCACCAGCGGATCAATGCCGGGAAAAATGCGGCTGTTCCACGACCATAAATTGAAATCAAGCATGGTCATGATTTTCGGGGTGTACGCGCCCGGATCAACATCGTAAGCGTTGAGCAAAAACACAAAATCACGATCCACTTCCTCAATCAATGGATGCTTATTTTTAGGATGCGTGACCCAAAAACCCATCATGCCCATCGCCATTTGGGTCATCTCGTCCGCATGCGGGTGATACATGAATGTGCCGGGACGCCGAGCGATGAATTCGTAGACAAAGGTTTTGCCTGGTTGAATTGCGGGCTGGTTTAAGCCCGTCACACCATCCATGCCGTTGGGTACCCGCTGCCCGTGCCAGTGAACCGAGGTGTGTTCGGGCAATTTATTGGTGACAAACACTCTGACCCGATCACCTTCCACCACTTCAATCGTGGGTCCAGGCGATTGCCCGTTATAGCCCCACAAATGCGCGGTGAAGCCTTCACACATTTCACGCACTACCGGCTCGGCCACCAGATGAAATTCTTTTACGCCGCTGTTCATTCGCCACGGCAGTGTCCAGCCATTTAGGGTGACCACCGGGTTGTAGTGGCGGCCATTCGCTGGCAGGAGCGGGGGCATGGTGTCCGATTTGGTTTGCAGCACAGGTTCAGGCAGCGCCGCCAACGCGACGCGGCTCACCGATGTTGCCGCGACGGCACCGACAGCGGCAGCACCCGCTACACCGGCGTTCTTAAAAAAGCTTCTTCTGGAAATCATGTGTATATCCTTTTTATATCTGTGTTAATGACCAGCGGGAGCGTCACTGGTTGGCATCGCACTGGAATTCATTTGGGTCACGTACGGTTTGCCGATCATCGCCATATCAAGGTCCTCCTTGGCGAGCCAAAAATCACGCAGGGCTTCGATATAACCGTTCACGCTCGTGATCTGGGCGCGTGCGTCAGCGAGCAGATCAAAGACGCCAATGAGCATGCCGTTGTAGCGCAACAGGTTTTCATCGGCGATGCGTTTACGAATCGGTACGATTTCATCGCGATAGTGTTTGGCGATATCGTAGGTCAATCGGTAGCTTTGGTAGGTTTGGCGGACTTCTGACCGGGCGTTAATCGCCACTTCAGCCGTGCGGTTAACCGACTGCATGTAAAGCGATTCCGCTTTGACTACTTTGGTGGTGCCCCAATCAAAAATTGGAATCTCCAAGCTCACCTCAAACCCTTTTTTATACGGATCCGATTTGGCACCCTCCAGTACACGCGTGGGACCGATTTCGAGCACATTGATAAAGCGGGTGGCCTTCGACAGGCCGAGGTTCTTGGCAAGTGATTCAGTGCCCAATTTCATGGCTTGCACATCTAAACGCTGCGCCATGGCGATTTGTTCGACATTGGGCAGATCGTCCACCGCTGTTGGCAGATCCGGTAAGCGGTCCGGTAATTTGTACTGAATTTCCTCGCCCCATAGCCCAAGCAAACGCGACAATTTCTCACGCGTGCTGCTCTGGTTCTGCGTGGCGCGTGCGTGATTCAGCGCTGCATCAGCATAGAAGCCCTGCTCTCGTGCCTGCGAGAGCTTATTGAAATTACCAACGCTAACCATTCGCCGCGCTAATTCAGCGCTGGATTCTGCGACAGTCTTGACCTTGGCCATGTAGCGCACCGATTCCTCCGCCGCCAGCGCGAGGATGTAGGCTTTTCGGGTTTCCGATGCTAGCCGTAGTACCTCCATCGTCACCATGCGCTGCGTTTGTGCAAAGCTTCGCTGGGATAGTTCTGTTTTCAACGGAATCGTGAGAATAGATAGCAAATTGAACGTTAGTGTTTGCTCGATCGTAAACTGATCGCGAATGCTCGCCTGCCGCCACGTAAAGTGTGGATTGGGCAAGCGCCCAGCAGCCACTAAATCTGCTTCAGAAATCCCTAATTCGTCAAACGAGGCTTGCAGACCGCGATTATTGATCACGGCGATTTGCACCGCGTCGTCAATTGTTAACGATTTTTGCAACAGTTCGCCCACGCGCTTGGAAACAATTTCGCGGTCGGCATCGCTGCGTGACCATTTAAGGTCGTAGCCAGTGCGGGCTTTAGTGGTTTGCGCAACGGCCGCCAACCCGCCATCTTGCGTGAATGAGGCGCAGCCGCCGAGTGCCAATAAAACAAACGCTGCAGCCAATCGTTGGTGCTTGAAACGAGAGGGGACGTCCATCATTTTTTCGCCTCAGGCGGATGTTGTCCCGCCTGTTTTGCTTCGGTTGGTGGTGTCGCTAAAGCCGAGCTTGGCGCTCCGGGTGATGGCTGAGAAACCAGTACTGGTGCGGCGTTTGGGGCAGTCTGGGTTCGTGAGGGGCTTGCCGTAACCGATGGAGCCGCTGCCTCGCGCGCATACGCGCGCCAGCCGCCGACTTTGCCCACCTCATCATTCGCCGCTTTCCACGGTTTGCGCTTGTCTTCGCCCAGCAGGTGGTAGTCGGAAAATGGCGACTTGTAGAGAGCGGGCGTGGAGGGCGCTTGCGCGCTGGTTGCGTCCTTCGCGCTGCCCTCATTGCGCTCTGCAGATGCCGATAGTTCGCTCGAGCCAGATGACACTAAGGCGATAAAGGTTGCCACGTAAGTTGTTGCGTTTTTTGGTATGAATTGCATATTGATCCTCGCTTCGTAAATTGACATAACGAAAAGCGGAGGATGCCATAACCCATACAATGGTGACACGCGATGGCGTCACAACGCGCGCCGCATTGCATAATTAGTCAGGCAAGAACCCCCGCCGATAAGCGAGGGCGGTGCGCGGCGGCGGGGCGAGAAGGTCCGGGATATAGGAGGGGTAGAGTGGCGGTGGCGTTAACGCAAAAACATTGGTCGGCGAAACGCTCGGCATGACTGGCATCGCCTGCATGGCTAACGCGCCAGCTAAATGGCAGAGAACACAGTGGGTACACGGCTTGCCAGCCGGCAGCTTTTTTCCGACGGCATTGCCATGGCAGGGCATCAGCAAAAGATCAATCTCGTTAGCGCTTGTTGTATCGCTGACTTTGGTCAGCCCGTTAGCGCCAAAAGTTGGCCCGGAAAATCCGTCGGATATCGTTTTAGTGAAACCACTGACATCCAGCGGAGTAACACGATCGGAAGTCCCGGCAATACCCGACATCCCCGTAATGGGCATAACGGCCGCAATCACGCCGGCAACGGGTAGCCAAAGGATCATCCATGCTAAAAGTAACTGACGCGATAACTTCATGAATTTGAGACGAGCTTATGCTTAATTGGTTCAAATGATTAGTGTAGCGCGTGTCAGGTTAAAAATACTGCCAAAATTATTGCCTATTGGGGGCGCTTGAGCCGGTTCTCTGCTGCGACTTCAGGAAAAAATGGGCCTAGGCAGGTCAGTTTAGCGCCTGAATCTTGGCACACGGCCTCCAAATCAACCTGCACGGATTTTACGCGTATTCAATTTTTTGTTAAGTACGCTTGCAACAAAAAAGCCGCAGGGCAAAGTGCCCGATCGACCGATGATGGAGAAATGCTGCGGTCGCTATTTGGCACGAGCTTGCAACGGCTGGCACCGGCAAAAAACGGCGATGGACCAGTCGCATCACCGCAAGCCAGCCCGGCACGTTACGCAGCCTATGCGGTCAATCGGGCGCGTTCTACCACGGGCCCGTCAGGAGGGAGGAGGGCTAGCGCACAGCAAACCGGGTTGCGAAATTGCCCGTCGTTAAAACGAATGGTCGTCGTTCTGCGGCTGTGGGGGTAACCGGCTAAGTCTTGAGTAGCCCGAGTTTGTTTGTAGGCGCAAGCTGACACAAACCTCCACCAACACCCGACATTAAGCCCATCGCCAAAAAACTAATATTGCTCGGTGGATGCTACCTTCATTTTTTGTTTACGGGAAACCGATTTTTTCGGCCTCAATCATTGCTTCAGTCATAACCGCCGCTGCAGCATTCGTTGCAGCCTCCGTTGCAGCCTTCGTTGCAGCCTTTAGCGCAACGAATGATAACCGCCAAATAAATCCGATGAAAAGCATTTTGACCAACACTATTTTAGGAGATTCGCCATGAATTGGGACACCATCGAAGGTAATTGGAATCAATTAAAAGGCAATGTGAAACAGCAGTGGGGCAAGCTTACCGATGACCAAATTGAGGTTATTGCTGGTAAGCGCGACCACCTCGCGGGCAAAATTCAAGAGCAATACGGCATCACTAAAGATGAAGTCGAAAAGCAAATAACTGCGTTTCAAAAGCGCCACGCTGACGTCATCAACGCTTTTTCGATTAAAAAATAATTTTTGCCGATTCGTTATTGCGTCAGACTCAGCGTTTGGCGTTCAACGGATTGGCAATTTTATCTGTATTTTTTGAGCCGCTGCACCGTATCGTTGCACTATCAAAATTTGCAGCATTAGGTCGAGCGCCGCGCTGATCGTAGAGCGGTGCCGATAAAAGCACTAAAAATAGACCATCCCGCCAATGGGGCGTTTGATTTACAAAAAATATTTTTAATTTACCAAGCCACATTACTAACATTGAATCTGGAGCCATTATGAACAAGAAATTATCCCTTACCCTAGCTGTTGCCATGGCACTTTTCGCTTCAGCCAGCATCACTGCAAATGCAATGACAAAAGTTGAATACAAAGCTGAGAAAAACCAAATCTCTGTTAACTATAAATCCGCCAAAGCAGCCTGCGCAAGCATGGCTGGAAACCCCAAAGATGTATGCGTCGCTCAATCAAAAGCCGATGAAAAAGTCGCCAAGGCTGATCTTGAATCACGCTACAGTGGGAAAGAAAAAGCACAGCTTAAACTTCAAATCGCAAAAGCCGAAGCAACTTACAGCGTGTCGAAAGAAAAATGTAACGCCAGCACCGGGAACGTTAAAGACGTGTGTGTGAAAGAAGCGAAAGCGGTGGAAGTAAAGGCAAAAGAAGATGCAAAATTGTATAAAGCCGTTAAAGCCGAAACGAAAGATTCGATTGAGGCCCGCATGAATGCCGATTACAAAGTGGCCATTGAAAAATGTGATGCACTGACTGGCGACACAAAATCAGCATGTGTAAACAGCGCAAAAACTAGCTTTAAAAAGAACTAATACTCTTCTCTAAGGTCGTTCTACGGTTGTTGAATTTGAGTGAATAGCGCAGAATTGCTGTAATGTAAGAGAGGCGCGATTGGTCCATTCGGTTATTGTTTTAACAGAACCAGGCCGATCGCGTTTATTTCTAACTGGCGTTTAAAGATACTTTTTTGCGCAATTTTTGAATACCAACTTTGCACTGTGGATTATGTTGTTGAAAATAACGTCGTCATGAATACCAGTGAGATCAAACTGTTGATTGTTGATGATCATGACGTCGTTCGGGTTGGTTTCCGGCAAATTTTATCGGAGAGCGGGCGTTTCCTCGTTGCTGGTGAAGCTAATTCAGCCGCACAGGCGTTCGACCAACTGCGCAAAGATTCTTTCGATATCGTCCTGCTTGATATTTCGCTACCGGACGGTTCGGGCGTGGATGTTCTCAGAAAAATCCGCGAGCGTTATCCAGATACCAAAGTACTCATTCTCTCTGGTTTCGCTGAAGAACAATATGGCGTAAACATGCTCCGGGCGGGCGCTGCTGGTTTCTTGAGCAAGACGTGCACCAGCCAACAACTGATCAGTGCAATCGAGACGATCGCGATTGGTCGGCGCTACGTGAGCCCCAAGCTTGCCGAGATACTGGCCGAAGGCCTGAGCGCGCCGACGGACAAGCCTGTTCATGAGCAACTCTCTGAGCGAGAATTTCAAATTTTTTGCCGCTTAGCCGAAGGCAAAACCATTTCTGAAATCGCGGAAAGTCTGTTTATTAGCGTCAAAACAGTCAGTACCTACCGATCGCGTCTAATGGAAAAAATGGGCTTGAAAACAAATTCAGAACTAACTTATTACGCATTGAAAAACGGCCAGATCCAGTAGCGGGTCGTTCATGCCAATATGCGCCATAAAAAGTCACGGCAATGAGTCAACACACAAATATAATTGTGCAAAATGTTAAGCATAGCGCCGCCAACATGAACAGCTTAAGAGTGGTGATTGTTGAAGATTCAGCGAGCATACGAATGCGTCTCGTTGAGCTTGTCCAAGAATTAGTGGGCGTGAAAGTTGTCGGCGAGGCCACAACTGAAACGGGGGCTATTGAGTTATGTCGCCGCGAGCATCCGGATGCCATTATTCTGGATATGCAACTCGGGGTTGGCAACGGTCTTGGTGTTTTAAAAGCGATGGGCTATTCGACCATGCACGCTAAGCCCATCATTATTGTACTGACGAATTTTCCTTCACCATCTGTTGAGCGCGCTGCGATTGCGTTAGGGGCCACTGTATTTTTAGACAAATCACACGAGTTTAATAAGGTTGGTCCGTTACTTCAATCAGCAGCGAGCGCAATTTAGTCCCGTCAAACGCGCGGAGCCCGCTACGTCAAAAAACAGCCCGAAAATAGCTTAAACCCAATGGAAAATAATAAAACGCCATCAGACGGCCCAGCCGCGATCGACGCCGCCCAAGCTCAAGCTCAACCCTTAGCGCCACGAGCAGCGACAGAAAATGGTCGTATAGATACCGGCGATAGCAGTTACAGCAGCGACTCTACGCCGTCAGCGGTAGAATCTATCGAGTCTATGCAAACCTTTCAATCGGTGGCGCTCGGCGTGCTGGCAATCGCCGCGTTCATATGGTTGCTAAAATTTGCTGAAGCCGTGTTTGTGCCGGTTTTACTTGGCCTTATCTTAAGCTATAGCCTGCGCCCGTTTGTTGATTGGCTCCAGCGTGTGCTGTTCATCCCGCGCATTGCGAGTGCTGCATTGCTGCTACTTTTGTTGTTCGGCAGTGTGGGCGCTGGGTTGTGGAATTTGCGGGCTGACGCTGCTTCTGTTGCCGCTGAACTACCTAAGGCAGCTCGCATGATTCGAGAATTTATTGGCTCACCGCGCGGCGAAACTTCGGGGCTTATGAGCGATATTCGAAGCGCCGCTCGAGAATTGGACCAGGCTTCGGCCGCGCTAAGCATCAATCCCGCGGCCGACCAAAAAGCGCCCGCGACGGCGCCAACAACCGCGAACGCTGGATCTCGCGCCGCATTAGATGAGATTTCTGCTGCTAACGTAAAAAAAATCTACAGCGCCGCCGCGTTACAAAGGGAAAGGGCGCAAACGCAACCAAGCGCAGCATCGCCTTCGATGGCGGAACGTTTGCAGAGTTTTGCAAGCGATCGTATTGGGGAATTGTTGGGCGTTGCGTCGACTGTCGGTGTGGCTGGTTTGCTCGCTTTTTTATTACTTTGCGCGGGTACCGAGCACCGTAAAAATTTGCTGCAAATGGTCGGCCAGTCGCTAAGCCGTAAGAAAATAACGCTTACGATACTGAACGAAATCCACGCGCAGGTTCAATATTATTTGGCTGCGACGGCGGTTACAAATATTGCGCTGGGCCTGTGCACGTGGGCGCTGTTCGCCTATTTTGGTATCGAGAGGGCGCTTCTTTGGGGCGTTGTGGCGGGGCTCTTCCATCTGATTCCGTATATTGGCACAGGTCTTTTTTTGGGCCTGTGCTTCCTCGTCGGCCTTGTGTCGCTTGACGGATTCTGGCCCGCATTTTATTTAACCACCATCTGGCTGTTGTTTCAATTCGCGATAGGGTTTGGTTTAAACAACTATATCCAAAGCCGCTCTTCAAGGATTAACAGCGCCGCGCTCTTTGTTGGTTTCCTGCTGTTTGGCTGGCTGTGGGGTGGTTGGGGGTTAGTCGTGGCAGCGCCGGTTTTAGCCGCCATGAAAGCTGTTTCGGATCGTGTGCCAAGCCTCAGACAAATCAGCACCTTGCTGTCCTGATTTGCCTAAGTCTTGGGCTTTTGACCTCTCGGGTCCTGTTTTCGGTCTTGCTAGAGCCTGCGGAACCACGCGCTGCTGCGAGGACCCTAAACGTTAAAGTGGCTTTCTGCCGCTGATCACTCGAAGTAATATCACGACGATGGCAATCACCAACAAAATATGAATCAATCCCCCCATGGTGTACGACGTCACCAAGCCAAGCAACCATAGAATAACCAGCACTACCGCGATTGTATAAAGCATTTTTGTTCTCCTGTTTAAGGTGCCAGAGTTGACCTTTCAACCCCGTATGCAAACCGATCATGCATGGGTAAAGTAAATTAGTCTGTTTGATAGCGCACATTAAACGCAACATGGACGGAGGCGGAAAGGCGCAATACCCGATATTTAATGTGACGACGGCGGCTCAGGTGTATAGACTCAATTGGTCCAATTTTTGCTTATCGCGGTAGTTTCGTTTGTTCGATTTGTAAGAAAGCGCTTTCACGAAGATAGGATATTTGCCGATTTATCGTGCGCATGCATTTGTCAATAATAGAGTTTTACTGACAAACTAAGGACGAAGCATGCCAATTGCAGCCAACTCACAGTTAGGGAATTTTCAGCACTTCATGTCGTCAGTAGAGTTAATGCGACATTTAGTGTTGTGCGGTGATGCCCGCGCGAGCGCCAGCACCACTATCGGCACAAATGTCGCTAGCAGCGCGCCTGGATTCACTGACACAGCGTCCCGCCCGAACAGCAATTACACCAATCGCCACGCGGACGCAGTTGGGGCTGAGAGTCCATTGGCGATGCGCCATGCCTTTGAACCGATTGATCAGCAGCCGATGCCATTGGCACATACGCTCACACCAGCCCTCGAACAGTTACCCAAATCGCCAAAATCAACGGTTCGCCTAGCTTCCGCCGTTGTCGCCTCACCGCCCGCATCAGTTACTCAGGTTTCAACAGCATCAAAACCAGCGCTGGCAGTGCGCTTTTCGCAACCGAGTTCGACCCAGAACAAATTACTGGCATTGCTGCCCCATGCGGCACTAGAGCGTTTTGCCGCATACCTCGAATGGATACCCATGCCACTGGGCAAAGTTTTGTACGAGGCGGGCGACCAACTTGAGTATGTCTATTTTCCCTCAACATCGATTGTCTCGCTTTCCTATGCGCTATCAGATGGCGCATCGGCCGAAGTTGCCATCGTCGGAAATGAGGGGATGGTCGGTATTTCGCTTGTGATGGGTTGCGAAACGACGCCTACCCAAGCGTTTGTACAGAGCGCGGGTTACGGTTTCAGGCTTAGGGCGAGCGTGATGGTTGCCGAACTGCAGCTTACCGGTGCGGCAATGCAGCTTTTCTTAAAGTATGCCCAAGCGCTCATGGTGCAGATGACTCAAACAGCAGTCTGCAATCGCCATCATTCTTTGGCGCAACAGCTAAGTCGCCGGCTGCTGCTAAGCCTCGATCGCGGTTCGACCCATTCACTGAAAATGACGCAGGAACTCATGGCGGCCATTCTAGGGGTGCGCCGAGAAGGCGTAACCGAGGCGGCCGGCAAATTGCAGCGGGAAGGCTTGATTCGATACAGCCGGGGCGTGATTGAAATTTTGGACCGGGAAAGCTTGGAACGCGCAAGCTGCGAGTGCTACAGCGTGGTCAAGCTGGAATTTAATCGGCTGTTTCCGAGCCCTGCTAAAGATAGCTCGAGCTGTAGCTCCCCAGATGATCCGACACAGGGCCCGCGTCTGCGTGCCCATCAAAAAATGAACAGTGAAACAACGACTAAGAGATTTTCGCAGGGAGGGCGGGCAACGGCAACCGTTGGGCAAATCGCATAGATCGCAATTGCAATCACAATCGCCGCCGCAAACGCAATCGTGAATTGCTTGTCAGCCATCGCGCAACTGTCCGACGCCATAAATCGGTATCTGGGCCGAATTTGCACCAGCTAGTAATTGAACCAATCAGCATTTGAAACAGGACGCGCTGCTTTTTTAATCACAGGAGAAATAAAAATGAACGCAATCACGAACAAATTCAACGATGCAAACTCAACACCACTGCCGTTAAAATTAAAATCCAAATCAGCAATTCACGCCATCGCCGGCTTGGCCGGCGCAGTAGCATTGGTACTAGGTGCACAGGCTTTCGCCCAAATTACCCTCTACGAACACGAGGGCTTTCGCGGTCGTGTATTTAGCGCCTCCAGACAAGTTTCCAACCTCACGCAGTACGGATTTAATGATCGTGCCTCGTCGGTTATTGTCGAGCGCGGCCGATGGGAAGTATGTGAAGACGTGAACTTTCAAGGACAATGCGCAGTGTTGCGCAAGGGCAGCTACGATTCACTCAGAGGGCTGGGGTTGAATGACCGCATTTCTTCAATGCGGGCGGTGAACAATCGGGCAAATTACGAAAACGAGGCGCCAGAACCACTCGCCGCTCCATCCTACGATTATCGCCGCCGCCCAAACGAGCGCCTGTACGAAGCACCAGTGACTTACTCGCGCGCCGTATATGGCCAGCCATCACAGCGCTGCTGGGTTGATCGCGAACAAGTCAACGAGCCGATCCGAGGCGACGCCAATGTGGGTGGTGCGATCCTGGGCGGGATTCTGGGTGGCGTTCTTGGCCATCAGGTCGGCGGCGGTCGTGGACGTGACGTTGCCACAGCAGTGGGTGTTTTGGGTGGC
Organism: Burkholderiales bacterium; assembly: GCA_025360815.1. Classification (GTDB taxonomy): domain Bacteria; phylum Pseudomonadota; class Gammaproteobacteria; order Burkholderiales; family Usitatibacteraceae; genus UKL13-2. Next base: position 36,872 of record JANYBL010000058.1, read on the forward strand.
GGTGCCGTCGGTGCGAATGTCGGCCGCAACAATAATAATATAACCGAACGCGATGTTCGGCGCTGTGAGACCGTTCAAAATGGCCGTCCCGAGCAATGGGATGTCCGATACAACTTTCAAGGGGTAGAGCACAATATGCAGATGACATCGCAACCGGGCACCACCATCACGGTCAACCGAAATGGTGAGCCGCGCCTTTAACATCTCCCAGCATCAGTTCTGGGCGAAATGTCGTTGCGATAGCGTTTCGTGCGGGCGCAAATGTAAATGGGCGCCGAGCGTGGGAGCTGAGTGCGGACTGACGCGAACGTAAAGTCGACGCCAACGCGACCATTGCCATTTGCAAAATAAACGCTAAAGCCGCGGCAGAATTTCGATTCTCAATCGCGATGGCCTTGAAAAAGCAGCTTGCTCTTGTTACTGCTTCTACGAAGGCGGAAAGATGAGCAGCGGCATCATCGGTGCGCGGAGAAATAGCGTCAAAGAAGCCGTTGAAAAATCCGTAACGGCATTGAAAAAAGTCTTGGATAAAGCGACAAAAAAGACAAGACGCCGCAAAACCAGCAGTGACAAATAGCAAAATCTGAAATAGCTAAGTCTGGAACAGCAAAAATATCGAAAATATCAAAAAAAACTCGGTAACGACATGATCGTTACCGAGCGAATCACTCAGCTTTTACACTCAGGTGCCGAAAAGGGAGGTAAATCAGCACCCTAGTAATTTTGTCTTGGATTGTTTTATGTTTCTGTGCGGTAGCGAACATAAAATGCAAAAATATTGTTGATGATTTGTTGCAACTTTATCTGCCGCGAATTGGGGCGACTCATTGGGGCGACTAATTGGGACGACAAACTGGGACGACTCGATATGTCCTCAATCGGTTCCCGAGCTAGGCTAACGGTTGCGGAAAATCTGCTTCAGCCAGCAATGCTTAGAGGCTTCAATCAGTCCGCTACATCAGTCCGATGGGGTTCTAGTTGCGATGCCTCCCAATCAACGTTCGCAAGCCTGTTGTATCCTCAACGGCTAAATTGTTTGCCACGTTTTCACGCCATCCACGCGACCGTCGATCTCGACGGTGCTGTCAATTTGTGCTTGGTTGCTGGCCAAGCCGTTCAACGCCAGTTTGCCGCCATCCGCAACGACGGTCATTTTGCCGCTATCCACATAAAGGTCGGCTTGCAATACGCGCTGCACTTTTTCTACAAGCGCACTATTCACCGCTGCATTGATCGCCGCCAAATTCATGGCATCATCGGTATTTTTGAGTCCGATTTATTATCGAGCCCTTTAATTGTTTCGATACTCTGCGCTAGCGCCGCAATCGGATCAATCTGCGCTTTGCTGGTGGCGGTGCCGTGCAGCGCGATGACCCCGGCTTGGGTGTTTATACCAATATTGAGATCTTTCAAGCTAGCCGATGCCAGCAACTTTGATTTCAATTTTACGGTCGCCATGGTGTCGTCGATCGATGCCGTCTATGATGTTACAAGCGAAGCTCGTGGATTTGCGTTCGTGTTAGGTGCAAGCTCCGCTTCAGAACGGCTGCAGCCGGTCAGCAAACAAATTCCAATCCAGAAAAAAATTGTATGAAGGCGTTTTCACAGGCGACTTTTCATTAAAAATCCATGATTGGGATCCATTGAAGAACCCAATTAACATTAAAATTGAAACGAAGTCCCAGGAAAATCGACCGCGGCGTTCCGGTATTGTGCACGGTTAATGTTGTCGACAAATGCAGCCCTAAAAATTCCAAACGCTGTAGGACTAGACGTAATTCTCAGGCATGAATTGTTGGTCTCTCCGCGCAAGAAGTATGTACGATATCGCACATATAGCGGGTATTTTTTGATGTTGCCCATGGCGTTGTGGGACGCCCTGAGACTGGTTTTGGGGTGTGTTTGGGGTGCCTTTGGGGGGTGCCTTTGGTAATGGGTTTAGGAATGGCCGAGCGAAAGGCCTTAGTGAATGGTTTGCGAACGGGAAAGCCAAATTAAATTTCGCTCGTTGCGCTTGTTGACTTGGTACACTATTTGCCTGAATAATAAGCAACGAGTAGTTGTTGCTAGCTGGCGCGAGCACATCCACTAAAATAATAAAATAGAAATCTACCCAGCTAAGAACGAATGGCATCAATCAATCAAACGGGCCCCCAATGTCGAAATCTCAACCAATTACTCAACCGTTCACTCAGCCTTCATCGCAGCCAACATCAACTCCATCGGGGATTCCAGTCGCCTCAAAAGGCTCGCCGTCTCCGTCGCATATGGCGGATTTGGTGTTGCAAAGCCATGAAGTTCTCGTTGAAGTGCGCGATCAGACTGCGCAAGTAAAAGATAAAGTCGAGGATTGCGCCCTCAGCTTGTCCGTCGTGAACGCGGTGCTGGCAAAAGATACGACTTCGGGTGCCCCGCTTCACGAGGTTAAACTAGCCATCGCCGAAAATGCAGCGATTGAGGGCAAAGTGCAAGAGTGCTTGGACGAGCTGGCCACGGTGAACAAGTCATTGACCGAAGAAATTGACGTGCACAAGAACTTGGTCGACGCACTGGATTTGAGCAACGCTGCCCTGGCTGAAAGCCAAGCGATGGAGGCGGAATCAGCCTACAACGCGATGCATGACGGGCCATCCGGGTTACCAAACGTGACGCTGTTTAACGACCAATTGCAAATCGCTTTAACGCAGGCAGCGCAACACCAACGATTGTTTGCAGTGATGTTTATTGACCTCGACAATTTTGAGCAAATCAATGACACGCATGGTCATGCAGTCGGCGATCGCGTGCTCTCGACCCTTGCGAAACGATTGCAGGCGCTGGTCAAGGCTGGCGATACTGTCAGTCGCCGTAGTGGCGATGAATTTTTATTTTTGATGCTCGACATTGAAGATGCTGCGAGTGCGGTCGGCTTTGCGACGAAAATAAATAGCAGCCTAGCGCTGCCTGTTGAGATTAGCGGCGAGAAAATTTCGCTATCCGCCAGTATCGGTATTGCCCTCTATCCGGAACACGGGCAATTGGCAGCCGATTTGTTGAAAAATGCTGACACTGCAATGTATGTCGCAAAGCGGCGGACTAATTCCGGTGGCTGGGCGCTTTATGAACCAGAATAAACCGCTGTAAACGCAAAACTCTTTTAGCGGCGCGGCTTTTCAGCCATTTTTACCTCAAAATGCCCGCTAATAGGCGGTTTCTGGTTCGGCGAATCGGATGGGGTTATCGCGGGTTATCGCAGATTATCGTGCGTAATTTTCCTGCCTACCAGCGCCACCATCCGACCGCAGCTTGGACCCAGGCTTGGCCTCATGCTTCACGATAATCAATGACACTCGCCGCTCGTCTCGCGTACGCCATAGGTGGATGAACACACCATCCGGCGGTGCGGTGCCGGAATTTCGGGTGTCCCATCGGTTAGTACTCGTGCAGATTCCCTCGCCAACGTGCGGGCAGTGGCGACGCGCTGCTGCGGGCAGATACCGCTCGATGCCCATTGCCGCCTGTCGCATCCGCACATCGTATTTAAGACGATTTTTTGATCCTGCATTCGTCATGGTGAACTTGGATTGCGCCTATGTTACAACGAAGCGCGATGCTCTCCTCATTGTTGCTCGGCGTGGTAGGGGACTCGGCACTGGTCAGGGCGGAAAACCGGCGAATTTCTCTGCTGCCACCTTAAATTGATTCATATTCTTTAGAACTATGTATGCCAGCGTACAGGCGTCGCCATCTGCAAGCCTTATATTATTGGTTAATTGCAGTTTTAGCGTCTCTGCATCATCACATCTTTGGGGAATTTGAATGAAAAGCTCAGTCGTTAACAAAGCACAAAAGCGCGCGATCTTAAACAGCGCCGAGCGGCACCCTTAGCGATGCCAACCGATATGGAATCGTCGGCAACAAACGATATTGCGGCCGGCTTAAATCTGATGTTGGCCGATGTATTCGCGATTTATCTCAAGACATAGAATTTTCACTGGCATATGAGCGGTCTGCACTTCCGTGACTACCATTTAATGTTCGATGAGCAGGCCGACCAATTGTTTGCGATGACGGATCCGATTGCCGAGCGGATCCGCAAAATGGGCGTGCCGACCCTGCGCTCCATTGGTCATATTGCCCGTATGCAGCGAGTGCGGGATAACGATGCAGACTACGTTGAGCCGTGCGATATGCTGGCTGAACTTCGCGATGACAACAAAACGTTCGCGGCCAACTTTCGCGCGGTGCACGATCTTTGTAACGAACATTGCGATATCGCGAGTGCCAGTTTGATCGAAGTATGGATCGACGAAACAGAACAACGCACGTGGTTCCTGTTTGAATCCACACGCCGGGCGCACACCACCGAGCATTAAATTTTAGCGCGCAACCTAATATTGAGACGCCGCCCGTGCAGTGCGGTTGTCAATTCAGCTTCCGACTTTGCATTAAAAAAGTACGTTGGCCATCGACTCCCGATTGCCTGGCAAACTAAAGGAACAGCCATGTCGCACTTTCGTTGCGTTGTATTGATTGATCATCAACAGGCGAAGATTCTGCAATTCAACGACGATAGCGTTGATTCGCAAAAAATTCATGCCCACAAACACGATACCCCTCGGCACAACAGCACGGTTCGCACCGAGCATGCGTTTTTTGGTGAGGTGTGCGCTGCCTTGGCCGATATTGGCGAAATAGTTGTCACCGGCTCGCATACCGCGATCGCAGACTTTCGTCACTATGTGACCAAGCACCACCCAACCATCGCGTTTCGCATCGTCGGATGGGAAATTGTCGACCATCCGACGGACGGCCAGTTGGTCGCGCTGGCAACAAAGTATTTTGTGAAATTTGACTAAATGGCCGGCACGCGCGCGTTACCGGTTACACCGGATTTACCGACTGCATCGACGGCGTAACAATGCTCTCAGCACAAGCTGTTGCTGTTTGCCGTTGCAATGGCGGCGAACAGAACGTCGATGGATACAACGATTAAACTGACCTTCATCTACAATGCCTTGGCGGTGGGGTTATAAAAAAATCACCACGCAGTGGCGCTAAACCACTAAAGCGCTAAAAACAGAAAGCTTGTCAGCCAATCAAACCGCCAGCTCACATAGTTCGAGCAGGCGGTTTTTTTGTGCTGCGGCGCCTATGGCGTAAAAACAATTTCGACGCGACGATTCATTTGCCGTCCGGCAGACGTGGTGTTATCAGCCACTGGTTGTTCCTCACCGTGTGCCTTCATGGTTAATTGGCCGGCTGATACACCGAGATTAATGAGTGCCGTCATCACGGCCTCGGCGCGCCGCTCTGAGAGCGTGTAGTTCGCGTTAGCACTACCCACGCTGTCGGTATAGCCGTCAATGATAGCGTTGCGCCGCGGATTATTTCTAAATACTTCTGCCAACTTGACCATGTTTCGATTGCCGTCAGGCAAAAGTTTTGCCTGTCCACTATCGAATAAAACATCGCCGAGTGTTACTACGATGCCGCGATCGGTTTTTTTGGCGTTGAGGTCTTTCAGTTGCATTTCAAGGTCGTTGACGCGGTTCGCATTGGCTTGATCCCGTAACGCGTTGGCTGAAGCATTCGCCTGCTCGCGCAGTGCCGTCGCATTTGCGGTGGTGACAGCGGCAGCATCTGCATTCGCAAGTTCAGCCTTGGTAATGGCATTGTTTTGCTGGGACACGGCAAGCTGGCGCTGGGCGGCATTGACCTCGCTGGTGCGCGATGCCAAGCGCATACGATCCCGTTCGGCTGCTGCACCCGCGGTGACAGCTTGCGCGGATTTGGCGGCAGCCGTTTCTTGGGCAATGGCCACGCGCTGGCTGGTCATGTAGGCCAGATGGTCAACCGTGGAAATAGTTGCACCATCGGCCAGTGCTTTGTCGGCGATGCGTAATGAATCGCCCGCTTGTTTTAATTCATCTGCCGCCATTGATGCAACATCGGGATTGTTTTGGGCTACATTAAAGCGGTTGCGGGCCTGATCCAGGGCTGCATTGTTCGCGGGCATGGAGCTACAGGCGGAAAGCGTTGCGTACACGGCTGAGAACGCGAGCGCGGCTAAATTTCGCTGGTTGCCGGTGTTTGCAACTCGCATGGTTTTCATATTCATATTTTCAGTTTTCATATTGGTTCCGATTATTTAATTGGGTAGTTTGCGATTAAGCTCTTCGCTTAATACGCGTGCAGCATCTTGCGAATCCTGCGCAGCTTTGCGTGAAGCCACTGTTTGCGCGTGTAGCTGTGCTACGCGCGCATCGAGTTCTGCTTCTGCCGCGAGCTGCTTTGCACGATCGTAATCCTTATTTGCGACCGCCTGCCGCGCACTCGCAAGTTTGGCAACCGCAATCTGCAATTCAGCACCGGCCCGCTCGCTGGTGGAACTGTTGTTGGCAGCTTGAACGGCAGCTTCGGCCGCCGCCATTTGTTCGATGGATACCGGCGCACTGGCGCAGCCGCCCAGAAGCACAAACAACGACAGCGCGACGATTGCCGCTGGCAAGCCAAGGTTAGTGGGAGGGGTGATGCGACAAAATGGGTGCATTTTTTTCATGTTGGCTCCTTCAGATTGATTCGTTAATGTTGATTCACCTAATTCGCTCCAGATGGAGGCCGCAGCTTGTGATTTTGGCGAACTAACTATGGCCATGATCGCCGAAACTGTCTGTTCGTTACCGCACAGTAAGCGCAGGTTGGTGCCAGCGAGGAAGCGCCCTGCGCAGGCGCCAACCGGGCAATGTCTGACACTGCTTATCTGTTTGCGCCGACATACCGGATTGAGTCTTTGGGGCAACATTTAGATACTCGAGTTCGACCTAGACATAGAATAAATTTTGCGATTGGATTCAACATGGCTCCGCTCTTTTTAGGTTCACTGCGGACGACTGCGACAACGTATTGGACGCGAGATGCGTGGCTTCATCCGTCGTTGCCACGCATTGCGGTCTACATAATATTTTTTGCGCTGCTCGCAATGGCAATTAGCGTTGATGGAGATGCTTTCCCGCCACGATTGCTGCAGCTGACACAATTAGCGCAGATTGAGCAGTTGATGTCCGGGTCACCTGGAACAGAAAGTATGCGAGGTGCGCTCGCAAATGGCGTGAGTGAAGCGTTGTTCACACCGGAGGAGTTCTTGTCGGCAAAGGCAAAAATATGGAAAAACTTTCGCGAACGAGCACATCAATGCGGGCGGAGTGCTGGGCTAGCGCCGGGCCAAAATAGCAACCCGGAAAATAGCAAGGCAAAAAACAGCAAGTACGATGCCTGCGTTGAGTTGGCGCGACGCGAGCGGCGTGCGGCGCAGGCGATGGCGAAAGCGAGAATTGCGCCAACGCCCCATTCCGCGGAAGATCGTTCGGTTGCCCTCTATTGACAGGTGGCGACAGGTGGCACCCATGCGCCAGGATTCTCAACTTCCCATGTGAAGATTCCCTTGCCTGCTCATCTTGGCGCATTTTTTCTATGGCAAGCAAATCTGTTGCGATTGATTCGAGAAATGAATCGATCCATTGATTCGGTGCGAATTCTGGAAACTCCTCGCGCACGACCAGCGGGCGGGTACACGCGTAATTACCGAGAATTCACCTTGAAATTTGTGTTGACCGTTCATGAAATGACCGTTGCTTGTACTTCAACTATAGGCGCCGTCGCCTCTGAAGCCCTCAGCGTTACCGGGGTCGTCGTTACCCCCAACATCGCGGGGAATCGTAATGGTAATGACGGTACCTTTCCCGGATGTTGAACCCCACGAAGCGTCACCACCCAGCGCGCGCGCGCGCTGTCGGATGCCGGACAGGCCATGCGATAGTTTGGCGGGGTTAAACGTTAACGGTAGTCCTTTGCCATCGTCTTCAAGTATCAGTTGAATATTTTCTTGGTCAAAATGCAGCGTGGCAGTGAAATTCTTAGCATCGGCATGGCGCAGCATATTGGTGGTGCCTTCCTGCACGATACGAAACAGTGCAATGGATGCATCCGGAGAAATGGCACCCAGTTCCTCGGCTAGATTTAGCTTGCATTTAATGCCGCCCTTGGTGCAATTTTCGTTGATGTACCACTCAAGCGCTGCGGCTAACCCCAAATTATCCAATAGCGACGGACGCAGGTTTTCAATGATGCGGCGTTTGATCGCGACAGCGTCATCGAGCAGTTTCGAAAAGGTCTCAAGTCTCTTGGCGCCATCTGGAATTAGCGATCCGCGGGCCCGCAACCATTCTAAATCCATCTTGGCCGAGGTCAAGATGCCGCCCAATTCATCGTGCAGATCTCGCGCCAACGCGGTGCGCTCACGCTCGGCAGAGGTGTGAAGGTGATTCGACAATTCGTTTAGCTCGACGGTTCTGTCTGAAACCAGTGACGATAGGCGCTCATTTTCCGTTTGGCGGATGGCAACCAGCGCCAGCCTGCGGTTAAAATCTTGCAAGAAATAATAGATAACGAAGCCTAGCAACACTAAATTCAGGACCGCGATGGCCAATATTCCCATCCTCGCGTTGAGCATGTTTTGTTCCTGAAGAATACGGCCTTTCAATAAATCCTCATTCAGGATCAGCGTGATTTTTTCAACGCTTAATTGCGCTTCATCCATCAAATTTTTGCCGTCGTTCAATTTGATCATCTCGATGGCCTGATCATGTTTCCCCTGACGTTCGAGTGCGACCGTTGTCTCGATCTCAACAAATTTATTAAAAACGTGCGTCAAAAGGCGATCAAACTCTGGCCTGATGTCTTCGCGGTTTGCCAATGCTTGCGTTAACGCGACTTGCAGTTGGGGCAAATCTTGTTTGGCACGTGCTAGCGGTTCCAAATATTTTTGATTCTCGGTTAAAAGGTACCCACGCTGTCCTGTTTCTGCACTAAGTACGGCCGTAGATAGACGCTCGACCAAGTCAAGATTGTCACGTGCCGCCCGAACCGTCATCCAGCTTGTGTTTACGTTGCGGTAATTTTGCTCTGAAACCACGACAAAGGTGCACGTTAGCGCCAACGCCGCAATCACTAGGAACAACAAGGCGTTGGGAACGGGTTTTAAAAATGCGGTTAGCCGCTGCATTCTGGTTTGAAATTCGGGTTTGCCGGTGCCAGCGTTGCTGATTCTTTCAGCGGCGTTATTTTTTTCAGTCATGTTTTCCCTGATTGATGTTTAGCGTTGCGCGCTTTAGTTTTGAACGTAGATTTCGGGTTTGCTGGTTACGGTATCTTTTGAGGGGGCTAATATATTCATCCTATTCACCATCAATCAGTTCGGCAGCATCGGGTGGGCAGACCGCAGAGTGCAAACGCGGGATCGAAACCGTAACGGTAGTACCCGTTCCGGGCACCGACTTCCAGACCGCATCTCCGCCCAGCGAGCGGGCGCGCTGGCGCATGCCTGACAGGCCGTGGGAGAGCCGCATTGGATTGTAAGTGCTCGGTAAACCTGACCCGTCGTCCTGCAAAATAAGGTTGATGGCTGTTTCAGATGCCCACAGGCTAACCGACAAGTGGTGTGCTTTAGCGTGACGCAATACGTTGGTCGTCGCTTCCTGCACAATGCGAAAAATCGCAATCGCCGTATCGGGTGAGACGCTTCCTAGTCCCTCTGACAGACTGAGGTTGCAGACCAAGCCTGACCGATCACACTGTTCAGTTAAATGCCATTCAAGCGCGGCCGCCAGCCCCATATTGTCGAGCAACGACGGTCGCAGGTTCTCGACGACCTGCCGCTTGACAGCCACGGCATCGTCAATCATGCCGCTTATCTGATCGCAACGCGCCTCGCCTTCGGCTGATAGTGAGGAGTGATTGCGCAACCAATCCAAATCCATTTTGACGGACGTTAAGATGCCGCCGAGCTCATCATGTAGGTCACGCGCTAAGGTGGCGCGATCTCGCTCCGTTGAAGTTTGTAGATGCGATGAAAGCTCATTTAACTCGTCGGTACGTTCCGCCACCAAGCTGCCCAAGCGCTCGTTTTCGTCGTTTCGTAACGCAACTAGTAGCTGTTTACGCATTAAGTCCAGCATAAACAAATAAACCACAAAACCCAGCAAAATTAAGTTCAAGGCCGCAAGCAAAAGCATACCGAGCCGGGAGACAAGCGTGTCCCGCGCCCAGAAGGCACGCATTTGTTCAACTTCTAGATCCATTTCGCCAATCATGACCGCGACTTTCCTTCTTGCGTCCGACATAAGCGCATTGCCGGCATTTAAGTCAACTACTCTTAACGCCTCATCATACTTACCTGCCTCTGCCAACGCGACCGCCGTTTCAATCGAGACAAACTTATTGTTGACAGTCGTAGCCAGTTGGTCAATTTGGGCTAGCCGCTCCGGTTGGTTAGCGAAAGCATGCTCCAGCGCTTGTTGCAATCCAGGCAAATCTTCTTTTGCCTTATCGAGTGGCGCAAGATAGCTTTTATTTCCGCTTAATAGATAGCCGCGTTGCGCTGTCTCAGCGTTTAACAGTAGCGTTTGCAGCTCAAAAATGAGGCCAAGTTTGTCCCGGCCATCCCGGGTGGCGACGACGCCTTTTGCGATGTTCCGGTAGCTTCTCTCCGACGCAATGATGAATGTGACGGTCAACGCCAGCGCTGCGATTAACAAAGCGACCAATGATTTAGGCACGGTTTTCCAAAGGATGGCGAATGTTTCTCGTCTGCTCATTTTGGGGTCTACTGTTTTCGGCATGTCTGCTTATCCCATTAACGCTGCGTGTGTTGCGAGAGGAGCGGGTGCTTTGTTCGCAGTTTTCAACTCACGGGTGCCGCGCCTGCGCCTCGTACCGATGCCCATTTGCGATCGTTTTCGGCGCTGGCTTTTACGCATCAAGATGACAAAACTTGGCATACAAAATCACAAAGCCGTCTGCGCTTTCTGCGGCAGACGGCTTGGCGATTGTCCGATCGGATTGGTCTATTTTTTATTGATCAAACCCATCGCCAGCAATATTAGAAATACAACGATAGAAATATAGAAAAGTATTTTGGCAATTTCAACAGCACCGCCGGCAATGCCGCCAAAACCAAACACGGCGGCGATTATGCCAATGACAAAAAATGTGGCCGCCCATCCCAACATGATCATGCTCCTTTAAACAGGGCGCTGCCGAAAATAGGTAAATTTTGTAAATAAACGCTGCATCGCGTGAAGCAAGCGCTGGACTGGCGCTTCAATACAGGATTTAAATCAAATCTCGAGCAGATCGGTCAGGTCGTCAGCGTGCTCTTCTTCCATCGCCAAAATAGATTCAAGCAGTCTTCGCGTAGTTGGATCCGCATCGCCTAAATACTGTATGAACGCGCGGTAATTCTCGATGGCAATGCGCTCGGCCACCAAATTTTCGCGAATCATTTCTTGTAAATTTGTGCCTGAGTGATACTGGGCGTGGCTTCGCTCCGCCAGTCCGACCGGATCAAAGTTAGGCGTGCCACCGAGTTGCATAATACGCTCGGCAATTTGATCCGCATGCTGCAATTCTTGGTCTGCATGTTCCACAAACTCTTTTGCCACCATGCGCCCCTTTATGCCGCGGGCGACGTATGAATGTCGCTTGTATCGCAGCATGCAGACAATCTCGGTTGCCAGCGATTCGTTCAGCAAATGAATGACGGTTTTCTTATCCAAACTATAGTCGGGAGTGACGGCACCATCATCGACATTTTTGCGCGCCATTTTTTGCAACAACGCTTTATCAACCAACAATTGCGGCAGTTTTGAATTACCTCTGCCGCGCTTGGGTTTATTAAAATCTATCATGTCAGGGATCGGCTTGAGCCCGGGAGGGCGGCTTTTTTTATCGCCACGGACTGGGTTCGGGCTTTGCTCTGCTTTTACCTTGAGTTTGTCACCAGGGGATTTATTGGGCACCGTTCTTTTAAACGGCGTTGATGCTGGTTTAAGCGCTGGTTGCCTCATCACGATCCCTGACATTTTTAACAATAGATTTGAGATGCAAAAATTGGTGTTTGCAACGCTTACTTATTGTTTGATGTTTTTAAACGGATATCGTTTTTAACAGCAACCACGCCTTTGACGCCACGAGCAATTTCCACGGCGCGATTGATTTCATTGGTGCCGTCCGCAAAACCACTTAGCTGCACGGTGCCTTTGAAGGTTTCAACGTTAATGTTGAGCGCGTTAACGGCTTTATCTTCAACAAACAATGCCTTTACTTTTGTCGTGATGAATGTGTCGTCCACGCCTTCGCCAAAGCTCTCTTGGCGGGGCGTGCTTGCACAACCGGCCGCCAACATTGAAAATGCAACCATCATGCTTACAAACAGTTTTTGAATCGAATTCATGAAAATTTCCTTGGGTTAAACGTTATAAAGGGTGTAGGTTTACGTTTCTAAATGTACACAAGTGGCGCTAGAGTTGGTCATCATTACTGGATTTACTTACCGCTAGATTCTTGTTTGTTGTGTGGCTGCTTAATTGTGTTTGTGCATGATTAATTTGCGCAAGCAGGTTTGCAGTTGACATGTGTAGATTACCGCCCCGGGTGGATATTCTGCGTAGGCGTATTTCGGCAACTAATGACAAGAATTTCCGCGCGATGTGTAGGTGGAAGCCTACGTCCAATTTAAGTCGGCACTAGCCTGATTTGACCAGCGATGCCAGCCGATACAAGGTGATCGCTTTCCCACACCAGCCTACCAGACGGTTTGGCCCGATTAAAATCGCCATACCAACACCGACACCAACCCACAGCGGCCGGGCGGCGGCAAATCGGAGCAGCGGAAATAACTGCTGTGTTATGGGTGGGGAAGCGGATTGCGATGCTGCAGACGATGTGGATGCGGTTGATAACGTCGATCGCCGATAACGCCGATACCACTCCTCCGCCATACCCACCACGGACAGTAACACCGCGCTAAGATTTAACGGTTGGTTGCGCGCCTCGCGTTGTTCATTTGCACGCTCGTCAATGCCGGACTGCATGTGTTGCCGGTAGTGATCAAGCGCGGCTATTATTTGCGCGGGAGTTCGTGGCGTCGGTTGCACGCGTGTGGCTGATTCACGGGTATTGCCTGTTGCGTTTGCCAAACCGTTGCCCAGAGCGCTGTTGGGCGACGGCGGGCATAAATTTAATTCGCTTGGCTGAATTGATGGACCCGAATTGGTCATAACAAGCCTATTAACCAGTTTGCATCTTTTTTAATTTCGGCGGCACTCAACGCAAATGGCGGGTCTTCCGATACTTCTAACGTGGCAGCTCGATAGCAAATGCCGGCGATTATTAGGAGCAGTAACGGCAAACAAAATAGAGCAAAAAATCGATAGGGCGTATCCCAGAACGCTGCAATAATAGCCACCAATAAAAACACGACCGCAATGGCAAGGGCTATAAACGATACGCACAATAATAGTGCTTTTCGTTTCAGCCTTTCACGTTCGATTCTCGCTTCTGCGATGAACAACTCAATATGTAACCGGCTCATATTCGAGAGGTCTGCGATAAGCCCTTTCACATAGGGCTTATCGTCCATCAACGCCCGCCATCCGAGTTGCATTAAATTCATTGCGACGCTTCCCTGATTGATTGAGTTGGAATTCTTTCGCAACAATTCAGATTAAAGGTCAGACTATCGACGTGCAGCCAACCAGCCAATCGTCAGACCAATGGCGGCACCAACGCCGGCACCAATGGCCACTGACTGCCAAGGCTTATCGTGAACGTAGGTGTCGGTCGTGTCGGCAACCTGCTTTGCCGCGTCGCGACCTTTTTGTTGCAACGTAATCGCCGAATCAGCCATGGCAGTAACATAGCTCGACAAGCGTTCTGCCGCGGCGGCCAGCTCGGCTTTGCCGGATGATTTTGCCGATTCGATTAACTGGTGCATGTCAGTTTTGATTGCATCGCTCGCATCCGATGCTGTTTCACGCATTTGTTGCGCAGCAGCGCTCAGATCGTTTTTGACTTCGCCAATTGTATTGGTTGCCTTTGCGCGGAGTTGATCTAAATTGTTGGTGGTTGCATTCATGATGATTCCTTTAGTTGTAAATCAGACTAAAAATAGTTTGCTTAAAGTAGGACTGCTCTTTATTGAACGTCGGTTGCAACGCGCTGAAGTACGGAGCTGCGGAAATAACAATATAAAAAATCGCCGTCTATACTTTTTTTGCCACGATGTTATTTTTAACCTCCTTCACACCTTTAACGGAAGCTGCAATTCGTCCTGCGCGCAGTCGTGCTGCCTCGTTGGGTGCCAAGCCATTCAACGTCACCACACCGAGCTTCACATCTACGTCGATTTTAAAGACGCTCAGTTCGGTGTCTTTTAGTAAGTCAGCATTGATTGAGCCATGAATGGCACCGTCGGAAATAATGTCTCCTGCTTTTTCGGCAGTTGCGCTTGTGCTTGCCGAAATTGACGATGCCGCTTTGGATACCGCTGCACCAGCCTTATCTATTTCTGCCCCCACCTTTGCGCTGGCGACGGCAACGTTTTCATTTGACTTGTCAATGGCGCTATCGAGCTTTTGGCCGACGGTTTTACCAGAATCTGTTTGCCGTTCACAGGCAACGAGGGTTACTGTGCCCATAATCGCGACAATCGCCATCGGCAAAACAAAAAATGTTGATTTAAAATTATTCAAGATACGTTCCTCTCATGATTGCGTTGGTTACTGTGGCGGTGGTGTTATAAATGAATCGTCCGCGTGAATCGTATTTAAATTAAATCCAAATGCTCGTTATTGGGTGAGAAAGTTAGACGGAAAACACATGTGAATATGATTCCACGAGGGGCCGTGCTTCAGTGTCAGCATGTTTGGTGAAGCGTTGTAGGAAGATGCTGACGATACTGATGGGCGAAAGCGCGGCGCTTTCAAAAGTGACAAAGAAGTGACCTAGGAGTAGCAAGGGAATCCTTGCTGTTAAACCCGTTCTACACCGCTTCTTAGTTTTACGCTGTCTTCTGACAACAGCGGTGGGTCGATGGCGACAGGTTGTTTCGATTACGCGTCTCAACATGAATTTTTGTGCGAACAACGGAGAAATTATTGAAAGCACGATCGCAGCCACGATTGAAGTTGGTCAGCAATGTCATACAGACAGAATCATTGCAGGCCGATTCGGGACCAAAGCTCAAGCCGACATAATTGCGCAACAAATTTTGCTCTATGTGGCTGATCACGACGTATCCATCTCCCACAATAACCCGCCCGGGCAGCATGGGTTATCGGTGTTTGGACATGAAGCTGAGATAACCAGTACCGTTTTTTGGCCGGGCCGCATTATTAAGACGCCAACAATCAACGTAAATCATGCACGCGCGATCGCTACGCAAAAAGATAATGGTGAAACTGCTGGGCTTGCACAGAAGTTCGGTGTCCAAGGTGCTGCTGCAGTGGCAAGTTTTGTAATCGGTGCAACTGCGGGACCGATTGTGGCGCTGGAGGGCGCATTTGGCTGCGTAGATGATGCGATGGCAACGATGACCATTCAACACATGGCCCAGCAGAACGTCAGGGGGCGTTATTCTGGCCGTGCGCATAGCGCACCCAGCCAATGAATTCGGAGTGATTCTAGACTTGGAGAAAGCGGGTGCGGCAGATATCGAGTGGGCCGACGGCGAATGGCGTGACGGTGGTTGGGCTGACTTCAATCCGATGAAATCGCCTAATTTGGTAGCGCTTGGTGAGCATCTTGGCCATCGTTAGGCGAAACAGTCCAGAACGCCTCGCGAGTGGTTTTTCGACCAAAAGCGCGCCTACTGTCGTGAAAACGCTGCGCGGGCGGTATGGTAGAGGCGTCTAAAATTAACGGCAGGTAGCATCCTCTCGCCCGTTCGCGGGTGATCGCGCAACGGGTGGCACGGAGCAGGCACTGGCACAAAGTTGAAATTAAATTTGAAACCACGTCGGCGCTGGTCGCGGCGGGGCAGGATTTGCATTTGGAATGCTATTAACCCCTATCTTTGCGCCAATGGCACTATGTGGTGCGATGTTATGGCCATTCAATTGCCAGTCAATTGCCAGTCAATGTGGTGTTCCTCGCGGGATGGTCTGGTAACATCACTATCTTCGAAGACGGCGCTTTTGCCTCCGTTTTTTGCCGCTTGAGTCTCAATCATTGATCGTATGAGCAATTTTTGCAGTCGCCGGCAGTCCACATATTTTTGTACCTATTTATGACGTTAATCGCGCTTTCGACCGATATGGTCAGCAACACCACAAACCGCATAAATGTTCCGGTGATTGCCATTGACGGCCCGACCGCGTCGGGCAAGGGCACTGTGGCAGCACGGTTAGCGGATGCCTTGGGCTTCCATTATTTGGATTCGGGTGCACTTTATCGGCTAACCGGACTGGCGGCAAGGCGGCAGGCGATTGATTTATCTGCGGGGAGAGAAATTGCGGATATCACCTGGCGGCTTGATATCCGCTTTCAGGGAGATAAAATTTTTCTCGCTGGCGAAGATGTGAGCGACGAGATTCGTGGCGAAGCAGCCGGGCAAAATGCTTCCGTGGTGGCCGCCCATCCGGCGGTTCGCGAGGCGCTGCTCGCGCGGCAACGGCAGTTTCGCGAGGCGCCTGGCTTGGTATGTGACGGGCGGGATATGGGCTCGGTTATTTTCCCGGATGCGGCGCTCAAGGTTTTTCTCACTGCGAGCGTGGAAGCGCGTGCCGAAAGACGCACTAAGCAGTTGAAACAAAAAGGAATCTCTGCAATAATAGACGACGTTGTAGCGGAATTACGCATCCGGGATGAGCGAGATTGCAATCGCCCCGTTGCGCCACTTCAGTGTCAAGCAGACGCGCAACTACTTGATACAACTGAGATTTCTGCTGGTATGGCAGTCGAAAAAATCTTAGGCTGGTATAAAACAGCAATTTATAACCGTGACTTAGCTTCAAACACGCGAGTAGATGCCTGATTGCAAAGTGTTTTTTACAATCGTAATGTAGATTTATTAGCAAATTTAATGTTGTTTCGTGCCGGATTTCACATGAAATACCGGTTTTGTATAACGTGTTCTACCCCGATCTTAAGTGGTAGGAGACATTAACCCTCCCGAAAGTGTTTTCTTTCTTATGTCCGCAACCCAAACCGCAGTAGCTTCTGCAATTAAAACGATGCCCCCGATGGATTCATTCGCTGCTCTATTTGAAGAAAGCGAAACTCGCCAAGAGATGCGGGTTGGCGAAATGATTACCGCCGAAGTTGTGTCTGTTGACCAAAATATCGTCGTTGTGAACGCCGGCCTCAAATCTGAGTCCGTGATTCCCGTCGAAGAATTCAAAAACGATAAAGGCGAGCTTGAAGTTAAAGTTGGCGATTTCGTCACAGTAGCGATTGAGCAAATCGATGATGGCTACGGTGCTACCAAATTATCGCGTGATCGAGCGAAAAAGCTCTCCGCATGGCACGATCTGGATGTCGCGCTCGACAAGGGCACGATCATCACTGGAATGGTTTCGGGCAAAGTAAAAGGCGGCTTGACTGTGATGGTCAATGGTATCCGCGCTTTCTTGCCGGGCTCGTTGGTGGATACGCGTCCGATCAAAGACACCTCTGCATTTGAAGGTAAGGAACTGGAATTTAAAGTCATCAAGCTCGATAAAAAACGTAACAACGTGGTCGTTTCGCGTCGTGCGGTGATGGAAGCTTCAGCCGGCGCGGATCGCGCAGCGTTGATGCAAACACTGAAAGAAGGCTCCATCGTTAAGGGCGTGGTTAAGAACATCACAGACTACGGCGCGTTCGTTGATTTGGGCGGTATTGATGGCTTGTTGCACATCACTGACTTGGCGTGGCGTCGCGTGAAGCACCCATCCGAAGTATTGACGGTTGGTGATGAAGTTGAAGCGAAAATCTTGAAGTTCGATCAAGAGAAAAATCGCGTGTCGCTCGGCATGAAGCAGTTGGGCGATGATCCTTGGATGGGCTTGGCACGTCGCTACCCACAGGGTACGCGTCTGTTCGGCAAAGTGACCAATCTGACTGACTACGGCTCATTCATTGAGATCGAAGCCGGTATCGAAGGTCTGGTACACGTTTCCGAAATGGATTGGACGAATAAAAACGTACACCCCGCTAAAGTCGTCTCGTTGGGCGACGAAGTTGAAGTCATGATCTTGGAAATTGATGAAGAACGTCGTCGTATTTCGCTCGGCATGAAGCAGTGCAAACCGAATCCATGGGACGAGTTCTCGATGTCGCAGAAGAAGGGCGAGCGCGTTAAAGGCATTATCAAATCGATCACCGACTTCGGTGTGTTTATTGGCTTACCAGGCAATATCGATGGTTTGGTGCATTTGTCTGATTTGTCTTGGAATCTGCCCGGCGAAGAAGCGGTCAAGAATTTCAAGAAAGGTGACGAACTTGAAGCCGTTGTTTTGGCCATTGACGTTGAGCGTGAGCGTATTTCACTTGGCTTGAAGCAAATGGACGATGATCCTTTTAATAACTACGTTGGCATTAACGACAAAGGTGCATTGGTCAAGGGTACTGTTAAAGCAATTGATGCTAAAGGCGCAACCATTGCGCTGTCGGGCGAGATCGAAGGCTATTTGCGTGCGTCCGAAATTTCACGTGAGCGTGTGGAAGATATTCGCACCCATTTGAAAGAAGGCGATGAAATCGAAGCCGTGATTGTCAACGTTGACCGCAAGACACGCTCGATCAATTTGTCGATCAAAGCAAAAGATTCAGCCGACGAAAAAGATGCCATGAAAAAGATGGTTGATGATTCGCCGAACAACGCCGGCACAACCAACTTGGGTGCGCTGCTAAAAGCCAAACTCAAGCAGGGCGAATAAAACTGTTTTGGCACTATTTGTGCCGCCGTTTTTGTGTTGCGTTAAAGTAGAAAAAGAAATCGCATTCAGGGTGGTTGCGAGAGGATGAGGTAAGCACTGGAAGGGCTTGGGTTGGCGACAATCCTGCCTCTTCCAATGATATTTTCCAGCCATTGCTGAATGACGATTGTTTTGGTTGAAAACCCACCATTATTTGAATATTGGATGTCCCACTTGAAATCCATGACGAAGTCCGAGCTGATCGAAATCTTGTCGGCGCGCCATAGCCAATTGGCACCGAAAGACGCGGAGCTCGCGGTGAAAACAATGCTAGATGCGATGTCGCATACCTTAGCTCAAGGTGATCGTATCGAGATTCGCGGCTTTGGCAGCTTTGGCCTAAATTATCGGCCGCCTCGCACGGGACGCAACCCCAAGACGGGTGAAAAAGTGCAGGTCCCTAAGAAATATGTTCCGCATTTCAAGGCAGGCAAAGAGTTGCGCGAGCGCGTCGACTCGTTGGTGTTTGAAGACGATGTGCTGATATCGCCGGTTAAACAGCCGATGCGAGCCTCGGGTGACTGATCAGGTGCACCGCGCAATCACGGTAGAACAGCCAGACGTGGCAACACCTCTGGCTTTTTTTCGTCCGAAACTTGTTGTTCCTATTTCTAGCTTAAAAATCTCCCAATGAACTGCAACGGAAAATTCGTTCACTGCATTGAGGGCAAGACTGCCATTACAATAGTGGGTGTATCAGTTTTGCCTCGATTTCATATTTTGCCAACGCAACTGCGGATAAATTGACATGCGAATTTTGATCTGGTTTTTACGCGCAGTGATTGTCGTTTTGCTACTCTGGTTTGCTGTTAAAAACGTCGACTCGGTCACGCTGCGCGGCTATCTTGACTACAGCGTCACCGCGCCACTTGCGCTCATTGTGCTCGCCTTTTTTGGTGGCGGTTTGCTGCTGGGGTTGTTAGCATCGTTGCTAACTATTTTTCGCCTCAAACGTGAAGTACGAAAACTCAATCGCGCCCTACAACATAAAACCCGCGAGGATGTTGAACATCTCCCGCCGTTAGCGAATAAAAATATAACCAATGCAAGCCCCAACGCAGTGCTTGCGGCGGCACCACAGTCAATGAATCCGACATCGTGATCGTGCCTCTATTGTCTAATCGACCGGTGCCGAAAATATGCCGCTAGATTGGGGATGGGGTCCATGGCTGCTGCTTGGCGCCCTCGCGTTTTTTGCGGCGGGCTGGATAGCGGCGCGGTTTGATGTTCGCCAGCTCCTGCGTGAGTCCAAAGTGCTACCGCAGTCCTATTTCCGAGGACTCAATTTTCTGCTGAATGAACAGCAGGACAAAGCGATTGAGGCCTTTATCGAGGCCACCAATGCGAACCCGGAAGCGATAGAGCTGCAGTTCGCATTGGGTAGCCTGTTTCGGCGACGCGGCGAAGTGGATCGCTCGATCCGTGTGCACCAATCGCTCTCGGAGCGAAGCGATATTAATGCTGAGCAACGGGTGACAGCCTTAATCGAGTTGTCGATGGACTATCAAAAATCCGGGCTACTCGATTACGCCGAAAAGATACTTTCCGACATCGGTGCTAAGGGCTCCGGCACCGTACCGCAACAGGCCCAAACATTAAAGCTGTTGCTTGATATCTACGTGCAAGAAAACGATTGGAAAAAAGCGATTGATGTTGCCGAGCAGCTCATCGCGGGGCTCGCTGGCGATGCCAGTAAATTGCGGCAACACAAAGCAATGACGAAAGAAATTGCACACTATTATTGCGAGTTAGCCGCCGATGAATATGCGAAAGCGTCGGCTAAAAGTCATGGCCAAATCCAAGCCCAAAATCAATCCGAAGACTATGCACTAGCAGAACGGGCGCTCAGTGCCGCACTGAACACCGACCCGCAATGTGTGCGTGTTCACCTGATGCGCGGCGAGTGGTTGCAAGCGGCGGGACAACATGAAGCCGCCATCGCTGAATGGCAAAAAATCGAAGTGCAGGATCCAACCTACCTCGGTTTAATGGCCGAAAAATTATTGGCAAGCTACGATGCTTTGGGACGCGGTGCAGAAGGGTTGGCACACCTGCGCGAGTTGCAACGCCAATATGCCGCGCTAGATTTACTGAATGCGATTTTTACCGCGACCATGGCCAGCGCGGGACCGCAGGCAGCTTATGAATTGGTCAAAGAAGATTTGCGCACCAATCCGACACTGGTAGGCTTGGATCGTTTGCTGGAAGCGCAAATTTTAGCGGCGCCAGATGATCGAAAAAAAGATCTGACGATGCTAAAGGCGCTTGTACACTCGCATTCAAGCCGATTGGCGGTTTATTTGTGCAAGCAATGCGGATTCAAGGCAAAGCAATTTTATTGGCACTGTCCGGCATGTGGTGGCTGGGAGACTTTCCCGCCACGTCGGACGGCAGAATATGATTCAGCAGAACGACATTTGGCAAGATCGCATGTGGAAGGTTGATCAATTGTAGACGTAGCTTCACCGGCGAAGCAGTGACAAGGCGAAAAATTCGCTTTGTATTTCTGGCCGTCGCTATTGCGGAACCAGCATTTCTTCATCACCGTTACGGCCTATAAATCAATCACGCTTAAGCTCACTCTCACTCAATCTCGCTCGACCTTACTCTCACTGCAGCTTACCCAATTGCTCGCACTCCACGGATACCTCAATGAACAGAGAAAACCAAAAATGACTGACAAACCCATTATCGTTGCCCTCGATTTCGACAGCGCTGCCGCCGCCTTGGCGCTGGCTTCACGACTTGATCCGGCGCTGTGCCGTCTTAAGGTGGGCAAGGAGCTTCACACGGCGGCAGGCCCGCAAATCGTTGACGCATTGATGAAACAAGGTTTTGATATCTTTCTCGATCTGAAATTCCACGACATTCCCAACACCGTCGGCAGCGCCTGCAAAGTGGCCGCCAGTCAAGGTGTTTGGATGATGAATGTGCATGCGTCAGGTGGGGAAAAAATGATGGCAGCGGCTCGTGAGGCGGTGGACTCGGTGACTGCAGCGGCCGGCAAAAAATCGTTGTTGATCGGCGTCACCGTTCTCACCAGCGTTTCGCAGGAAGATTTTAGTAGGATGGGCTTTGGCTTTGAGGGTGATCTAAAAGCAGCGGTTGGTTTTTTTGGAGAATTGGCTTATGACGCGCATTTAGACGGTGTTGTTTGCTCGGCACAAGACCTTGATATATTCAAATGGAAGCGCAAAGAATTTTTACGGGTCACGCCTGGAATCCGCTTGGCGGGTGATGCGGCAGGTGATCAATCACGTATCGCTGCACCTGCTGATGCCATTAAAATGGGGGCCAGCTATCTGGTGATTGGTCGCAGCATCACTGGCGCAAAAGACCCAATCGCCACGCTTCAACAAATAAATCACGAACTTTCATTAATTGAACAGAAAGCGACAGTATGAAAATCACGATCATAGGCACTGGTTACGTTGGCTTGGTGACAGGCGCTTGCTTGGCGGATGTTGGCAATAAGGTGCTCTGCCTCGATTTGGATCAACGAAAAATTGATATTTTGAAATCCGGCGGTATCCCGATTTACGAACCCGGCTTGAAAGAAATTGTTGCCAACAATATTGCCGCTGGTCGTCTCACGTTCACGACTGATGTCGCCGAAAGCGTTGCGTGGGGCGACGTACAATTTATCGCTGTCGGCACGCCGCCGGGCGAAGATGGCTCGGCAGATTTGCAGTATGTCGTGGCAGCTGCCCGCAATATTGGACGTCACATGACATCCGAAAAAATTGTAATTGATAAATCGACTGTGCCGGTTGGAACTGCAGACAAGGTGCGAGCCGCGATTGCGGAAGAATTGAAATCACGCTCTCAAGCTGCCAAATTTTCTGTTGTTTCGAACCCTGAGTTTTTGAAAGAGGGCGCAGCGGTAGAAGATTTCATGCGGCCAGATCGAATTGTCATCGGTGCGGACGACGATGCCACCATCGAGACCATGCGCAAGCTTTACGGTCCATTCCAGCGCAATCATGACCGCCTGATGGTCATGGACATCCGCTCGGCTGAACTCACCAAATACGCGGCAAATGCGATGTTAGCGACTAGGATTTCGTTCATGAACGAGCTGGCGCTGCTCGCTGAAAAATTAGGCGCCGATATTGAATCTGTTCGCAAAGGCATGGGCTCCGATCCGCGCATTGGCTACCACTTTTTATATCCAGGCATAGGCTATGGCGGATCGTGCTTCCCAAAGGATGTACAGGCGCTTATTCGCACCGGTCAATCGGCTGGTATGGAGTTGAAGCTACTCGAAGCAGTAGAGCGGGTGAACTACGCGCAAAAACATGTCTTGAGCGAAAAAATCGTCAAGCGTTTCGGATCCGAGTTGAGCGGCAAAACCATTGCGCTTTGGGGCCTGTCGTTCAAACCCAACACCGATGATATGCGTGAAGCGCCAAGCCTTGTGTTGATCGATGACCTGACCAAACGCGGCGCGAAAATTGTTGCGTTTGATCCGGTCGCGATGAGCGAAGCAAAGCATACGCTCGATGCGAACCCAAATGTCTCGTTCGCAACCGATGCAATGGCGGCGTTGCAAGGTGCCGACGCCTTGGCGATAGCCACCGAATGGAAAAATTTCCGCGCGCCGGATTTTAACGCGATGAAGGCAGCGTTAAAGACGCCCATTGTGTTCGATGGCCGCAACCTTTATGAGCCGGAAACCATGGCTGAACTTGGCATTAACTACTACCCTATCGGCCGCAAACAGGCAGTCTAACGAATGGCCATTGCAAAACTCTCGCTCCCAGATTGTAAAAATGCCCGCGTCTTAGTGGTTGGCGATGTCATGCTTGACCGCTATTGGTTCGGTGATGTCGATCGCATCTCGCCGGAAGCGCCGGTACCGATTGTGCATGTGCAGCGCACCGAAGAGCGCCCTGGCGGGGCCGCCAACGTAGCGCGCAACGTGGCGGCGATGGGCGGGCAGGCAATCTTGCTATCCGTGGTGGGCGACGACGAAGCAGGACGCTCACTCAGCGCATTGCTCGAGATAGAAAACGTCAAAACGTTATTCCACAAAGACGCACAGCTACCAACCACCGTCAAGCTCCGGGTGATTGGCCGACAGCAACAGTTGATGCGCATTGATTTTGAAACCTTGCCGTCCCGCGAAGTCTTGGAGGACAAGCTCGGTGATTTTGAATCACTGATGGATTCCGTCGATGTTGTCATTTTGTCGGACTACGGCAAAGGGGGGTTAACCCATGTCAGCAAAATGATAGAAGTCGCCAAATCCCACGGTAAACGGGTGTTGATTGATCCCAAAGGGGATGATTACGAAAAGTATGCCGGTGCGACGCTGCTCACGCCTAATCGCAGCGAATTTCGGCAGGTCGTCGGTCGCTGGAAGGATGAAACAGAGCTTGCTGCCAAAGCTGCGCAGCTCCGCGAAAAACTGCAGCTCGATGCCTTGCTGGTGACACGTTCTGAAGAAGGGATGTCACTCTTTACGAGCCAAGCGTCTACCCACGAACCCACCCAAGCGCGCGAGGTTTATGATGTTTCCGGCGCGGGCGATACTGTTATTGCCACACTGGGCTTGATGCTCGCCGCTGGCGCGAGCATGAGCGACGCGATGCGAATGGCGAATCGTGCGGCGGGCGTGGTGGTGGGCAAGTTAGGTACGGCTACGGTCACGCGGGCGGAATTGTTGGCGGCGTTATAATTCACCGTGAGCTACCGTTGGCAATCTGTACCCATTAAACAATCAAATTTAAATACGACAGCCTGAGCCACTTCCCAGCCATAATTGGCTCAAAATGCCCGCCAATAGTCGCGTTTTAAACCTTAATTGATCGAAAATTATGACTACTATCGTAACCGGCGCTGCCGGACTCATCGGCAGCAATATCGTCAAAGCCCTTAATCTACGCGGCATTCGGGACATTGTAGCCGTTGACAATCTCACCAAAGCGGACAAATTTAAGAACCTGGTCGATTGCGAAATTGCGGAATATGTCGATAAAAAAGATTTTCTGGAGGTTGTCGAATCCGGCGAATTGGGCGGTGAAGTCGATGCCGTGTTCCACCAAGGTGCCTGCTCCGACACGATGGAAACCGACGGTCGTTATATGATGGAAAATAACTATCGCTACTCGCTGTCGCTGCTCGAATGGTGCTTGGAGGAGGGGGTACCGCTAATTTACGCGTCTAGCGCTTCGGTCTATGGAGATGGCAAAGTATTCCGCGAAGACCGTTCCTGCGAAGCGCCATTAAATGTCTACGGCTATTCCAAATTTTTGTTCGACCAAGCGGTGCGCGAGCGGATCGATACAGCCGGTTCACAGATTGCGGGCTTTCGATATTTCAATGTTTACGGCCCGCGCGAATCGCACAAAGGCCGGATGGCATCGGTCGCGTTCCACTTTTTCAATCAGTACAAGGCTACCGGTAAAGTTCGGATTTTTGAAGGTACAGATAGGTACGCGAATGGCGATCAGCGGCGCGATTTTATCTCGGTAGAAGACGTGGTGAAGGTAAATTTGTTTTTTCTCGATAACAGCCATGTCTCGGGTATTTTTAACGTCGGTACAGGTCGCTCACAGCCGTTTAACGATGTTGCCGTGGCCACTGTCAATACGCTGCGCAAAGCGGAAGGCAAGCCCGCACTCTCGCTCGAGCAAATGATGAGCGGCGGCATCGTCGAATACGTGGCTTTCCCCGAAGCGCTCAAAGGTAAATACCAAAGTTTTACCCAAGCCGATATTTCGCTACTGCGAGAGGCCGGCTATTCCGATGAGTTCTTGACCGTTGAAGATGGCGTGGCGCGATATATGCCTTGGCTTGTTGATCAAAAATAGCGGCAACGATCAATTGATTGAATTTATACTCACGCCACTTTGGATAGCTGAAAATCGATTGAAAAAACGAAAAAACGCCGTATAATCAGTGGGTTTTGTGATTTTTCTGTATGTTTTTCTGGTTGGTTTGGGCTGCATGTTGAGCCAAGCATACGAAAAAATAAAACATATAGAAACCTGCCGTGTTTACTTCGTCAACCGTTCATCTTTAGCCCCGTTTGTAACAGTGCGTAACAAGGCTTTCAAGGCCTATCCAAGTTGAAGAGGCTGATATAAATGTTGGTATTTTCAATGCTGTGGAGGTCGTTCCAGCACCGATTGCCTTAATGTTCTGTTGTTTTGGTGTTCGGCGCGTAAAGCGTTTTCGTATTTACTTTTTATTTGCTTCCCGTTTTTTGCTTTGTAATTTTCACACTCACTCCAAGGAAAACTCATGAAAAAAATCACCGCAATCATCTTGGCGTTTTTTGCCTCGATCAGTATCGCGTTTGCCGCCGTAAACGTTAACACCGCAACAAAGGACGAACTCGCTACGCTGAACGGTATTGGTCCGGCTAAAGCGCAAGCTATTATCGACTTCCGTACCAAAAACGGCCCATTTAAATCGTTTGCTGACATTGACAACGTTCCCGGTATTGGCGCAGGGACCATGGCCAAAATTGAAAAAGACGTAAGCTTGTCTGGTAAGACTACGGTTGTTGCAGTACCAGCCAAAGCTGATGCAAAAGCAGCGCCAGCCGCACCTGCAAAAGACGCAAAAGCTGACATGAAAGCTGACGCTAAAGCTCCCGCAGCGCCTGAAAAAGCTGCAGCGCCAGCCAAGAAAGACGAAAAAGCGATGGCTGCTGATGCCAAGAAAGCAGACAAAAAAGAAATGAGCCCAGCTGACGAAAAGAAAGCAAAGAAAGAAGCTGCTAAAGCCGAAAAAGCCGCTAAAGCTGATGCTGCCAAGAAGGAAAAAGCAGACAAAGCCGCTAAAGCTGCTGAAGAGAAAAAAGCCAAAGCTGACAAAGCCAAAGCTGAAAAAGATGCCAAATCAGCAAAGCCAGCCGCTGACAAACCAGCTAAGAAAGACGACGCTAAAAAAGACGCACCAAAAGTTGATGCCAAGGCTGACGACAAGAAAGCCGATGCACCGAAGAAGTAATATCGACGCTGGGTTTGAAGAAATCCAGCCGCGGCTTACGAGTCAACGCAATTTGAAGCAACTCAGAATCAACAAAAAGCCCCGCAAATATGCGGGGCTTTTTGTTGGCAATTGGAGGATCGCTAGTTTTTGCTATCGCAAGTTTAGTGAATAATAATTTTTGCGCCATCAAGTTGATGCAACCGACAACCGTCCCTATCTGTTCTGCAAATTCGACTGACTCAACGGATGCCCAATGAACGCTAACGCAATGGTGCGTGTTGTCGGATTGATTTTCGAATTAGCGACCTGCGTCTCTTTCAAGGCAAATTCTTGTGCCACAAATTTCCTCGCTTTTGTTTTGAAGACGTCATCATTGACCAGCTGCATTGCCAAGTAAGCACGCGGAACTGCAGTGCCAAGGGTAATAACCAGCAGTGAAAGGTTTACCCGCATTTGTTTACCCGCATTTCTACTTTTGTATCAGCAAATCCATGCCGCTTTAGTCGCAGTACACAAATGCCAATGACTGTCGCTAGCCCTATGAAAACGCAGTTGACCATGTACAAGTCGAGCGCGCCGCCTACAAAACTCCATTGTCCCGTCGCGATCCCAAAGCCAGCCGTACAAACCGGAGGCATCAATGCACTGGAAATAGCCATACCGGGAATTGCATTCGATTTTTCTTGTCATGTCGCGCCAACTATTCCAGCGAATCCACCGAACAGTGCGTTGACTACATCCCAAACCGTGGGCGTCGTACGCGCTAACAATTCTGATTGCGCATCTTGTAGCGGCGAGATGGAAAAATACAGAGCAGACACAATTAAACTAATGAGCGTTGCTATACCGAGGTTGAGCGACGCACGTTTAACCAAATCGAAGTCATAAACGACAACACCTTGGCCAGCCCCACAATTGGCGCCATCAATGGTGAAATCAACATCGCACCAATAATCACTGCTGTTGAGTTGACGTTCAAGCAAACTGACGCAACAAAAATGGCAAAGATGAGTATTCAAGGCGTCGCCCCCCCCAAAAGTGCAACACCATCGCGGATGCGGCGCTCAATCTCACTATCTTGCGCTTTGTCGGTAAACAAGCTGACACGCGTTGCTACCGCGTGCCTCCAGCGGCCAATTGAAGGAGGCTCCGAAGCTGTACTGTGGTGCTCAGTAATCTTTTTTGTTCCCTACTTATTGTTGGCGCGGACGGCGTTCTCAATCACGCGACCTATCGTCAACGCCTGCTCAAATGTGCGAGACTATCGAACTTACTTATTCTGAATATTATTTTCATTAAATGGCCAACATGACGCATCCTGATATCGAAAGTTTTATCGGCAACACGCCTCTCGTTCGCTTGCAACGCATCCCCGCAGCGTCCGGTGTTTCTGGCACCAATACACTGCTCGGCAAGCTTGAAGGCAACAATCCCGCGGGTTCGGTGAAAGACCGTCCCGCAATGTCGATGATCAGCCGCGCTGAGGCGCGCGGTGACATCAAGCCGGGCGATACGCTGATTGAAGCCACTAGCGGCAACACTGGCATCGCGTTGGCGATGGCCGCCGCGATCAAGGGTTATAAGATGGTGTTGGTGATGCCCGAACATTTGAGCATCGAACGGCGGCAAACCATGCGGGCATTCGGTGCTGAGCTCGTACTGACGCCGCAAAAAATCGGCATGGAAGGCGCAAGAGATACCGCCGAGGCCATCAAAAAAGAACGTGGCGGCATGATCCTAGACCAATTCGCCAATCCCGATAACCCACTCGCGCACTACAGCAGCACCGGGCCCGAAATTTGGCGCGATACGGAAGGCACGGTCACACATTTTGTGGCGACCATGGGCACAACTGGCACCATCATGGGCGTGGGCAAGTTTTTGAAAGAAATGAATCCGGCCGTTCAAATTATCGGCGTCCATCCTGCCGATGGCTCAAATGTGCCGGGCATTCGCAAATGGCCTGAAGCTTATTTGCCAAAAATTTTCGACCGCGCGAAGGTTGATCGCGTGATCGAAGTCACGCAGGCCGATAGTGAAAATATGACACGCCGCTTGGCGGCCGAAGAAGGTATTTTTGCCGGCGTATCTTCGGGTGGCGGCTTGGTGGCGGCTCTACAAGTGGCACACGAGGTCGAGAACGCGGTGATTGTACATATTGTCTGTGATCGCGGTGATCGTTATCTCTCAACCGGCGTGTTCCCAGCTTGATAGGGCATCATTGTTTGGGCGTAAACTGAACGTGGCGCGTTGACGTTAAACAGTGAAAATGCATAAAGCCGGAATACTCGTCGATACAGTCCTCCATGACGCATAGAAATGAACATGATTAAATTAATTTCAAAACATTTGGGGCAAGAAAAATTAGCGGCGGTTGCGTTTCTGTTGAGCGCCGCCTGCTTCGCCATTATGGGCGGTTGCTCAACTATTTCATTTTTCCCTACCGAACTTGCGCAAAAAGCAGCCGATAAAGTGATTGATGATATTTGGCCTGCATCAGCAGCCGCTAAGGTGCCTGTAAGCATGTCCGTGTCGTCGTCGGATTCTGCTGCGGTGGCCAGACCTGCCGGAACCCCTGCGAAATGAGCATGCTGATGAACCGTATTAAGCCGAATGCATTTTCGATTGCGACAGCGGCATTGTTGGCCATCGCCATTATGCTGCTATCGGTTCCGCTCGCGTTCGCGCAGCCTGATCTCGACGTGAATACGCCCTCAATTTTAGTCATTAAAAAAAGTCTTTCACAACGCTTCGCAGCATTAACACCACATTTGGATGCCGGTGCAGTGGGCCTAACCGCGGACGGCTTAATTGCCATCCGTGATGCAAGCGCCGCCAGCGCTGTCGCGGCCACTCATACCTTAGTTGAAAAGCTGGTGGCCGATGACAACCAAGACCGCGCCTCGCTTTACCGCGAAATCGCCCGCGCCAACGGTCGCGCCGACTGGGAGAACGATATAAAAACCACCTTTGGCGAACGCTTTATCAACCGCGCGCAGTCGGGCTGGTATTATCGTGACAGTGCCGGAAAATGGATTAAAAAACCTTAAGAAATCTTTAGTGGCCGTCAGGTTTTTTGATGTCATTTGCCAACCACCTGGGCGCCGAAAGGCGCTTTTTGTATTTTTTTTGGCTTCCATTTTGTATCGTTGCTTAATTACCTTCCACCGCCAAGTATCTACTCCGCCAATATGACCCCCATCCTTGTCTTCGACATCGAAACCATTCCCGACATTGCGGGGCTCCGCAAACTTCAGGATATCGACGCTGGCATGAGCGACGATGCCGTTGCTGAACTCGTGTTCCAGCGCCGCCGCCAGCAAACCAATGGCTCGGATTTCCTGCCGCTGCACCAACATAAAGTGATTGCCATCTCTTGCGTGATGCGAAATGATGACGGCCTTAAAGCATGGTCACTCGGCAAAATAGATGACTCTGAAAAGGAAATTATCCAACGTTTTTTCGATGGTATTGAGCGCTACACGCCGCAGCTGATCTCATGGAATGGTGGCGGCTTTGATCTGCCGGTGCTGCACTACCGCTCACTGGTTCACGGCA
The DNA here is from genome assembly GCA_025360815.1 of Burkholderiales bacterium. Lineage (GTDB taxonomy): Bacteria > Pseudomonadota > Gammaproteobacteria > Burkholderiales > Usitatibacteraceae > UKL13-2. The sequence goes on from JANYBL010000058.1 coordinate 67,150, forward strand.
TCGCCGCGCCAAAATATTGGGATATGGGCGAGGACGATAGAGACTACAAATGGAATAACTACATCAGCCGCTATCACATGCGTCATCTCGATTTGATGGATTTGTTAGCGCTCTACCAAGCACGCGCTAACGCACCCCTTGATCAAATCGCCCAGCTTTGCGGCTTCCCCGGCAAACTCGGCATGGACGGAAGCCAGGTGTGGCCTGCCTACCAGCGCGGTGAGCTTGCCGCGATTCGTGATTATTGCGAAACGGACGTAATGAACACGTATTTGGTATATCTACGTTTTCAGTTGATGAAAGGTACGATTACCCCAGCAGGGTACGCCGAGGAAGAGAAAATCGTGCGCGCGTTTTTGACGGAGAATGTGGGCCAAGAGCACTGGCGACTGTTTGGCGAGGGTTGGAAGCTGGCATAACGCCTACTTCGTGTTAACGGCCCACTATAGGCTCGAATACAAATGCCCAAGCGATTAATCAAATGCGCGCTGTTGGTAGGGGCTATGCCCTTGATTCAGGCGACGCAATCAGAGCCTTGGAGGCGATTTAGGCTAAAATCATTGTTGCATTGCAGCAACCGTTCACTGCGCCCGTTGTGGAAACCGCAGGGTGCAATCCTTGGGGGCAATTTTTACACCAGTTGCGACGAATTGGGCACCGCCCACCAAACACGCGAATCCCTCAAACTTTTTAATCCATTTAAGCAAGCCAACGACAATCAACGCAAATGACCCACGAATTTTCCCGCATTAAACGCTTGCCGCCGTATGTTTTCAACATCACCGCTGAACTCAAAATGGCCGCGCGTCATCGAGGCGAAGATATTATCGATATGTCGATGGGCAACCCGGATGGCGCTACGCCCGCGCATATTGTCGATAAAATGGTGGAGGCCACCAAGCGGCCTAACACGCATGGCTACTCGGTCTCGAAGGGTATTCCAAGGCTGCGCAAGGCGATTTGCGATTGGTATAAACGCCGCTATGACGTGGAGTTCGACCCTGATTCGGAAGCGATTGTTACCATTGGGTCTAAAGAAGGCCTGGCACATTTGATGCTCGCCACACTCGATAGCGGCGATACCGTGCTGGTGCCCAACCCCAGCTACCCGATTCACATTTACGGCGCAGTGATTGCCGGTGCGCAGATTAAGCATGTGCAAATGACTGATGGCGTGGATTTTTTCGCTGAGGCCGAGAAGGCGATAAAAGAAAGTTACCCCAAGCCCAAAATGTTGATTTTGGGCTTTCCCTCGAACCCAACCGCCAAGTGCGTAGAGCTAGAGTTTTTTGAGCGCATTATTGCCTTGGCGAAAGCGAATAATGTGTTGGTGGTTCATGATTTGGCCTACGCTGATATTACTTATGACGGCTACAAAGCGCCGTCGATCATGCAAGTTCCCGGTGCCCGTGATGTCGCGGTGGAATTTTTTACGATGTCGAAATCCTACAACATGGCCGGTTGGCGGATCGGCTTTATGGTGGGCAATAAAAATTTAGTAGCGGCTTTAGCGCGTATGAAGGGCTATCACGATTACGGCACTTTCACGCCGATCCAGGTTGCCGCCATTGCCGCACTCGACGGCCCGCAGGACTGCGTGCGAGAGATCGTCGCTGAATACCAAGAGCGGCGCGATGTGTTGCACAAAGGACTAACCGAAGCGGGCTGGATTACTGAAAAGCCCAAGGCTTCGATGTATATTTGGGCGAAAATCCCCGCGTTTTATGCCCACATGGGCTCGTTGGAGTTCGCGAAAAAATTATTGGCTGATGCCAAAATTTCAGTCTCGCCCGGCGTCGGCTTTGGCGAATATGGTGACGACCATGTTCGCTTCGCGTTCGTTGAAAATTCAGAGCGGATTCGTCAAGCAGTGCGCGGCATTAAAGAAATGTTCAGACGTGACGGCCAGATTGATGGCGTGCTTAAATAGTGACGATTGTTTGCGATGGATGCGCTAAATGCAATGAAAACTCTACCGATTACCGATCACCACCGCAACATCATCGAGCCCGAATGGCTTGCGCGTTCAGCCGTTGTGCACCGCCAGTTGCGACCGCATTTACCTGCCGACTACGTTGCGCGAATGCAAGAAGTCATTGCCGGGGGGGCAGAGATGGTCGTTGTCGCGGACGCCGAACATGTCTTGGGAATCAGCGTTTTTCGCATGCTTGATCGCACTTTTAACGGGCGCGAAATGTATTGCGATGACCTCGTCGCCGATGACACCAAACGCTCAACCGGCGTTGGCCATATGCTAGTTGCCTACATGGAGGCGCTTGCCCGCGAGCGCGCCTGCAAAGTGCTCACGCTGGATTCAGGCGCGCAGCGCCAACAGGCCCATAAATTCTATTTTCGTGAAGGGTTCACGATTACCGCATTTCATTTTGTGAAGCCGTTGCTATGAAACCAATACGTGTCGGCCTGCTGGGATTGGGTGTCGTTGGTGGCGGCACCATTGAAGTTCTGCGCCGCAACCGTGAAGAAATTGCACGACGTGCCGGGCGCGAAATTGTGATCACCCACGCCACTGCTAAAAACCTCCAAAAGCCCCGTGGATTCTCGCTCGCAGGCATTTCACTTGTTGCCGATGCCAATGATTTAGTGACCCACCCCGAGATTGACATCGTTTGCGAATTAGTCGGCGGCGACACGGTTACCAAAGATTTAGTGTTGAAGGCAATTGCGAATGGCAAGCATGTTGTGACGGCCAATAAAGCGCTGCTGGCCATTCACGGCACCGAGATTTTTGCCGCCGCGCAACAGCATCATGTGATGGTCGCGTTTGAGGCCGCTGTGGCCGGTGGCGTACCGATTATCAAAGTGTTGCGAGAGGGATTGTCCGCGAATAAAATTGAATGGATCGCGGGTATTATCAACGGCACCTCGAATTTTATTTTGTCCGAAATGCGCTCACGAGGCGCAGGCTTTGAGAGCATATTAAAGGAAGCACAGACGCTGGGTTACGCCGAAGCTGATCCCACGTTCGATATAGAAGGCATCGATGCCGCGCACAAGCTCACGCTGTTGTCGGCCATTGCCTTCGGCACGCCGGTACAATTTAATAAAGCCTACACCGAAGGTATATCGAAACTCACAGACAAGGACATCAAATACGCAGAACAGCTTGGCTATCGTATTAAATTGCTGGGGATTACACGCTGGACGAGCGCGGGCATTGAGCTTCGTGTGCATCCCACCTTGATTCCCGAAAAGCGTTTGATCGCAAATGTCGAGGGGGTGATGAACGCGGTATTGGTGAAGGGCGATGCGGTTGGCGCAACGCTTTACTCGGGCCGCGGCGCAGGCTCGGAGGCGACGGCCAGCGCAGTAATTGCCGATTTGGTCGATGTCACCCGGATGCTGACATCGGATCCCGAACACCGTGTGCCGCATCTCGCTTTCCAGCCCGATCAGCTACGCGACACACCCATTCTGCCGATTGAAAAAGTGGAGACTGCGTATTACCTGCGCCTTTCGGCTTTTGATAAACCTGGTGTGATGGCAGACGTAACCCGCATCCTGGCAGATTCGCATATTTCGATTGACGCGATGCTGCAAAAAGAAGCGGAGGAGGGCGAAGATATTGTTGATGTGATCATTCTGACGCACCGCTGTGTTGAGGAAGGCGCAAACGCCGCCATTAAGCGGATTGAAAGTTTGGCCACCATGGCCGCTAAGGTGATTCGTATTCGGTTGGAAGAATTGAATTGAATTGAATTTTATCTAAATTTACGATCAACCCATGAACTACATCTCTACCCGAGCCGGTGCGGTCGCCGCAGGTACAACTGAATCGCACGCCAAACACTTCTGCGAAATTTTGCTGGAGGGATTGGCTCCCGATGGCGGCTTATACCTGCCGCAGACCTATCCGGTGCTCAATGATGCTGAACTCACGGCTATGCGCAGCATGTCATACCCCGATTTGGCTTATGACATCATTCATCGCTACGCGACCGATATTCCTGGTGCTGATCTCAAAGCGATATTGAACAAAACCTATACCGCAAAAGTGTTCGGTACCGAGGACATCACGCCAGTCAAAACGCTTGAGAGGAACCTGCATATCCTGCAATGTTCCAACGGCCCGACGCTCGCGTTTAAAGACATTGCCATGCAGTTTTTGGGTCATTTGTTTGAATATGTTTTAGCCAAGAAAAACGCAGAAATCAATATCCTTGGCGCCACCTCGGGCGACACCGGCTCCAGCGCAGAACACGCGATGAAAGGTAAATCAGGCGTTCGCGTTTTTATGCTCTCGCCACATGAAAAAATGTCGCCATTCCAAGCGGCGCAAATGTTTTCGTTGCACGAAAAAAACATCATTAACATTGCCGTAAAAGGTGTGTTTGATGATTGTCAGGATATCGTCAAAGCGGTTTCCAACGACCTCGAATTTAAAGCCAAATACAAAATTGGCGCGGTCAATTCGATCAACTGGGGACGCATCGTTGCGCAGGTGGTTTATTACTTCAAAGCCTACTTCGCCGTCACAAAATCAAACACGGAAAAAGTGTCGTTTGCTGTGCCATCCGGCAATTTCGGGAACGTGCTCGCAGGCCATATCGCCCGCATGATGGGCTTGCCGATCAAACAGCTCATCGTCGCCACTAATGAAAATGATGTCCTCGATGAGTTTTTTAAAACTGGCAAATACCGCCCGCGCAAGACCGCCGAGACCAAGCAAACATCGAGCCCGTCGATGGATATTTCCAAAGCATCCAACTTTGAACGTTTCTTGCTCGATTTAGTTTGGCGCGACCCCGCAGTCGTCCGCGAGCTCATGCGCAAAGTTGACCATGAAGGCGGATTCGATATCAGCCATTGTCCCTATTGGCCGCGCTTACCCGCTTTTGGATTTATCTCCGGTAACAGCTCGCATGCCGAGCGTATGCAAACCATCCGACATGTATGGGCTCAGTATCGGATGGAGATTGATACGCATACTGCAGATGGGTTGAAAGTGGCGTTGGAGCATCGTGAAGCCGATGTGCCGATGGTGTGTTTGGAGACAGCGTTGCCGACTAAGTTTGAGGCTAGTATGGTAGAGGCACTTGGCCGGAAACCCGCGCGGGACAAGGCGTTTGAGGGGATTGAGGATTTGCCGCAGAGGGTGATTGTGATGGCGGCGGATGTGGCGTTGGTTAAGGGGTGTGTGGTTCGGGTGGTGGATGGGCTTTAGCTTGTAGTTAATGCGTGCTGACTTGCAAGCGAGTGTAACCATATATTTGTAAGGGAAATTTTTAATGCCGACTCCACCTTTTTCTCTTTGGGCACTGTGAGGTTTTAGCGCCGTATCGTATTGTGCAGCAGGCGTAGCCCGGATGGCGCGAAGCGTACTCCGGGTCGGTGGTCAGATAGAAGATAGTGTCTGCATGGTGCGGCGTAGCCGAGGGTAGCGCGGCACCTAGTCACTTTCTTTTGCTTCGGCAAAAGAGCAGTAACCAAAGAAACGCAGCCCCGGGTTTGTCGTTTTTTGAAACGATAAAACTGTATCAAAAAATCCCCTGTGCTACTCGAAGCGACAGGCCGCCGCGGAACTCGTCGCACCAAATATAATTGCGAACGACACAATGACCGCGGCGCGCGCCTCGAACAGTCCGCGCGGAAATCCCCTGTCGCTTCTGCGTTGCGCGGCGGCTCTCACGGGATGGCCGAAGTTTCTGGCTCCACCTCAAAGTAAGTGTGTCCGGAAGGTTTTTTGTAACAGGTCTTTTTTCGCCGCCGGTACGCCACCAGATTTCTCGCAAAAAGAATTCTGGAACGACTGCAATATTTGTGGCTCGCGCCTACATTTGAATGCGGCAAGCGTTAGAGCAATGCCAACACTTCCTCAGCATGATTTTTCGTGTCCGGCGAATCAATGACATGCGCGATCTTGCCTTTTTCGTCGATGATGAACGTGACGCGATCGGCCATGCCCATCATAGATTTCGCCGCAGACAACAATCCGCCGCCGCCAATCGTTCCATAAGCCTTGCCGACGACGCGGTCTTGGTCGGACAGCAACGGGAAATTGAGCTTGTATTTGCTCGTGAATTTTTGATGCGAGGCTTTGTCTTGGGTGGAAACGCCTAGGACGGCTGCGCCTTTTGCGGCAATGTCGAGATTCGCATCGCGCAGCGAACACGCTTGGGCCGTGCAGCCGGGGGTGTCGTCCATGGGGTAAAAATACATGATGAGTTTTTTACCGCGATAGTCCTTTAGGCTGACAGTCGAGCCATCGGTGGTGTGCGCAGTGAAATCGGGAGCGGCGTCACCCATTTTAAGTTTAGTCATCGTAGTGTCCTTATCGAGCCGGATTTTAGGGGCGAATGGTGTTAAATTTGGCACTATGAAGTTAACACAAAACGCGATGGTCAACGCGACAAAACATGCAATTAACAATGGTGCAAACTCTAGCATTGGCGGGGGTTTTGAGCCAATATTGTCCAAAAAATGGCTTCCAGCGCGGCGCTTTCCGTTTGGGGCGCGCAATGGCTGATTTGTTTACGGCTGGAGAGTCAGCGTCACAGCTTCCGGTAGAACATGCCGCGCCACTTGCTGAGCGCTTGCGCCCGCGCACGCTCGCCGACGTGATCGGGCAAGAACATCTGACGGGCGAGGGTATGCCGCTACGAATTGCGTTTGACTCAGGCAAGCCGCATTCGATGATTTTGTGGGGGCCGCCCGGTGTTGGCAAAACAACCATTGCGCGGCTGATGGCGCATGCGTTTGAAGCGGATTTCATTGCACTTTCGGCGGTGTTATCTGGCGTGAAAGAAATCCGCGAGGCGATCGAGCGCGCTAGCATGAATCGCAACAACTTAAATCGCCGTACGATTTTGTTTGTTGACGAGGTGCATCGCTTCAACAAAAGCCAGCAGGACGCTTTTTTACCGCACGTGGAATCGGGGCTGGTCACGTTTATTGGTGCGACGACTGAGAACCCCTCGTTTGAATTAAACAATGCCTTGCTGTCTCGCGCGGCGGTTTATGTATTGAAGTCGTTGGATGATGCGGCACTAGCAACACTGCTGAACTCGGCTCTGGGAGCCGCTTTGGGCAAGACCCTCCAAGGCATTGCCATAGATGGTTCTGCAAAAAAACAGCTCATCAACATGGCCGATGGCGATGGCCGACGGTTGCTGAATTTAGTTGAGCAATTGGCGACGGTGGTTGAAAGCAAAAAACCAAAAACCGTCGATGTGAAATTGATCGAAACGGTGTTGGCCCGCGCTGCCAAGCGCTTCGATAAAGGTGGCGATAATTTTTACGACCAAATCTCAGCTTTGCACAAGAGCGTGCGTGGCTCTGACCCCGATGCATCGCTTTATTGGTTTTGCCGCATGTTGGACGGCGGTGCTGACCCGCGCTATTTGGCGCGGCGTTTGATTCGTATGGCATCCGAAGATATTGGTTTGGCCGATCCGCGTGCGCTGGATATGACCGTTGCAGCGACTGCGGTTTACGAACGCCTTGGCTCGCCCGAAGGTGAGCTTGCCTTGGCGGAAGCCGTGATTTATTTAGCCGTTGCCGCAAAATCGAACGCCGTCTATTCGGCTTATAACGAGGTTCGCTCTTTTATTAAGCAAGACGAATCGCGCCCCGTGCCCATGCATATTCGCAATGCGCCGACCAAGCTCATGAAAACCCTCGGCATGGGCGCAAACTATCGCTATGCGCATGCAGAGGAGGGTGCTTATGCCCCGGGTGAGACCTATCTGCCGGACGGTATTGACAAGCCAAACTGGTATCGGCCGACGGATCGCGGGCTGGAAGCGAAAATTGCAGAAAAACTTGCGGATTTGAAGAGACGAGATAAAGACGCAAAAAATAGCTGAGTCACTTTGTTAACGCGTTTGGCAAAACATGGCGGTGGCAGCAGACGCTGATAATGGAACGTCATCAACGATTGCTGCAACCATTTTGCAATGCATTTTCAATACGCGTCGTATCGCTGGGAACCTGGTAGCGCCCTCATGGTAATTGGCTGTCGTAGGATGTCGTAGGATCTCAGACGCTGTCGTAGGCTGTCATAGGATGTCATACGCTGTCGTAGGATGTCATACGCTGTTATGGCCCGTAATTGGTTGCGATTGCAGCAATTGATTTAAAATAGGCAAAGCGAAAATAGGTTTGATGCAAACGCCGTTGCAAACGTTATTGCAAACGCGATTGCAAGCGCCATTACAAACGGGATTGCAAACGCCGTTGTAAACGCCATTGCAAAGGCGATTACAAACGCGATTGGCTTTAGATTGCAGTCTATGCATCGGTCTATGTATCGGTCTATGTATCAGTCTATGTATCAATTAGTGATGGCAATAAAGTTAACGACGGTACCGCTGATTAAATTATTTTGTATCAACGCAATGCCGACTTAAAACGGAATTTGCGTAATTCGCAGCAGCGGTCGAGCGTCGAATTGAAGTTCGTTTAAACATGCTGCAACAGCTTGCCTTTGGCTCGATCACGAGCCAATTTCTCCAATGAACACAACTCGTATCGCCCACCCTCAATAGCTATGCCCGCTTTCACTGACAGCAACCACCCGCCCCACAAGCAAAGCCACTCGGTCCGCGAGGAGAGTATCGAGTACGGCTTCATCGGCACGCTGCAAGGCTTGAAGTATGAATACCGCGCTGACATTCATGATCGCGCCGCGCTGGAGCAAAACTTCCGCGAGAAGTTTCAGCAGCACAATCGCGTGACCCTCACCGAAACCGAATTCTCACGGTTGCTAGAAGAAATCGTCACGCCGGATGTTTTTACGGCAGCCAAGACGCTCCGCAGCATCAATAGCTTCACCCGCGACGACGGTACGCCGCTGAACTACACGCTCGTCAACATTAAAGATTGGTGCAAAAACACCTTTGAAGTGATTCGTCAGCTGCGCATCAACACCGACTACAGCCACCACCGCTACGACGTCATCCTGCTCATCAACGGCGTACCGGTTGTACAGATCGAGCTCAAAACCCTCGGCGTCAATCCACGCCGCGCGATGGAGCAGATCGTTGAATACAAAAATGATCCCGGCAATGGCTACACCAAAACGCTGCTTTGTTTCATGCAGCTTTTCATCGTTAGCAATCGTGATCGCACCTACTACTTTGCGAATAACAACACGCGGCATTTCGCTTTTAATGCGGACGAGCGTTTCCTCCCGGTCTATGAGTTCGCGGACGAGGCCAACAAGAAAATCACGCGCCTTGATAATTTCGCCGATAGCTTCCTAAAGAAATGCGACCTCGGGCAAACCATCAGTCGCTACATGGTTTTGCTGGCGGGTGAACAAAAACTCATGGTGATGCGCCCCTATCAGGTCTATGCGGTGCAGCACATCATTCAGTGCATCGATGAGAACAACGGCAACGGCTATATCTGGCACACCACCGGCAGCGGCAAGACGCTTACCTCATTCAAGGCGTCCACGCTACTCAAGGAAAACCCACACATTCACAAGTGTGTTTTTGTCGTGGACCGCAAAGACCTCGATCGCCAGACCCGCGAGGAATTTAACAAATTTCAAGAAGGTTGCGTTGAGGAAAACACCAATACCGCCGCCCTCGTGCGCCGCCTGCTGTCCGAGGACTACGCCGACAAGGTGATCGTCACCACCATCCAGAAGCTCGGCTTGGCCCTCGATGAAGGCAGCAAGCGCAACCAGCAGCGCAAGAAAAACGATCAGCCCACCTACAAAGACATGCTGGCGCCACTCGGCGACAAGCGCGTCGTCTTTATCTTCGACGAATGCCACCGCTCGCAGTTTGGCGAAAACCACAAGGCCATCAAGGCGTTCTTCCCCAAGGCCCAATTATTCGGCTTCACGGGCACGCCCATCTTCGACGCCAATGCCTCATTGCAAAAGATCGAAGACACCACCGCCTCCATGCGCACCACGGCGGACCTCTTTCAAAATCAACTCCACGCCTACACGATCACCCACGCCATTGAAGACGACAACGTCCTGCGCTTTCACGTCGATTACTTTAAGCCGAGGGACGAGCCAGGCAAAAGCCCGCCTAAACCTGGCGAGGGAATTGCCAAGCGCGCGGTTATCGAGGCCATCCTCGCCAAGCACAATGCCGCCACGGGTGGCCGTCGCTTCAATGCGATCCTCGCCACCGCTTCTATCAACGATGCGATCGAATACGTCGAGCGCTTTGCGGAATTGCAAAAGCAAAAAACGGAAGATGATCCCGAGTTCATACCGCTGAACATTGCCTGCGTGTTCTCCCCACCTGCGCAGCTTGCGGAGAATTCCGAAGCGAAGAAGGATATCGAGCAGCTTTCCGAAGACTTGCCACAAGAGCAGGAAGACAATAAGGTTAATTCGGAAGCGAAGAAGAAGGCGCTTGAGGCGATTGTTGCCAATTACAACGCGCAGTACGGCACCAATCACCGCTTGAGCGAGTTCGATCTTTACTACCAAGACGTGCAAAAGCGCATCAAAGACCAGCAGTGGCCTGCAGCTGACTTGCGCAAAGCCTCGCCGAATGTTCCGCAGCACAAGATCGACATCACCATCGTCGTGGACATGCTCCTCACCGGCTTCGATTCCAAGTTTTTGAATACGCTGTATGTAGACAAAAACCTCAAACACCACGGCTTGATTCAGGCCTTCTCCCGCACCAACCGCGTGCTCAATGGCACCAAGCCCTACGGCAACATCCTCGATTTCCGCCAACAGCAAGACGCCGTCGATGCTGCCATCGCACTTTTCTCCGGCGAGAAAACAGGCGAGCAAGCCCGAGAAATCTGGCTGGTCGATAAAGCGCCAGTGGTGATCGAGAAGCTGCAGGAAGCCGTGCAAAAGCTAGATGCCTTCATGAAGTCGCAGGGGCTTCGCTGCACACCTTCGGACGTGGCAAATCTAAACGGCGACGCTGCCAAGACGGTATTTATTGAGCGGTTCAAAGAAGTTCAGCGCCTCAAAACCCAACTCGACCAATACACCGACCTCACTGAAGAGAACAAAACCAGCATCGAGCACGTGCTGCCCGATGAAAACCTGCGCGGCTTCAAAGGCCAGTATCTGGAAACCGCCCGAAAGCTCAAAGACCAACAAGGCAAGCGCAGCGGCGATGACGCAACCAGCAGCAACGTCGAGCAGCTCGATTTCGAGTTTGTGCTGTTCGCCTCCGCAGTGATTGATTACGACTACATCATGGGCCTCATCGCCAAGTTCTCCGCCAAGGAGCCGGGCAAGGCGAAGATGACCCGCGAGCAACTCATCGGCCTCATTAGCGCCGATGCTAAGTTCATGAATGAGCGCGACGACATCGCCGACTACATCGGCACGCTCAAGGCGGGCGAAGGCTTGAGCGAGAAAGTTATCCGCGACGGCTACATAGATTTCAAGGCGGCGAAAAGCGCCAAAGAACTCGCCGCCATCGCGCTAAAGCATGGCCTCGCCACTGCCGCCCTGCAAACCTTTGTGGACGCCATCTTTGCGCGCATGATTTTTGATGGCGAGCAGTTGAGCGACCTCATGGCCCCGCTAGAGTTGGGCTGGAAGGCCCGCACCGGGGCCGAGCTTGTCCTCATGGCTGATCTGCACCCGCTGCTCATCAAACGCGCCGGTGGTCGCAATATCTCAGGGCTTAGTGCGTATGAGTAAGGGGAAAATATCCGCGGCAGCGACGAATAAACCAGCGCCACCCGACGCGGCTGCCGGCGACTTTGATTTGCTAGTCACTTCTATTGTCCAAATCCATCACGACACGCAGGCTTTCGCGACCAAGGCCGTTAATGTCGCGCTCACTTTGCGAAACTGGCTCATCGGCTACCACATTGTAGAG
>JANYBL010000102.1 GCA_025360815.1 Burkholderiales bacterium
TTGATGCCCGAGGCAAATACCAAAAACGGGAACGTCTTTGGCGATAATTTCTTGGATTGCTTTAATCGCGTAATCGCAGGGCTCAGGGTCGCCGGGGCCGTTCGATAGGAACACGCCATCCGGTTTTAGCGCCAACGCTTCCGACGCGGTGGCTTGAGCTGGCAGCACCGTGACCCTGAGCCCTGCGATTACGCGATTAAAGCAATCCAAGAAATTATCGCCAAAGACGTTCCCGTTTTTGGTATTTGCCTCGGGCATCAATTACTCGGTTTAGCGTCGGGTGCCAAGACAATGAAAATGAAATTTGGCCACCATGGTGCCAACCATCCCGTGCAAGACTTAGCTACCCAAAAAGTTTATATCACCAGCCAAAACCACGGCTTCGCGGTGGATGAATCCACGTTGCCCGTAAATGTGCGCATCACCCATAAATCGCTGTTTGACGGCACCTGTCAAGGCATTGAGCGCACTGACGCACGCGCGTTCAGTTTCCAAGGGCATCCCGAAGCGAGCCCAGGCCCGCATGAGGTTGGGTATTTGTTTGATCGGTTTGTGGGGATGATGGGAACCAACCGTGATGGTTGAAAAAATCATCGGGGTAGTCGCCCAGCCAATGGCGAAGTATGGCGCGAAGCCGCCCTTAACCAAGCTCACGGCAAAGCAGGCGCTGGTTGCCTGTGAAGTTGTGGTTTCAAAAATTGCGGTCGTGCGTGGGCAGCGTGTAATGATTGCGCCTGATTTGGCCGAAATGTACGGGGTTGAGACCAAAGTTCTTCTGCAAGCGGTTAAACGAAATATAGATCGTTTCCCATCTGATTTTATGTTTTCCCTAACAGAACAAGAATTTACAATCTTGAGGTCACAAATTGTGACCTCAAGTTGGGGCGGAACCCGCTATTTGCCCTATGCATTTTCTGAGCAAGGTGTGGCCATGTTGTCGAGCGTGCTGCGCAGCGACCGCGCCGTATCAGTGAACATTGAAATCATGCGAGCCTTCGTACAAATGCGGTCGATGATTGATTCTAATCGTGAATTGTCTCTTAAAGTTGCTACTTTGGAAGCGGAATACGACGAGCAGTTTGCGGTTGTGTTCAAAGCGATTCGTGAACTAATGGATGATAAATCCGCGCCTGCAAAGACAAAACGCAAGATCGGCTTCATCTAAACTTGAGGTCACAGATTGTGACTTAAAGTTGACGAAGTCACTTTATGCAATAAACGAGCAACAAACGACGCAATAAACGCCAAAGTAAATCATGCCAAAACGTACCGACATAAAATCCATCCTCATCATCGGCGCCGGCCCGATCATTATTGGTCAAGCGTGCGAGTTCGATTATTCGGGTGCGCAGGCATGCAAATCGCTGCGGGACGAGGGCTACAAAGTGATTCTGGTTAATTCGAATCCAGCCACGATCATGACGGACCCGAACATGGCCGACGTGACCTACATCGAGCCGGTTACTTGGAAAGTCGTCGCACAAATTATCGAGAAGGAGCGCCCCGATGCGCTACTGCCGACAATGGGCGGCCAAACCGCACTGAATTGCGCGCTAGATTTGGACAAGCACGGCATACTCAAAAAATTTAATGTTGAAATGATTGGTGCGACCAAAGAGGCGATTGATAAAGCGGAAGACCGCGAAAAATTTAAGCAGGCGATGACCAAGATCGGCCTTGCATCGGCTAGGTCCATGATTGCGCATTCGATGGAAGAAGCGCTGCAAGTGCAGGGTGCGATTGGCTTTCCGGCGATTATTCGCCCGAGCTTTACGATGGGCGGCTCTGGCGGTGGCATCGCTTATAACCGCGATGAATTTGTCGAGATTTGCGAGCGCGGCTTGGAAGCATCACCGACCAAGGAATTGCTAATCGAAGAATCGCTCCTCGGCTGGAAAGAGTTTGAGATGGAAGTGGTGCGTGATAAAGCCGACAACTGCATCATCATTTGCTCGATTGAAAATTTAGACCCGATGGGCGTACACACCGGCGACTCCATCACCGTCGCGCCTGCGCAAACGTTAACGGATAAAGAATATCAAATCATGCGGAATGCCTCTATCGCCGTGCTGCGCGAGGTGGGTGTCGAGACGGGCGGCTCAAATGTGCAGTTCGCCGTGAACCCGAATGATGGTCGCATGGTCGTGATTGAAATGAACCCCCGCGTGTCACGCTCATCCGCATTGGCATCAAAAGCAACCGGCTTCCCGATTGCAAAAGTCGCCGCAAAATTGGCGGTCGGCTACACACTTGATGAATTGAAAAATGACATTACCGGTGGCGCAACACCGGCATCGTTTGAACCATCGATTGATTACGTCGTGACCAAAGTACCGCGCTTCGCGTTTGAAAAATTCCCGCAAGCTGATGATCGTTTAACCACGCAAATGAAGAGTGTCGGCGAGGTGATGGCGATTGGTCGCAACTTTCAAGAATCGCTGCAAAAAGCATTGCGCGGTTTGGAAACCGGTGTCGACGGCTTCAATTTAAAGACGGTAGATCCAGCCAAGATTGGTGATGAATTGGCGTATCCACGTGGCGAACGGCTCTGGTATGTGGCCGACGCGTTTGGTATCGGCATGAGTTTGGAAGAAGTGTTCGGCTACACCAAAATTGATCCGTGGTTCTTGGCGCAGATTAAAGAGCTGGTCGATATCGAGCTTGAGTTGGATAGCAAATCGTTGGCGCAGATTGATGCCATTGAGCTGCGCAGCTTGAAGCGTCGCGGTTTCTCCGATCGCCGGTTGGCGCATCTGTTGAAGACAAAAGAGGCCGAAGTCCGCGCCAAACGGCATTCTTGGGACATCCGCCCGGTGTACAAGCGTGTTGATACCTGTGCGGCGGAGTTCTCAACATCGACGGCGTATATGTATTCGACCTACGATGAAGAATGCGAATCGAAGCCGACCAATAACAAAAAAATCATGATTTTAGGCGGCGGCCCGAACCGCATTGGGCAGGGTATTGAGTTCGATTATTGTTGCGTGCATGCCGCATTGGCGCTGCGTGAAGATGGCTATGAAACGATCATGGTCAACTGTAATCCGGAAACGGTTTCAACCGATTACGATACCTCGGACCGTCTCTATTTCGAGCCACTTACGTTGGAGGATGTGCTGGAGATTGTTGATCTTGAAAAACCAGTCGGCGTAATTGTGCAGTTCGGTGGGCAGACACCGCTAAAGCTCGCGCGTGCACTGGAAGCGAATGGCGTGCCGATTATCGGCACGACGCCGGATGCCATTGATATGGCCGAGGACCGCGAGCGTTTCCAAAAATTAATTTCTGATTTAGGGTTGCTCCAGCCACCCAACCGCACGGCGCGAACGGACGAAGAAGCGATCATTAAAGCCCGCGAGATCGGCTATCCGCTGGTGGTGCGCCCAAGCTATGTGCTCGGTGGACGAGCAATGGAAATCATTCACGTTGAATCTGATCTCGAGCGCTATGTGCGCGAGGCCGTAAAGGTATCGAACGACTCGCCAGTGCTGCTGGACCGTTTTTTGAACGACGCGATCGAGGTTGATGTCGATGCGATATGCGATGGTACGGATGTGCTCATCGGCGGCATCATGGAACACATTGAGCAAGCGGGCGTGCACTCAGGAGATTCGGCCTGCTCGCTACCGCCGTATGCATTATCGGAAGATTTGCAAAACGAATTGCGTCGTCAAACGATCGCGATGGCGCATGCCCTGAAGGTCGTTGGTTTGATGAATGTGCAGTTTGCGATTCAAACCGTGGACGGCGTAGATCATGTGTATGTGCTCGAAGTGAATCCTCGCGCATCCCGCACGGTGCCGTTTGTTTCGAAGGCAACCTCGCTGCCATTGGCGATGATTGCCGCGCGCTGCATGGCCGGGCGTACGCTCAAAGAACAAGGAACCACTAAAGAAATCACGCCGCCGTATTACTCCGTAAAAGAAGCCGTGTTTCCCTTCATCAAATTCCCCGGCGTGGATACGATTCTGGGCCCCGAAATGAAATCTACTGGCGAAGTGATGGGCGTGGGTGATACCTTTGCGGAGGCCTTTGTTAAATCACAGCTGGGTGCGGGCATTAAATTGCCGACTGGCGGCAAAGCATTTATCAGCGTGCGCAATGCCGATAAAGTTAAAGCCGAAGAAGTCGCCCGGACTCTGATTGAGCTGGGCTTTAGCATCGTCGCCACTAAAGGCACGGCGGCGCATTTGACCAAAGCGGGCATCGCCGCCGCCGCTGTCAATAAGGTCGCTGAAGGCCGCCCGCATATTGTTGATATGATAAAAAATCGCGAGATCACCCTCATCATCAATACGGTGGACGAAGTCAAACGAAGCGTTAAAGACTCGTGGGCGATTCGTAATGCGGCGCTACAAGGCCGCATCACTTACTACACTACCATTGCCGGCGCGAAGGCCGCATGTATGGGCATGCAGCATATTAGTGAATTGAAGGTTTATGATTTGCAGAGCCTTCATCGATTGATCAAAACCGCCGCATAGCTTTGTAGCTGGTCGGTAATGAAAGATAAAATTCAACACAAAATGCAAGACAAATTTAAAAATTTCACCGAAGGGTGCGCCGTCCGTACCCAGCCTTACTTTCCCCAGGAACTCCATATGAGCAGTCTCGCCAAAGTCCCCCTTACCGTCATCGGTGCCAATGCCTTGAAGGCAGAATTGCAGCGTTTAAAATCGGTGGATCGCCCCGCCGTCATCATGGCGATTGCCGAGGCGCGTGCGCAGGGCGATTTGTCGGAAAACGCTGAATATGATGCTGCTAAGGAAAAACAAGGCTTTATTGAGGGCCGCATTCAAGAATTAGAAAGCAAACTCTCCAGCGCACAAATTATTGACCCCACCTTGCTTGATGACGAAGGTCGTGTCGTCTTTGCTGCTACCGTCGATTTGGAAGAAGTCGAGTCTGGCGAAAAAGTCACTTACCAAATTGTTGGCGAAGATGAGGCCAATATCAAGCTCGGCAAGATTTCGTTTTCATCGCCAATTTCACGCGCGATGATCGGAAAATATGCCGGTGACGTAGTCGAGGTGCGAGCGCCAGGCGGCGTGAAGGAATATGAGATAATCGATGTAAGGTATTTCTGACTAAACGTTTGTTAAGCGAGGTTGATGATGAGCAAAAGTATTCGTCTATCCGAACAGTGGTTTCGCCGTGGTTTGTGGTTGGTCTCGTTTATCTTCGCCGGGTTTTTGATTGGCCTGGGTGGTCTTGTTGTTGGTGATTTGCCACGTGTTGAATCACGGGTTTCGGTTGATACTTACATCGATAAGCCCGCATCGAGCAAACTCAAAGACCAGCTTGAAGCAGCCAAGCGCAGCCTTTCTGAAAACCAGGAGGCCAGCCAGCAAGCGCAACTAAAACTCAACACGGCACGAAACGATACGCAGTCCGCCCGCGAAACATTTAACAATTGGCTCGCCACGCGCGGCGCCACCAAACTCGCCGACCAGGACCCTGAACTGGTTCGCCGCACTAAAGCGCTGGATGAGCTCAAAGCAAATGAACGCGCAGCGCAACAGGCCATGGAGTCGCTGGAGCAAGCCGCATTAGACACGCGCCAGCATTCAGAAAAAATGCAACAAGCGTTGTACGAGCTCGAAAAAACGGCACAAGAGAGCGTCAATATCGAGCTGCGTAAACAAGAGCTTCGGGTATTTTTATATCGCTTGGCCCTGACACTGCCGTTGCTGTTGATCGCCGCTTGGCTGTTTTTGAAAAAACGCAAAGCAACACATTGGCCATTTGTGTGGGGCTTCATTTTCTTTGCCTTGTTTGCGTTTTTTGTCGAGTTGGTTCCCTATTTGCCGACCTATGGCGGCTATGTGCGCTATATCGTCGGGATTATCCTGACAGGCGTGTGCGGCCACTATGCCATTCGCGCGATGAACCGTTATCTCGAACGCCAACGCGCTGCCGAGGCAATGCCAAGCGAAAAACGGCGGGTCGAATTAAGCTATGACCTCGCGATTTCCCGCTTGGCTAAAAAGGTGTGCCCGGGCTGCGAACGCCCGATTGATCTCGGCAATACGGCTAATAATTTTTGTACGCATTGCGGCATTTGCGTGTTCAATACTTGTGCAAGCTGCAGCACCCGAAAAAGTGCATTTTCCAGGTTTTGCCATTCTTGCGGAAGCACTGCCGCCGATGTGCCTGCGTCCGAGTAATGTTGGCGCAGATTCATCCCCGCATATTTTTAAATGCGAGTTGTGTTGATTAAAGCGTTGATAGTTCTTTAAATTGCGTTGCACGGCGACGTGAGAGCTCGATTCGTAATTGATTTTTAAGCGCAATCGTGAGGCCACCCGAGTCTGTTGGTGCGACCAAATCGATGAATTGCAAATTGATAATCTGCCGCCGATTGGCGCGAAAAAATTGGCTGGGGTTTAGACGCTCTTCCAGTTGGTTTAGCGAGCGCAGCATCAGTGGACGCTGGGTTTGCAGTCCCGTGCCGAAATACACTCTGGCGTAGTTGCCTTCGGATTCGAACAGCATAATATCGGTCAGCGTGACGAACCAGCAGCGTTCGCCGTCTTTGATAAAAATTTTGTCGTTACCGCTCTTGGCTTGCGGTGTAGCTAGTTGAGAGGCTAACCGTGCGTTGGTGGGCTTTTCAAAGCGTTGCAACGCACGCGCCAATGCTGCGTCAAGACGCGGGGGCTCAATCGGTTTTTGCAAATAATCGAGAGCGTTGACTTCAAAAGCCTTGAGGGCGTAGGTGTCAAAAGCCGTTGTAAAAATGACCTCTGGGGCCAAATCCAGTTGCGCCAGCAAGTCAAATCCGGAGCCGCCAGGCATTTGGATATCGAGAAAAATGAGGTCGGGTTGCAGGTTTTCAATCACCTGCAACGCCTCGGTGATATTGGCCGCTTCGCCGATGATTTCTATTTCGTCATGCACGGTCAGGAGTCTGCGCAGTTCCACACGGGCGAGACGTTCGTCGTCGATGATGATGGCGCGAATCATGTTTTTCCTTTGTTGTCCGAGGCACTCTGCAGTATGGCGTTATTATCCTGTGCTTCGCCAATATTACGGGTTAGGCTGGCGTGGCGGTTGGCTCGGCCATTGCATCAAAACCCGCACCCAGCCTTGTTCTTCACGGATTTCAAGCGTGGCGGCAGGGTTCAATAAAAGCTGGAGTCGTTTTCGGGTATTCTCAAGACCTAGTTTGGTCGAATCAGTAAACGGCGCGATCGAGCCTGTGTTGGCGACTTCAATTCGCATCATGTTATTTATCTGCTTACCGCTAATGCAAATATCGCTGCCCAGCGCGTTTCGTTCTACGCCATATTTGACAGCGTTCTCCACCAAAGTTTGCAACGCCATCGGCGGGATCAAGGTTTCATGAAGGCCGCTTTCAATATCGATTTCGACACGCAGACGATCCTCGAAGCGAATTTTTTCAATTGCCAAATAGGCGTTCACCGCTTCCATCTCTCTGCTGAGCGACACCGCCGCATCACCAGATTGCAAGGCATAGCGCATGATGCCGGCGAGCTGGTCAATCATTTGTGCTGCCGCATTGGGGTTCTCAAAAATCAGGCCGCGCACGCTGTTGAGACTATTGAAAAAGAAATGCGGGTTCACTTGGGCTTGCAGGGCGCGAAGCTCCGCATCTTTAGCGTAAATGTCCAGTCTTAGCGCTTCGGCTTCCAGCTGCTTCGAGCGGCGAGCCGATATCGTATACAAATAGAGTGCTGTCCAAACCGAAAAAATAGTGACCCAGCCAAAAATGGCGCCAGGCACCCAACCCCAACCCTTCGTGGCTCCGGCGGGCATCATCGCTGCAAAGCCCAGCCCTACTAGGAAAGCTTCTATGGTGCCCAGACACAAAATAATGGCACCAATACCGATCCATGGCGGGCGTGTGTTGCGGGCGAACCAACCGCGCTCTTTAATGATGAAGCGCCAAGTGTGTGACAACAGCAACCCGGTGAATGAACCCCAACCATAAATCGCCGCCATCGTTGCGTAGGCAAGCGGCATGGTGGCGCCAAAAAGCAGCGTAAAAAATAGCGCGACGAGAGTCCAGCCCGTGAGCTGACAAATCCAGTATGTTCGCAATAAATCGTCATTAGGATGGGGGCTCTTGGTGCTCTTGGTGCGCTTGGTGCTCTCGGCAATCATGGTATTCATTGCATTTTGAAGAATGGTTGATTGAGTGACATCGACTTGAGGCATGCGTTATTTAGCTTGGGTTAGCGCAAACCGGCTGCTTGCACGGTTACATTACTTCGCTGGATGGAGGTGCTAATTAACTATCCAGAGCATGCCCCAGCATTAACCATTTGCAATCACTTTAAAAATTTTTCAATTTGTTCAAACATCCAGTTGGGCTCGTCCAGCATGATGAAGTGTTTGGCCGTATCAGCAAGCTCAATGGTGACACCGTTCAGCTTTTGATACTGCATCTTAAAGTTATTTTCGATATCGCTACGCTTGGCGAAATTTTTGTATGTATACCAGGAGCCGAGCACCAGTGTTGGCGTTCTGATACGGTGAATATCCTGGCGTAAATCAGTTGCGATAAGATCGTGCATCGCGTTTATCACGGTACTGCCGTCTGATTGACTGCCCCATCCCAGCACGCGTTCCAAATCTTCAGGTGCGGTCACCATGCTTGCAACGGAACGGCGTTGTCCTTCGGCGAAGGTCTTTGCATCTTGGCTTTTCATGCCATCACGCATTCTTGCCGCCATGCTTTTTAGCTGCTCCGGTGTGATGTCCGGCATTTGGATGGCGCCCAGTGCGGGCAGCGAATCAACGATGATGAGCCGTCCAAATTTATTGATATGGTTGCAGCCCAATTGCAGTGCTAAAAACCCGCCCAGGCTGTGACCAATGATGATCGGACGTACCATTTTCTTCTCGTCGGCATATTCAACCAGTTCTTTGGCAACGGTGGCCAATAGCGGTGCGGTGATTGGTGCAACGCCGGCAAAGCCGGATAACGTCAGGACATGACATTCGTATTTTCCATTGCTGCCACAAAATTGTTTTACTGTGCCATTCCATACCTCACCGGAAGAGGCTAACCCCGGAATTAAAATCATCGGCGCGCCTTTGCCCGTGATTTCAACCTTGAAGGCCGTCGGCGCTGCGAACAAGCAAGCAGTGGTGGTAACGTAAACAGTACTGACTGCCGTGAGTAAAATCGTCAGCTGGATAGCATGGCGAAATACAAACTGAAAAATCGAACGAGCCCTGATTGGTGGCGTGAAAAGTGTGGTCATACAATCTCCTTGGGAATGATGTTGAAAAGAGATTGCAGATTAACCAAGCCAGCGCTTACCCCCAATCGATTTGGGATGGATGGCAGATGCGCAGGATGAGTGGCGATCGCCACAACAACATGCGCGGCAATATTTTCGTTCAGGGAGCTTCAGAGGGATTTCAGAAAAATTTATGCCAAACTCAAGTATTGACGGGCGTTTCCAAGAAAAAATGCCTCGAAAACCCCGCCGGTACTAGCGTTTAGTAAAATTTAACGGGGAGTGCGCCGTTTGGTTTTGGGCATTTGTCCACTGGCTTGCGCCTCTTCCTCACGTTTGGTTAAGCGACGTGGTTTGGGGCGGCTGGCTTTTTTGGCTGCTTCTTTAACTTTTTCTTCGCTTTTGCGCCATATGACGAGCAGTTTGCCGATATGCTGTATAGGCGCTGCGGAAAGCTGATCGCAAATTTCGCTTAGCCATGTTTCGCGTTGTTCGCGATCATCATTGAAGACCCGAATTTTGATCAGTTCGTGCGCCATCAGCGTTCTTTCAATCTCAGCCAACACTTTTGGCGTGAGGCCATCGTTGCCGATCATGACGACTGGTGACAGGGAATGTGCAGTGGCGCGGAACGACCGGCGCTCAGTAGGCGATAATATGATTTTCATGTACAGATTATAAAGGTAAAAGGCAACGGCTATGGCAAACGCCCGCCCAAAGAACAGTCGCGATTGGGTCCAGCGACATTTGAACGATCCTTTTGTTAAAAAGGCGCAGGAAGACGGCTATCGCTCGCGCGCTGTCTATAAATTAGAAGAAATAGACGCCAAACACGGCTATTTGAAGCCAGGCGCAGTCGTCGTTGACTTGGGCTCAGCCCCCGGCGGTTGGTCGCAATTGGCGATAAAAAAGGTCGGGCGTGGCTCTAAAGGCAATAAAGGCAAAGTCGTGGCGATTGATTTGCTGCCGATGGGGCCGATCCCGGGCGTCATTTTTATCGAGGCCGATTTTACCGATGAAGCTGGACTGCAAGCGGTGATTGCCGAGCTAGAAAACCAGCCCGTTGACCTTGTAATGTCCGATATGTCGCCCAATATGACCGGTATCCCTGTTACCGACCAAGCGCGGCTGTTTAATTTGGGTGAGCTGGCAATGGATTTTGCGGTTAAATTTTTGCAACCAAACGGTGTATTCATCGTCAAAGTTTTCCAAGGAATTGGTTTCGAGCCCTATGTAAAGTTGTTGCGGCAAAACTTTCTGCATGTGTCGGCCAAAAAGCCGGATGCCTCGCGCGACGAGAGCCGCGAAACGTATTTGGTGGCAAAGGGGCTTAAAGCTGTCGGCGGCGACATTGAAAAAGCCGTGGAATAGCGTGACCGTTGGCTAATCTTGCTATTCGCAATCTTGGCTCAATATCAAGATGTTTTTTGGGGTTTCGTGTAGGATGGAAATACTGTTTTTTAGAATGGTTTTTGAAATGTTATTGCGAGCTCGCTTGGCATGACTTGGTTAGCATTGCTGATTGATCACGAATGGCAAAAAATACGCAGATTTTGTAAAGGAAGATAAGTGAATAATTGGGCAAAAAATATTGGTGTTTGGTTGGTTATCGGCGTGGTGTTGATGCTTGCATTCATGAGCTTTTCGAAAGGTGACCGTCAAGCCAAGCCGATGACGTATTCCGCGATGATGCAGGAAGCTAAAAACGGCTCCATCGAGCGCGTGCGCGACGAGGGAAATAAAACGATGCGCGTCTACACGAAAGAGGCCGAGTACGTTGTCGCGCTCCCGAACAATGTTTTTACCATCGATAATCTTGAAAAACTTGGCGTCAAGGTGGAGGCAGATTTTCCAAAGAGTGAAAATATTCTCTACACAATCCTGATTTCTTCATTCCCTGTTTTGCTCCTCATTGGCGTGTGGGTGTATTTCATGCGGCAAATGCAGGGCGGCGGCAAGGGTGGTGCATTCTCGTTTGGCAAAAGCCGCGCGAAAATGCTGGATGAAAACACCAACCCCATCACATTCGCCGATGTGGCAGGCTGCGATGAGGCCAAAGAAGAAGTTTCGGAGTTGGTCGATTTCTTGCGAGACCCATCCAAATTCCAAAAGCTTGGCGGCCGAATTCCGCGCGGCGTACTGATGGTGGGCAGCCCAGGAACGGGTAAAACACTACTGGCGCGTGCCGTCGCAGGGGAGGCCAAAGTGCCGTTCTTCTCGATCTCAGGCTCTGATTTTGTCGAAATGTTTGTCGGCGTGGGGGCAGCACGTGTTCGCGATATGTTTGAGCAAGCCAAGAAAAGCTCGCCCTGCATTATTTTTATTGATGAGATCGATGCAGTGGGCCGCCAGCGCGGTGCCGGCATGGGTGGCGGCAACGATGAGCGTGAACAAACCCTGAACCAATTGCTGGTCGAGATGGACGGCTTCGAAGCAACTGCCGGTGTGATCGTGGTTGCTGCAACCAACCGCCCAGACGTGCTTGATCCAGCATTATTGCGCCCCGGCCGTTTTGATCGCCAAGTGGTTGTGCCATTGCCGGATATTCGCGGGCGGGAACAAATTTTACTGGTGCATATGCGTAAAGTGCCGATTGCGCCGGATGTTGAGGCATCGGTTATTGCACGTGGAACTCCTGGTTATTCCGGTGCCGATTTGGCGAACTTAATCAACGAGGCGGCGTTGTTTGCTGCCCGCGTCAACAAACGTCTGGTTGAAATGGTTGACTTTGAAAAAGCCAAAGACAAAATCAACATGGGAGCTGAACGCAGATCAGCCGTGATGACTGAAAAAGACAAACTTGAAACCGCTTACCATGAAGCAGGCCACGCGATTGTCGGTGCGCTGATGCCTAAGCATGATCCGTTGCACAAAGTAACAATCATCCCGCGCGGTCGCGCACTTGGCGTAACATTTTTCTTGCCCGAGGCGGATAAATATTCGTATGATCGTGAAGGTCTCGAATGCAGTATTTGTGTGGCACTCGGCGGCCGTATTGCGGAGGAAATTTTCCGCGGGATTATGACGACCGGCGCGTCATCGGACATCAAGCAAGCCACCAATCTAGCACGTCGCATGGTGACAGAGTGGGGCATGTCCGATGAATTGGGCATGATCTCGTATAGCGATCAAGATCAAGAAGTGTTTCTTGGCAAATCGTGGGGTTCGCAAGGCCACACTCACTCAGAAAGCACGCAGCAGCGGGTCGATACTGAGATGAAGCGCATCATTGACACCCAATACAAACGCGCGCGCCATATCCTGGAGACTAATCGCGATAAAGTTGAAGTAATGGTGAAAGCGTTGATGGAGTTTGAAACCATCGATGCCGACCAGATTAAAGACATCATGGAAGGCCGTGAAGTGCGTGCCGTAAAAGTATCTAGTGCAACACCGCCTCGCCCAAAATCAGGTGATGATGGCAGTGGTAATGCGCCAATCACGACGGCGGCCACTGCACCTGCACCCACGGCTATCGACAAACCAACAACCGAAGCCCCAAAGACAGAAGCTGCGCCCTAGGAAGACGTTTACCGATTCCTCGGCTTAATATGCGACGTTGCATTTAGGTAGGGAAGCCGGTGGTTATTTTGATTTTCCTGCGGGCGACATTCATGTCGCCCGTTTTATTTTTTGCGATCCTAGTGTCGGCATTGGCATAAACACATTTTTTTAGTCTCTTATTGACGATGCCAACTATTCCGAATCCGCTAAATTTCTCTCGCCCGCTCATCATGGGCATCGTCAATATCACGCCGGATTCATTCTCCGATGGCGGGCGATTCCTGCAGCGTGATCGTGCAAGCAAACACGCCCGACTGTTGATCGCTGAGGGCGCGGATATGATTGATCTCGGCGGCGAATCAACCCGCCCCGGTGCGACTGAGGTGGGCTTGCAAGAAGAGTGTGATCGCGTGTTGCCGGTACTGGAAGCACTAGTGGGCGACGGCGTACCGATTTCTATTGATACTCAAAAAACGGCTTTAATGATCGAGGCCATCAAGCTTGGCGCTGCCATGATAAACGACGTGAACGCATTGCAAATGCCCGGCGCAATCGCTGCCTGTGTTGGTAGTAAGGTGCAGGTCTGTTTGATGCACAAACAGGGCGTGCCTGGGACGATGCAGCAAGCGCCAAAATATCAAAATGTAGTGTCCGAAGTGCGGGACTTTCTGCTGGCGCGTGCGGATGCTTGCCTCGCTGCCGGCATCACGAAAGAGCGCATTGTGATTGATCCCGGTTTTGGTTTCGGCAAAACGGTGCAACATAACTTCAGGTTGCTCAACGAGCTTCGCTACTTTACCGAGAGTGGATTCGCAGTCCTCGCGGGTTTCTCTCGCAAATCGTCGTTGGGTGCTGTTACTGGCCGCGATGCCGATGGTCGCCTCGCGGCAAGCTTGGCGGCGGCGCTCATTGCGATCCAAAACGGCGTAAATATTATCCGCGTGCATGACGTAAAGGAAACCGTGGACGTGCTGAACGTTTGGCAAGCGGTGCGTGAATGCGGCGCGTCGCCGCAGCGCTAAAAGTCAACTGCCGCTATTACTTGAGAAGGATAGTTTGATCGCAAAATATTTGCTTTCGTACGCGGCCCGTAAAAAAGTGATTTAATGATGTGTAGTTGAGTGTGATCCTTCTTAGGTTGACCTCGTGAGGCACATGCGGAATGAAAACGCCGTCCAATTCGTTGCTGAGTCCGTTTCTAAGCAGGTTTCTGAGCACACTGCAAAACGTGCCGCCTAACATAGTCACGAATGGTTCACTCGTGCTGAGTTTTTCATTGTTGCTACTCATCCTCAGTTCGTGTGCGCTCGCGCCGCCACCGCCAATTCGGCCAAATATTGATCACTTGTTTATTGATGCCCAATTCAAGCCACCGTCGGTGTCGATAAACGCCGATGAAGTGTTCGCGCTGAGCGATGAGATGAAACGCTTCATACGCATTGAAATGGCTAGGCAGATTAAAGAGAAAGGCACACAAGCCGGCTTATTTGACGCGCTCTATAGCGAAAAACAACTCAAGCTTTTTTATGATGCCGAGCGTACCCGTAACGCCGCCGAGACGTTTGACACGCGCAGTGGCAATTGCCTGTCGCTCGTCATCATGACGGGTGCATTCGCCAAAGAGCTCGGGTTGCGTGTTCATTATCAGCGCGTGTTGGTTGATGAGAGCTGGACGCGCAATAGCGGCATTTTTTTTGCGAGTGGCCACGTAAATTTAGTGCTCGGCACTACTTTCTATCTATCGAACAATCCCGTCGAATCAACGCAGACCATGACGATTGATTTTTCCCCACCGGCACAAACACAGTGGCATCGCAGTGAGGCCATCCGCGAGCAAACCATCATTGCTATGTATATGAACAACCGTGCTGCCGAGGCACTCGTGCGCGGGCAAATTGACGATGCCTATTGGCTGGCGCGGGAGGCGATCAAACAAGATGCCTCATTTTTGAGTGCCTACAATACCCTTGGTGTGATCTACCGCCATCACGCCAATATAGACGCCGCCGAGCAAGTATTTAATACGTTGTTAGCGCTCGACCATAAGAATTTGCAGGCGATGTCAAACCTTGCATTGCTGCTGCGCGAACAGGCCAGATTTGAGGAGGCAAATCTCATCTTGGCACGGCTCGAACAGGCGCAACCTTTTGCGCCATACTATTTCTTCGATCAAGGCCAGAATGCATTCCAGCGCGGTGACTACGAGGCGGCTAAGTCGTTTTTTCAGCGCGAGGTAAAGCGTGATCAATACAACCACGAATTTCAGTTCTGGCTGGCCATTAGCTATTTCAAGCTCGGCGAGATATCGAAAGCCAAAAAACATCTGAACAAAGCGATGGAATCAAGCACCACCCGCAAAGAACATGATTTATATGCCGCAAAGTTGGATCGGCTGACATCTGAGGGCATGCCACAGCGATTGCGGCAAACCACGCAACCGTGACCGCCATGAAATTTACGAAATCCCCGGTAATTGCTTTAATCGTAGCCAGCGTGAATTGTTGGCCTCAATACAGCGACTAGAGTTTAATTTTATTCGTGGCCGTTTTCACCCTAAACGTAGCCGGAATCAATCTCGACCCGAGTAACACCGAAGATTAAACTGATCGCTCCTAAAACAAATAACATGACAGGATTGGCGATGACCGAAAACCACTCACGTACTGCCTTGCTGGTAATTGACGCACAGGCATCGTTTCCACACAGGCCTTATTGGCAAGTTGATAACGTTGGCGAGTATCTTGTTGAACAAAATCGGTTGATTCAGGGCTGCCTTACAAACGACATCCCTGTGATCCGTATATTCCATGTAGAGCCCAGTGGCGTGTTTTCACTTGCCAGCGGATTCGTCAAGCCGCTTGAGGGGCTGGTCGCATTTGAAGCATCGTTCACGTTGCAAAAGTATGCGCATTCGGCGTTCTCGGGCACGCCATTGGCCTCGTGGCTCATTCGCAGAGGGATCAATCGCCTGATCATTAGCGGCATCCGTACAGAGCAATGCTGCGAGACGACTACCCGCTGCGCATCCGACTTAGGCTTTGCCGTTGATTACGTCACCGCCGCAACACTAACTTTTCCAATGAAGCATTCCAGTGGACGTACGTTTGCCACCGATGAAATAAAAGTGCGTACTGAACTTGTGCTTGAAGGCCGCTTCGCGCATATTGTGTCAGTCGATGAGGCGCTGCAACGCGCAGCTTCGAACGCACCTTCCAACACAGCCTCGAACGCACCTTCGTATGCAGCCCCGAACGCAACCACGTGCGCGGCCATGAACAAAA
Organism: Burkholderiales bacterium; assembly: GCA_025360815.1. Taxonomy (GTDB): domain Bacteria; phylum Pseudomonadota; class Gammaproteobacteria; order Burkholderiales; family Usitatibacteraceae; genus UKL13-2. The sequence continues at coordinate 15,998 of JANYBL010000102.1, forward strand.
CCACGACGAACCCAGCAGCAACGGCTGATATAGCTGCCGTTGCGTAATGATCCGCGACTTCCTGGCATGACTGCGCCTACCACCAAGGTATATGTGGTGGTGTTACCCGGGGTGCTGCTTCTTGATCTAGCCGGTATAGCAGAGCCGTTGCGATTGGCTAATCGCTTTGCGCAACTGCAAGACATGAAAGCAATGCCGCCCTTTGAGTTGCACATCGTATCGGCTGCGTCGAGCGTGACCGGTTCGTTGCCACTGCTGCTCGCAAACCTCGAGCCGCTACCGGTCTCGATCTCGGCAGTGAACGAGGATTGGGTGGTGATTGTTGGTGTAGCAAGCAGCCCGTGCATTCCCGCCGAACAGCAAAAATCAGTGCAACGGGCAACCGTCCGATGGTTGAGGGCGATTGTGAAGCCCGCGCTGAATCAAGGCAGGCTACGGTTGTGGACGGTCTGTTCGGGGGCGCTCATTGCCGCAGAGGCGGGATTGCTCGACGGTCGCGATTGCACGACGCATCATGAGCTTACGACTAACCTTCGAGCCGCGTATCCGGCGGCGCGGGTGCATGAGGATCGAATCTTTATCGTTGATGATCGTGTCGCCACCAGTGCCGGGGTAACAGCAGGAATTGATCTGGCGCTCGCCGCCATCGCGACGAGATGTGGCGCGGTCGTCGCCAGCGAAGTTGCACGAGATATGGTCGTCTACTGGCGGCGCGCGGGCGGCGATCCTCAGCTGTCGCCACTTGTTGCACACCGCAACCATTTGCATCCTGCCGTACATCGCGCGCAACAAGCGATCTTGGCGCAGCCAAATCAAGATTGGGATGTTGAGCGAATTGCCCAAGCGGGTTGCGTATCGGCACGCCACATGCGGCGCTTGTTTGCCGAGCATGCGGACACGACGCCGCTTGCCTATGTCAGCGGTGTGCGCGTCGCTTTGGCTCGGCAGCTACTCGCCTCAAAACGCATTAGCGTAGAGTCCGCCGCTGAGGAAGTGGGCTTTGCATCCGCACGGCAATTGCGCGACGCGTGGAAAAAAGTAGCGGCCGATATGCCGCGCGCACTTAAAAGTATTGCGCGCACTTAAAAAGTACCGCATCTGCTTAAAAGCCTTGCCCAAGACAATTTAGCAGCTAAATAAATATTTAGCGCTCCAACGAAAACGCAATTTTTACGCGGTCAGCTTCTTTTGGTGTTGTCTTGGTTGGCAACTTTTCGTCAGCGCAAGCATATGCAAAAACAAAAAACATGAGAGATAGCGGTGTGCCAGCAAATTTTCCGCTTAAGCCCCGCCAATGCTAGTGTTTGCTGGCAGTACTTGTCATCACTGACTTAACAAAAATACCATGACAGATTGTGGCTTAAGTGAGATCGCCGCGTCACCCGCCGCGTCACTTAAAAATGCACTCTGTGCTTTCGGAAACACCGATTTGAATGTGCCGAGCGGCGCTAAATTGCGAACGACAACCCTGGCTGAGGTCGTCGCATAATTGGTCAAGACCAATGTTCGTTCATTGCCCCATTTCCGTTGATAGCCGATCACGCCACCGTTCACAAACGGCGCATCATAGCTGCCTCGTGCAATCGATGGCAGCGTATTGCGCAGGCTAAGCATCGTTTTGTAAAACGCCAAAATGGAACGCGGATTTTTTAACTGTGCTGCCGCATTATAGACCGCCACATTTGGCGAGACGGGCCGGAACGGCTTGCCGCTGGTGAATCCTCTGATGTTATTGGTCCAGCTCATCGGCGTACGCAACGGGTCATCGGCCTTGAGATTTATCACCCCTCCCATGCCGATTTCTTCACCATAGTAAATGAACGGTGTGCCGGGCTGCAGCAAGTAGGTTGCGGCGGCGAGCTTGTACTGATTGATGTCGCCGCGCAGCTGATCCCACAAGCGCTGACCGGCAAAGATGTCGTGATTCGATAGCATCGTCGCCATGGTCAGCGGCGCGGTGGTGAAATAGTTGGCGACCTTGTTCATCGCCGTCGCATCACGGCCATTGCTTTTGACGGCAGCGATGATGCTGCGTTCATGGCCAAACGCGAATGCGCTGCCACAGACATCAGGCGCACCATACACGATTGGATTGGCGGTGGCTTCGCAGACCACGTGGCGGTGCTTATAGCTGCGAATCAAATCAGCGTAGTCATCCGTCAGGGCGCGGCTTTCAGGCTGGTCGTTCCAATCAATCGCATTATTTTCGACTAGGTGCGGAACCGCATCTAAACGAAATCCATCGATGCCGCGATTCAACCAAAATCGTAAACTGTCTTTGTGATAATTCACCACATCGGCATTACGCATGTTGAAATCTGGCATGTGAAAACCGAAGGTGGCGAAATAGGCGGCATCGCTTTTCCCCACATCGTCTTTCTCTGCGTCGCCGTTAAAAATCCACGGATTCTTGCCCCAAATGTCCCAACCCAAGGGCACAGTCGCCACTGATTCCAATCCCGCTCCCACCGACTCCACCGGTTTGCGCCACACATACCAATCGCGATAGCGATTGGTTGGGCTTGATTGCGATTGCACAAACAGCGGATGCGTGGCGGCGCTATGGTTTAACACATAATCGATGATGACGCCGATGCCGCGTGCGTGGGCTTCCTTCAGTAATTCATCAAAATCAGCCAAGCTGCCATACGCTGTTTCAACTGCCCGAAAATCCGTGGTGGCATAGCCATGATCGTGATCCGCACTCGCGGTAATCGGCATCAGCCAAATGCCTTTGACGCCCAAGTTTTTCAGGTAATCGAGTTTTTGCGTAAGACCTTTTAAATCGCCGATGCCATCGCCGTTACTGTCTTTGTAACCGCGTACAAAAATTTCGATGAACGCGCCATGCTGCCAGCCCTCCTGCAAATTGCTGCCGCGATCTTGCATTGCGACGGCACTGATATCGATGGGCGCTGCTGCTGGTGCTGTTGTTGCCTGTGCCTGGGCACTGAGCAGCATGGTGATGGCCGCGAGTGCCGCACTGAGCAACGATTGCAACGCGGGGCACGAGAAGTGTGCTTGATTTTTGTTCATCAGATTTAGGGATAACTTAAAGGGTGTAGTGACTTAGCGGGCGTGGAAATTTAGAGCGGCTGGAGCAGGGAGGGCGCAGAGGGCGCAGAAGGCGCAGAAGGCGCTTAACCATTGCGATTGCCGCCCAATGCCTAACTTGATCAGGGACTCACGGTGTAAACGCGTACTGACTGCGCGGGGATCGTGATACTGGCTGCGCCATTTGCATCGATCGCGCTTCTTGATGAGTTGAGCGGAAACACGGCATTTAACGTTTGACCTGCCGGCAAATTGGCTACGTTAGTAGTAACTGCAATCTGCCCATAATTCGTCAACACCAGCGTTTGTTCCGCAGCGAATTTCCGTTGATAGCCCATGACGCTCCCAGAAACAAACGGCGCATCATAGCTGCCCTTCGCAATTGATGGCAGTGTATTGCGCAGCTTGAGCATTGATTTATAAAACGATAATAACGAGTTTGCGTCGCTTTGTTGTGCCGCCACATTTTGGGTGCCCACATTTGCCGCCAATGCGCGGAAAGGCTTGCCGGCGGTGAAACCGCCTGTGGCGGTATCGGCGCTCCAACTCATCGGCGTGCGGAGCTTCGAGTCGCCGCTTAGCCCCGCGCCCCCGGCAATGCCAATTTCTTCACCGTAATAAATAAACGGTGTTCCTGGCATCAGCAAATAAGTTGCCGCGGCCAGCTTGTATTGGTTGATATTGCCGCCAAGCTGATCCCAAATGCGATCGCCCGCGAAGCTATCGTGGTTCGCTAGTATCGGTGCGATACCGATAGGTGATGTCTTAAAATAATTGCTCACTTTGTTGATGGCATCGATATTTCCTCGCGCGGCATTCAGCAGATCAATTTGCAGTTGAAATCCAAATGCGCCGCCGCAGGCATCGGCCGCCGCAAAGCCTTTGGGATCATCCGGCGCTTCACAAACCACATAGCGGTTGCTGTAGCCTGCGACCAACAGTCGCATCTCATTCATTAACGTATAGTTGCGCGGCTGATTGAGCCAAGCGCTGGGGCCGTTCTCGACAAGATTGCCGACCGCATCAAAGCGAAAGCCGTCTACACCGAGGTTAAGCCAAAAGCGCAGATTATTTTTATGGTACTCGACGACGCTTGGATTTAATAAATTGAAATCGGGCATTTGATCCCAAAACGGCGCGAAGTATGAGCCGGTCGCCACCGTGCGCCAAGGGTTGCCACCGTAAATGTTCCAGCCGGTTGGTGCACTGGCTTGCCAGACATACCAATCGCGGTATGCGTTGCGATCCGAGTCGCGCGAATTCACGAAGAGCGGATGTTGCGCGGCACTGTGATTCATCACGTAATCAATAATGATGCCAATACCGCGATCATGCGCTTGCTTTAAGAGTTCATCAAAATCGGCCAAGCTGCCATAAGCGGTTTCGATATTGCGGTAGTCGCTCACGGCATAGCCGTGGTCACCGTCTTGGCTCTTCGTCACGGGCATAAGCCAGATGCCTTTAATGCCCAAGTCTTTTAAATAATCGAGCCGCTGAATTAACCCTTTCAAATCACCGACGCCATCGCCGTCGCTGTCTTGATAGCCGCGAACATAGATCTCGATAAACGCGCCGCGCTGCCAGTCTGGCGCGAGTGCGCTGCCCTTGTCGGCCAGCATAATGGTGCTCACATCCACTGGCGGGAGAGGCTGCGTCACCGGCGGGGCGGGGGGCGTTGTAGATGCGGCTGTATTGTTTCCCCCGCCCCCGCCACAGGCCGTGAGGAAAACAGAAAGCGCCAACAAAATGATTAGGGCAGCCCTGTTGGCGGCGATACGATGGTTTTCAAGCATGCTGTTGGGGCAAAAAAACGACTGAAACATGATTTGCTTTCGACGCATTTAAATTGTAGAAATATTACATCTAAATTCAAATTTCCGTATATTTAGTGTGATTATATAAAAATGTGCCTGATTCGATAGATATTTTTGTGTAGTTTAGTTACGTTAATATTGAAATATTAAATTTCTTTTGTATCTTGTATCAGTACGCGCTTCTGATGGGGAGAGTTTTTGTGAAGATGCAATTGTTGAGTACTGTTTCGCCGCGTCGAAATTGGCGTTTTTTTCGGCGTTTTTTTGCCGTCTTTTTGGCGACTTGCTTGGTTATGCCGTTTCAACTCACACAGGCAGAGGCGCAGGCAAAGCCAAAGTCACGGGCCCCTGCAAATGCGGCATCTGAAGTAAATCGCGCGACGGTTGAGAAAAATTGCGATGCTATGCCGAGTAAGAGTGGCGCCAGTCCAACAACCGTTAGCATGCCATCGAACTCGCTGGACGCTAACGCTTACTGGCTGAACCGCCGATTGGCGAAATGGCCCGGCATTGACCAAAACGGAACATTCAAACTTTATTATTCAGCAGGCGGCGAGATCACCGCAAATCAGAAAAAGAATGTGGTGGGGAGTGACGGCGCGCTGGCGCTTCAAGTTTTTAATGGGACGGTTCCGGCTGATATCGCTAAGCGCTTTAAATACGTCGCGGATGGCGTGGTGCTCGTGCTTAAGGATGCAGATGCAGGGAAGCTGCCAGCGCTGCTTAAGAAGCAAATGTTATTGGTGCAAGAATCAGAAACCGGCGAAGTCCGTCATGCCACGATGCTTCAGATTGCGGGCGCCCTCGATGATATTTATTCGGATGCCAATAAAGTTGATGGGTTGGGTGTGCATGTCAGCAGTGCCGAAGGTAAAGCGGTAAGTAAAGCGGAAAATAATCGAACAGCGTTTAAGCTGTGGGCGCCCACCGCGCGCCAAGTGTCGCTCTGCGTGTATCAAGCGAATGGTGCCGCGAAATCATTTGATGCAATGCGTTTTGATGCATCAACCGGCGTGTGGTCGCTCATAAAGCCGCACGATTTGTCGGGAAACTATTATTTATACTTGGTTGATGTGGTCGGCCAAAACGCCTCCGCGGGACCCAATCGCGTCACCGATCCCTATTCGATAAGCCTCAGCGCCGACTCAAAACGCAGCTATATTGTCAACCTGAGTTCATCCAGACTCAAGCCAAAAGGCTGGGATCAACTGCCGCGTCCTAGTCGCGTTGCGTCGCAAACCGACATGGCGATTTACGAACTGCACGTACGTGATTTTTCGATCAACGATCCAACGGTTTCCAAAGCCAACCGCGGAAAATATTTGGCCTTCGCTGAAAATAAATCTAATGGCATGAAACACCTTACAGCGCTGCGTAAATCAGGGATGACCGACATTCATTTGTTGCCCGTGTTTGACATCGCCACCATCCCTGAAAAAGGTTGCCTCACACCGAAGGTCAAGGGCGCTGCCGACAGTGAAGATCAACAAGCGACCACCAGCAACAACGCGGCCAACGATTGTTTTAACTGGGGCTATGATCCCTATCATTTCTCAGCACCTGAAGGCAGCTATGCGAGCAATGCTGATGATGGCGCAACGCGCATTATCGAATTCCGCAAGATGGTGATGGCGCTGCACCGCGCCGGGCTGCGGGTTGGCATGGATGTGGTTTACAACCATACCGCCGCCTCCGGGCAAGATGCGAAATCGGTGTTGGATCGGATTGTGCCAGGCTACTACCACCGCCTTAATGGCAGAGGCGCGGTTGAACAATCTACTTGCTGTGCCAATACCGCGACAGAAAACATGATGATGGCGAAGCTGATGATCGACTCCGCGGAGGTTTGGACGCGCGAGTACAAAATTGACTCCTTCCGCTTTGATTTGATGGGGCATCAGCCGCGCGCGGCAATGGAAGCATTACAGGAGCGGGTGAACAAGTCCTCCGGTCAGCACATCAATTTGATCGGTGAAGGTTGGAATTTTGGTGAAGTTGAAAATGGCAAACGGTTTGTGCAGGCTTCTCAATTATCGTTGAACGGCTCGGGTATTGGAACGTTTAGTGATCGTGGCCGCGATGCGGCGCGCGGTGGCAGCGCGGGCGATAGTGGTGAGGCGCTGGTGAAGAATCAAGGCTATATCAACGGGCTCGTTTATGCGCCTAATGCAATGGCCGACAAGGCGCGCCCAGTGACCGATTTATTGCGAGCTGCAGATTTGGTGCGCGTCGGTTTGGCGGGGACGTTGCGGGACTATGTGATGACCACTTACGACGGCAAGCAGAAATCGTTGAGCGCCATCGATTACGCCGGCCAGCCCGCCGGTTATGCGAGTGAGCCATCGGAGGTCGTGAACTATGTTGATAATCACGATAACCAAACGCTGTTCGATATTAACGTCTATAAATTACCACTAGACACCTCGCGTGAAGATCGTGCCCGCGTGCAGATTTTGGGTGCTGCGGTCACCGCATTCAGCCAAGGCGTTGCCTATTTTCATGCCGGCATTGATACGCTGCGCTCCAAGTCGATGGATGGCAACAGCTTTGATTCGGGCGACTGGTTTAATCGCCTTGATTGGACCTACCAAGACAATTACTTCGCAACTGGAATGCCGCCCAAACGCGATAACGAAAAACAATACTTGTTGATCAAACCATTACTGGTGAATGGGGGAATCAAGCCAACTTCGAAGGAAATTTTATGGACGCGCGATGCGTTTCGTGATTTGCTGAAAATTCGCGCCAGTTCGGATTTATTTCGGCTTGGGAGTACTAAAGAGATTCAATCGCGGCTGAAATTTCTTAATACCGGTTCGACGCAAAACCCAGTGGTGATTGTGGGGCATTTGCAAGGTGAAAATAGACCAAAAAATTCCCTGAAACCCATGACTGGCGGGGACTTTAAGGAAGTTCTATATTTCATCAACGTCGATAAAACCGCGCAAACGCTCGTCTTGCCCAGTGAAAAAAATAAGGCTTATGTTTTGCATCCCGCGCATAAAGATGCCGATGCAGCTGATAAGCGGCCGGCCAACGACGCGCGCTTTGAGGCAAACGTCGGCGCGTTCATAATTCCTGCTCGAACAGCGATGGTTTATGTGGTGAAGTAAGAAGCGTTGCGTTACCGTCCAAGATAATAGATAAGCTGCGGCATTTATTTGACAAAAGATTGATCGTCTTAAAATGCCGCACTCATTGCGACGCACCACGCTCGGAAAACGCAAATGGAAGGGGCGGGAATAGCGCTGCTAATATGCCGGGTTGGGCAAAATAGCGACGCGTGGTGCGACAGGTTATTTGCCAGCCTTGAGTGCATCCGTGCTGCCACCCATGGCTTTGCTTCCCGTTTTATCGTTCGCGCCTTCGGACTTCGCACCGGCTTTCAAGCCGACAGTGCTACTAATCGCCTTCGCGGCCTGGCCGTCGCGGGCGCCTTCAGACATCAATTTCGTTCCGCAGCACGATCCAGCGTCCTTCTTGCTGACATTGCCGCTGGCTGAATGCGCTGCTGGGCCATCATGCGCGCCTTCAGCCATCACCTTTGAACTAGCGCTGGTGTTGCCAGCGGGGGACTTACTTGCGTTTGCGGTGGCCGGTTTGGCAGTGGCCAGTGTTTTCGCGTTAGCAGGTTCGGTTTTCAACTGCTCCTCGGCGGCAATCACAAAAGCACTTGCGCTGATGATTGTGGCGAAAGCGGATGCGCCGATAAAACGTGCGGCGGTTTTCAACAGTGCTGCTGATTGCTGGTGCATGAATATCTCCTGTGATAAAAAATGAATTTAAATGAATTTGGAATAACGCTAGCACTGTCGGGAATTTTGGCGCACTAATGCTTCAAACGCCGCTCCAATGCTGGGGTTTAAGGTTTTATGCGCTTGAATTGAACATGTGCCGTGCGCATAAATCGTTCTTCCTACTGATGCAAACGGAATGTAAATCTAAAACCGGCCAAATCAGATGGCGCATGATTTGTTCAACTCACGGCTGCGCAACACTAAAGCCTGTCGGCGCGGTCCCCGCATTGGCAATGATATTTGGCACGCCGTTGGCACCCATTAGCCAAAGGGTCAACGTTCCGTTTGGTTGTTTCCAGACAATATCGACGATGCCATCGCCATTGAAATCGCCCGTCGCATAAAATTGCCAGGTGGTATCGACAGCGGGCAATAAATATGAGGTCGTGGCAATCGGTTGTGTCGTGGAGGTGCAAGACGCATTCGGATCATCGGGATTAGCCGATGGCGGTGGCAGCGTGACTTGCGTTGCATCTAATGCGAGCAACATCGTCACACCCGATGCGGGATTGCGATGCAAAATATCGCCGCGCCCCAAGCCGGTGAAATCAGCAACCTTCAGCGCCTGAAATCCAGCTGGCAAATTACCGCCTGAAAAATTAGCACAGGTTCTCTGCGGCGTTGCCATCAGCACTCGAACCTGATTGGCCGGGCTCACGTACACCATATCGGCTGCACCATCACCATTGATATCGGCGGCACCCACCAACGTCCAATTCAGCGGCGCGCCACCGCGTTTGCGCACCTGATTGACTGTGCTTCCGTTCATAAACCAAATGTAGGAGACACCGGTGTCGTTGGGGATGCCGTCGTCACCCGTAAAGCGAAAGACCATATCGTCGAAGCCGTCACCATCAAGATCGCCGACCGCTTGCACAATCCACGGTAACTTCACCTTGCGTGAAAATTGCGCCGCGCCGGTGACGTAATCAAGCAGGACGGAAACATCGCCAAATTCACCCTGCGTGATATCTTGGAAAGCGAGATCTGCCTTGCCGTTACCGTTAAAATCACCAATACCGATACTGCGATAGTTTGATCCTGCATCGGGCAATGGTGTGAACTGGAATTGATTGTTTACCAACCGCCCAGCTTGGCTGATGTTGCCATTGCTTGACCTCACGATCAGCGCACTCTTGCCGGTTCCATCAATATCAGTCGCTACCCGCTTGACGAGAGTAGCAGCAGTGACCACTTGTTCTGCTGCCAAAGCCCCCATGCTGGACGCGTTTAAGGAGTCGCCGCTGTAAGTCGCGGTTATGATACGGGTTCCGACAGCGTTGAATATCGTGCCGCAGCTGGCGCTGCTGTTTGATATTGGGATTGCGCCGCATCCCGGGATCGTTACCCCATTGGCTTTGAACGTTACGGTGCCTGCGGGGTTGTTACCGCTCACCAACACTGAATAGCTTACCCCCTGATTCGAGGCCGACGGATTTACCGAAGCGGTAATCACCGGCCTTGTCGCAAAACCAAATACATATACCGGCGTATTGCGTTGTTCGCTACGCATGATATTCGCGTTTTCATTGGCTTGCGTTGAAGTCGTATCGCCCACCTCGCCGAACGTGTTTGCCCCCCAGCATTTCAAGCCGCCGCCAACCAGGCGAGCGCAGGCATGGTAGCGACCCAACGCCACTTCCGCCACACCACTGCCTAAGCCCACGACATCGGTTGGCGTAAGGCGGTTATCAATCGTGCTGTCGCCTAATTCGCCCTCGGTATTATGGCCCCAGCATTTGAGCGCGCCGGTCGTCATGACTGCGCAAGAAGTCGCATCATTGGCGGCAATAGATGCCACTCCCGCATCGAGGCCCGCGACATCAACCGGTACAGACGCCGAGGTGGTGGTCGCGGTACCTATTTGGCCGCCCGCGTTGTCGCCCCAGCATTTCATACCGCCCGTTGCTGTAAGCACGCAGCCATGGGAGGCCCCCACCGCGAGTGCCAGCGCACCGGTAACCCCGTTGGCTGCATTGACAGCAATATGGCTTTCAGCACCTGAAGCACCATTATCACCAAACTCGTTGTCGTTGTTAGCGCCCCAACATTTGACTATGCCGCCAGTTGTTAACGCGCAGCTATGATAATGCCCCAATGCAATGGCTTTAATGCCCGATGTGGCCCCGATAACATCTACCGGCGTGCTGCGATCTTGGGTGGTGTTGTCACCCAATTCACCGTAAAAATTATAGCCCCAGCATTTCACCCCACCCACGTTCGTCAGCGCACAGCTATGGTAGCGGCCGACATCAATGGCCACCACGCCGCTGGACAAGCCGACCACATCAAGTGGTACGCTTGAAAGGTCAACATTGCTGCCCGCGCTCCCCAAGCCAAGCTCGCTACTGTTGTTTGTCCCCCAGCATTTAACGCCACCCGCCGCAGTTAGCCCGCAGCTGTGAAACTGGCCTTCTTTGACCGAGACCATGCCCGTGCTCAAACCAACCACATTATTGGGTACGCTTTTGAAGGTACTTTCGCCAGCGGTATTATTGCCAAGCTGGCCGTAATCGTTTTTACCCCAGCAGCGCAGACTGCCGCCAGTGTCTGGCGAACAGGTAAAACTCTGCCCACCCGCCACCATGGCGGCATCAAATGACAGACCGTTTACGCCAATCAAGCTAGTGCGGTTTGATGTAGTGTTATCGCCCAATTGTCCGCTGCTATTGCTACCCCAACATTTGAGGCTGCCACCGGTGGTGACAGCGCAGGTGTGGTAGTTACCAGCCATCAGCGACGCAACTTTTAAATTGAAGCCGGGCACGCTGACGGGTGCGTTGCGTTGGGCGGTTGTCGTGTCGCCCAACTGCCCAAATGTATTGGCTCCCCAGCATTTTGCCGCCCCCGATGCCATTAGTGCACAGCTGTGAAATGCCCCGACCGTGACGGCCGAAACACCACTGGTGAGGCCGATGACATCGACGGGTGTGCTGCGCTGCGTGGCTGTGTTGTCGCCTAAATCGCCAGATACATTATCGCCCCAGCATTTAGCGCCACCGCTGGCGGTGCTCGCACAGGTGTGAGAACCCCCAGCCGCAATAGCGGCAACCCCATTAGCGAGGCCGATGACGTCAACAGCGGTGCTGCGCTGTATAGTCGAGTTATCTCCCAGTTGCCCATTGGCGTTGCTACCCCAACACTTCATGCCGCCGCTTTTAAGTAGCGCACAAGTGTGATTGCTCCCGGCCGTGATACCAGCGACATTGGCGGTTAAGCCCTGCACATCGACAGGTGTGGCGCGATTGAAGAGAGAATTGTCGCCAAGTTGCCCGGAAGAATTGAGCCCCCAACACTTCACGCCGCCCGCACTCGTCAGCGCACAAGTAAACGATGCGCCCGCTGCAAGCGCCATTACGCCGCTGGCAAGCCCATTTACATTCACAGGGGTATTTTGTTGGCTATTGCTGCCGTCGCCTAGCTGGCCGGAAGCATTGCTTCCCCAGCACCTCACACCGCCAGCGGACGTTATCGCACAGGTATGCACGCCGCCGTTGACGACAGCAGATACGCCGACGCCCAAACCGGCCACATCAACCTGTGTATTGCGGTCGGTAGTGCTGCCATCGCCGAGCTGGCCTGCGCTATTGCTGCCCCAGCATTTCACGCCGCCTTGCTCTGTCACAGCACAACTGTGAGCGCTGCCTGCAGAAACCTGCTGCACGCCGTAGGCTTGTGTTTGCGCATGAGCTGATGACGGTAAGAAAAAAAACAGTGGTGCAATCAACAACAGACATCCCGAGACAAGAATTGAAAATGATCGGTTCCTTAGATGGTTTGGCGGCTTATTCGCTGCGTTCATACAGTTCTCCTGAGTTGAGTAGGCGTTTCAAAATGGATTTTCAAGACGACGCGAATCAACATGACGCGTAAATAAATCCTTCTATCCATACAAACGGAATTGGGTCGACAAAGCGGCCACGCAAAACAGAAAATGCAACAAAGATGATTGGCAAATAAAAACCACGCTCGTTCATGCGAGCTCATCAACCGAATGATGGACGGTCTCAATATCAATGGGTGCTGGGACGCCGTCAATAACGTCTGTGTCGAGCGCAACGAAATCCATCTCGGCGCCCCGTTTTGCCGCCTGTTGCTCGCGGATGACATCCATCATGACGCTACGAATTCCCCGCGCGGCGTAGGCTAAGAACCGTACACGATCCTCAAATTTCACCTGATTGCCTTGTGCGAGCTTAATGTAGCTTTAATGCACGAGTGCTGTCGTTTCTAGGCCATTGCCTAGCTTGGTTCCTGATAAACGCGCATGAGCAATGCTCTTAAGATCGGGATAATAAGCACTGGAGGCGGTTTCTAATTGCGTCGCGAACGCATGCTTCGAGTTGTTTGCGCGCGGCGTCTCGTCAAGCGCTGCCAAGACAGAAATAAACTCTTTCGTCTATGTTGACGCTCCCGATTACAGTTGTTGTGTAACGCCTTCCTGTGTTGCTCCCTAACGACTATGCGATGTCATCTTAGCCAGTGGTGATGCGATACTGACGCCTGGCGCAGCACTTTGCGCGCCGTCCGCGCCTTGCAGTTTGGCAACATTGGCATCAGACGAATCATCCAAGCGTTCATCCACAACATTGAGAAAGCCCAAGCTTTCCGGATTGCGACGCATCGCTACGCCGACCGCCAAAATATCGACGTACAGTAAATGCAGTATCCGGCTAATCATTGGCAGATGCGTACTCACATCTTCTAGGTGATCGACAATCAGTGCCGCATCAGCCTTGCGGGCGAGCGGACTTTGGCTGGCGGTAATGGCGATGATTGAGGCGCCGCGTTCATGGGCGCGCTCAGCGACTTCCATCAGTTCGGGTAGGCGGCCACCGCTGCTGATAATCACCGCGACATCGCCCGGTTTAAGTACATCAGCGGCCAGTAATTGCAAACGCGGATCGGTATAAGCGCCGCTAGAGATACCAAATCGCAAAAACTTATATTGCGCATCGAGTGCCACCGCGCCGTATTGACCAACCGCAAAGAACTCAACACGGTTGGCGTGAATCAGAAGCGCGATTGCCCGGTCGATCATGTCGCGATTCAGATGGCTCCGCACTTGCAGAATGGCCGACGCGGTATTGCCCAAAACTTTCGCGCCAAGCTCCAACATTGAATCATCATTGGTCACCTGCACATGGGTGACCGGCACTGTGCCGGTGAGGCCGGATGCGAGGCGCAATTTGAAATCGGACAAGCCCTCACATCCGAGTGACCGGCAAAAGCGAATCACTGTCGGTTGACTCACCTGTGCGGCGCGCGCGATTTCGGTAATCGGGTCGTTCAGCACCGTGCGCGGATGTGCCAACACATGCTCAGCGACACGTAGCTCAGCGGGTGACAACTCGGCGCGTGCGCGACGTATTTGGTCGAGGATCGCCGAGGATGTTTTTAGGGTGCGCAATTGCGCTTCAAGAATCGCCGATGCGCCCGTAAAGGTGGCGTGTTCAGCGGTAATGACAAAGGTCGGAATCGCGGCGACATATTGGCTAAAGCGGCCTTTGTCTTCAAAGCGTGCGCGAAACGGCGACTGATCAAAATAGGCGCCTAGGCGCGGGACAATGCCGCCGCCGATATAAATGCCGCCGAGTGCGCCCAGCGTTACAGCAAGGTTAGCGGCGGCGGTGCCCAGCAACGCGCAAAATACCTCAAGCGTTGCCATGCAAACCGGGTCTGTGGCATCCAATGCGTGTTGCGTAATCTCCGGTGCCGATAAATTTTTGGGTTTAACGTTAGCATGCGTGTATTCAGCCATCGCGCGATACATCAATTCCAATCCTGGCCCCGATAGCAACCGCTCGAATGAAACATGGTCAAAATGCTTCCAAGCGTAGCGCAGCACCGCAATCTCACGTTCATCACGTGGCGAGAAGCTGGTGTGACCACCTTCGGAGCCAAGCGATATCCAGCCATCGCCAGCGGGAATTAAACCGGAAACACCCAGGCCCGAACCGGAGCCCAGTAAGCCGATCACACTCTGTTTATGTGCTTCGCCACCGCCCACCTGGCGCACATCGCGTTTGCCCAGCCGCGGTAAGGCCATCGCCAGCGCCGTGAAATCATTGACCACCACCAACGTATCCCAACCCATTTGGCTGCGCATTTTCTCGATCGAAAACTGCCAATGATAGTTGGTCATTCGCACTAAATCACCGTCCACCGGGTTCGCAATTGCCACGGCTGCGTGGTCGATTTTTGCCGGTGGCAGAGCCGCCAAATAAGCAGTAACTGCCGCCTGAAAGTCGGCGTGGTCAGCACAACGTAATGAAGCAATCTGCGTAAACTCGCCCTGCGCCGTCTCCAGCGCAAATCGCGCGTAGGTTCCGCCGATATCAGCGATTAGTCGTGGATTGTCAAAGGCGGGCATAGAGAGATGAGCGATGAGAGATGAGGTGCTTAAAATTATTCTAAGATTGCCTGAAAGTGCATATTAGAAATTATATCCAGAATGATTGTAACGTCATTCTGGGCGATAATTAAAAGGCTCATGCAGTCTCGTTGCAAACACTTTTACGATTTCATTTTTAGCCAGTCACATTACTTTTGTTAAAGAAGAATATGCAACAGCGACCATTCGGCAATACCGGCCTCAAGGTTTCCATTATTGGCCTAGGCGCTGGCCAAATCGGCGACGCCAATCAGCGCGAAGAGGATGTCAGCCGTTTGCTAAACGAGGCGCTTGATTTGGGGATGACGCTTATCGATACCGCCCGGGGATATGGGCTTTCCGAGGAGCGTATCGGACGGCATATCGCGCACCGACGAAGCGAATATGTGCTTTCCACCAAAGTCGGCTACGGCGTCCCGGGGCATCAGGATTGGACACCTGAGTGTATCGTTGCCGGCGTTGACCAGGCGCTGCACAATCTGAAAACCGAGGTGCTGGATATTGTGCATTTGCATTCGTGCCCAAAGGGGACGTTGGTAAATAGCGGCGTAGTTGATGCTTTAATAAAAATGCGCGAGCAGGGCAAACTTCGAGTTGCCGCATATTCCGGAGAAAACGACGAGTTAGCGTGGGCGATTAGCGAGGCAGGCGGCAACAAAGGGCTATTCGGCAGCGTGGAATGCTCCGTCAATCCGTTCGATCAAAAAAGCCTTGCTACCATTCTGCCGAGCGCAAATGACCAAGGCATGGGCGTAATTGCCAAGCGAGCGTTAGGCAACGCGCCATGGCGGTTTGCCGAGCAGCCGCATGGCAACTATTGTGAAACCTATTGGTTGCGCAAACAGGAGATGGCGCTCGATATTGATGACATGCAATGGGATGAATTTTCCTTGCGCTTCAGCGCCTTCGCGCCTAACGTAAGTTCTGCCATCGTCGGCACGTCATCGATTGCCAATTTACGCCGTAATATTAAACTCATCGCGGCAGGTCGATTACCGGAAGAGTTGTTCGAGGCAGCTCGAGCTCGATTTATCCATTTAGGTAGCCAATGGTCCGGCGAGATCTGATTGATCGCAAAGGATGGAAGGCATCACCCCAAACTGGATAGACGCGGGTAAAAGCCGCGAAGCCGCCTTCCCAACGCTGCCCAATGGTAGCGACCGCTTTCGCGTTGCGGCATCTATTGACCGCAAGCGCGGGCAAGAGGCGACCGCTTCTCTACCGATTATCGTTAAGCCTTACTTCTACCAAACCCTTTGGTTTAGCTCGATGGCGGCAATCTTATCGCTCGCCATGGTCATTGCTCTTTTTCGGTTCCGAACGCATCAACTGCGCAATCGGCACACCGAGATGGAGCGCCTAGTGGCCGAGAAAACCGAAGCGCTCAAATTGGCAAACGAACATCTCTCGCGTTTGTCCTTTGCCGATGCATTGACGGGGCTCGCCAACCGGCGCTGACTCGATGAAATCCTAGACACCGAATGGCGACGTGCATTGCGTTTGCAAACGCCGCTTGCTGCGCTGCTGATCGATATCGCTGTGTTTAAGGCTTACAACGATACGCTGGGTCACCCCGAAGGCGATAAATGTCTGGTCGCCGTAGCCGATGTGATTCGACAGGTGACCAGTCGTGCCGGCGACTTTGCCGCGCGATACGGTGGCGAAGAATTTATCATCCTGATACCCGGATTGGATCGCGCCTCTGCGCTGGCCTATGCCGAAATGTTGCGACAGGCATGCGAGGCGAGAGCAGTCCCTCATCCATCGTCGCCGGTGGCGGCAGTGGTCACGATCAGCGTCGGCGCCGCTGCCAGCATTCCATCAGAGCAAACCGCGCCAGCAGCACGCATTGCCGAGGCTGATGCGGCGCTTTATCGGGCGAAGCATGAGGGGCGCAATCGCGTTTGTTAAAAGTTTAAGGAATTGCGGGGCTTCGATGTTGAAAGGCAACGGCGAAATCGGTGTTATGAACCCCGCGCTTGCGGACTGATCACTCATGCCAAGAATGCCCATGCCGCTCGGTGAGCGCAATCGCCGCTGTTGGTCCCCAGCTCCCGGCGCTGTAAGGCTTGGCCTGGTGTCCCGTTGTGCGCCAGCCGTCAATGATGCCGTCGATCCATTTCCAAGAGGCTTCAACTTCATCGCGCCGGACAAACAGCGCGGAATTACCGCGCAGCACATCGAGCAGCATGCGTTCATAGGCAATCCGGCGGCGGGATGTGCCGAAGGCTTCGCCGACCGATAGGTTGAGGCCGACTTCGCCTAGGCGGGTTTCGTTTACACCCGGTTTTTTATGCATCAGCGTCAGCGTGATGAGCTCGTCGGGTTGTAATTTGATGAGCAGCGTATTTGGCTGCAAGGTCGCGCCAATATCGGCAAAAATATTGTGTGGTGCAGGCTTAAACTGAATCACAATTTCGCTCATGCGCTCTTGCATCCGCTTGCCGGTGCGCAGGTAAAACGGCACCCCGGCCCAGCGCCAGTTATCAATCTCTGCCTTGATCGCGATGAAGGTTTCGCAGTCACTCTCCAGCCCCCCGGTTTTATTTGCACCGGTTTCGTCGTGATAGCCGACGACAGCTTTGCCGCCACTAAAGCCCGCCGCATATTGGCCGCGCACGGTGTTCACATTTACATCGGTGCCGGTGATCGGCTTGAGCGACCACAATACTTTGACCTTTTCATTGCGCACGGCGGATGGTGTAAAGCTTGCCGGTGGTTCCATCGCGACCAAACAAAGCAATTGCAGCAAATGGCTTTGCACCATGTCGCGGAGTGCGCCGGTGCTGTCGTAAAACGCCCAGCGACCATCCACGCCGACGGTTTCAGCAACCGTGATCTGCACCTGTTCAATCGCGTTGGCGTTCCACAGGGGCTCAAAGATTGAGTTTGCAAAACGCAGCGCCATTAAATTTTGTACGGATTCTTTGCCCAAATAATGATCAATCCGAAATACTTGATTTTCATCGAACGCAGTGCCGATCGCTTCGTTCGTGGTCCGGGCTGTTTCGGTATTGGTGCCGATGGGTTTTTCAACCACAATCCGGCTGGCCTTATTTACGATACCCAAATCCCGGAGCCCGAGGCAGATTGAGCCAAACAATTGGGGCCCCGTGGAGAGATAAAAAATCGTGCCGCGCTCATCGGGTATGTTGGTGTTGACTGCCAACGCCGCACGTAAGGGCTCCAAACCGCCCGGCGCTTTGATGTCAATTGTCACATATGAGATACGGTTGGCGAAGCCTGCAAACGCCGCATCGTTATACAGCTCTTTATTGGCCGAGGTTTGAATAGACTCCTTCACCTTGGCCAAAAATTCCGCCGCAGAAAGCTGCGAAGTTGCCGCGCCGATCAATTGAAATTCAGTTGACAATAAGCCATCACAATCCAACGCGTAGAGGGAAGGCCAGAGCATTCGTTTCGCGAGATCACCGGTTGCACCAAAGAGCACAAAGGCACGGCATTGATTGAGGTTGGGTTCAATATTCATAAAGTTTTTGGGTTGAAAAATAAAGGAAGTTGAGGTTTTGGCTGGCCGTTTAATAAAGCAGCAGCCGAACCTATTTTAGGCGGGTTTGCGCAAGCCCGCAGCCAGCTTGGCGCGCCGTTCGATTTCCGCCCAATCTTTCTTGGCTACCGCCGCCGCCGGGGCAAGCCACGAGCCGCCAACACAGGCAACGTTAGGAAGCGCCAAATAGGACGGCGCAGATTCCGCATCAATACCGCCAGTCGGGCAAAACAAAACCTGCGGGAATGGCCCGCCGATGGCTTTGAGCATGTCGATGCCGCCAGCCTGCTTGGCCGGGAAAAGTTTCATCGCGGTGAAGCCTACGGCAAGCGCGGACATCACATCTGATGGTGTCATCACGCCGGGTAGGAAGGGGAAATCATTTGCGTGGGCGCTGGCTTTTGCCAACAGCGCAGGCGAAGCACCGGGGCTCACACCAAAGACGGCGCCTGCTTCCCGCGCGGCATCATAATCGGCAACATTCGATATCGTGCCGACCCCAACAATCGCCTCCGGTAAGGCGGCGCGAATTGCCCGGACGCAATCGAGCGCGGCGGGTGTGCGCAGGGTGACTTCCAGCACGCGGATGCCGCCGGCAACAAGTGCGCGGGCGAGTGGCACGGCATCGTCAACATGATCCAAGACGATGACCGGCATGACAGGGCTTGCCTGCAACATTTCGCGGATGGTTTTCATGCAGTTACTTCCTCTGTTGTTTGAATGCGGTTCGTAGAATCATCGGCCACGCCAAAAATGGCCGCGCCTTCTTCCGCCGTTAAAGCGTTGCCGCGTGCGGAGATGAAAAGCTCGCGCCCCATGCCAAATTGATTCGCCGAAAGATCTGAAGTTGCGACGACACGGCTTGCCCAAACAGCTGCTGCTACTTGCGCTTCCAACACGCCATTCTCAGCATCCAGCAAAATCATATCGCCAGTGCGAACACGGCCAATGGGCCCGCCCAGCAAGCATTCTGGCGAAACGTGAATCGCGGCAGGGACTTTACCCGAGGCACCTGACATTCGGCCATCCGTGACGAGTGCCACCTTGAAACCCTTGTCCTGCAGCGAGGATAGCGCAGGCGTTAACTTGTGCAGCTCCGGCATCCCGTTGGCGCGAGGTCCTTGAAACAACACGATGGCGACAAAGTCACGCTCCAATTCGCCGCGCTTGAAAGCGGCCAGCACATCGTCTTGATCGTAGAACACAATCGCAGGCGCTTCAACAATCCGGTTGGCTGCTTTGACAGCCGAGACCTTAATCACTGAACGCCCCAGATTGCCGCGCAAGACTTTCAATCCGCCATCGGCGCTAAACGGGTTGGTAGCGGGGCGCAACACCGTTTCATCATGGCTGTTTTGCGGTGATGCCTGCCACGCCAGTGTATGGTCTTGCAACGTGGGCTCGTTGCTATAGTGCATCAAGCCATGGCCGGCCACCGTTTGCACATCTGCATGTAATAAGCCTGCGTTGATAAGCTCACGTATCGTAAAACCTGCGCCGCCAGCCGCGTGGAAATGGTTAACATCCGCGCTGCCATTGGGATAAATTCTGGCAAGCAATGGCACGACGGATGAGAGCAAATCAAAATCATCCCAATCCACCAAGATACCCGCCGCACGGGCGATCGCGATGATGTGAATAGTGTGGTTCGTTGAGCCGCCTGTCGCCAACAAGCCGACAATGCCATTCACAATCGCCCGCTCATCGATAACGTCTGCGAGTGGTGTGTATTCGCGGCCAAGATGTGAAATTTCAGCGGCGCGTTTTGCCGCGGCACCGGTGAGCGCATCCCGCAGCGGGGTGTTGGGTGTGACGAACGCGGAGCCCGGCAAGTGTAAGCCCATGATCTCCATCAAAAATTGATTACTGTTCGCGGTACCGTAGAAGGTGCAGGTCCCTGCGCCATGATAGGCCCGGCTCTCAGCCTCAAGCAGAGCAGCGCGATCCAATTTGCCCTCGGCAAACTGCTGGCGAATTTTGGCTTTTTCATCATTCGATAAGCCCGTCGTCATCGGCCCGGCGGGCACAAAAATTGTTGGTAAATGACCGAACTGCAATGCGCCGATCAGCATTCCCGGTACGATCTTGTCGCAAACTCCCAAACACAGCACAGCGTCGAACACGCCGTGTGAAAGGGCGATGGCGGTTGACATGGCAATCACGTCACGCGAGAAAAGCGACAACTCCATCCCCGGCTGGCCCTGCGTTACGCCATCGCACATTGCCGGAACACCACCGGCGAATTGCGCGACCGCGCCTGCTTCCCGCGCCGCTCTTTTGATAATCTCCGGGAAGCGCGCCAACGGCTGATGTGCCGAAAGCATATCGTTGTACGCTGAGACGATGCCGATATTGGGTTGGCGAATTTCACGCAGAATCAATTTGTCGTTGGGCGCTTCAGTAGCAAAGGCGTGTGCCAAGTTCGTGCAGGAGACACGGCCGCGCGATGCGCCGGTGGTGCGCGCTTTGGCAACGCGTTGCATATAGGCTGTGCGGGTTGCAAAGCTGCGCGCCACAATCCGTACGGTGACGGCGGTTACAACGGGGTGAATGGGTGTACGGACTGATTCTGTTGCAGTCATGGGTGCCTCCTAGGGCGCAATGTTTGCTGCAGCGCCGCGCATTGAAAAATTTAACGATTTTTACCTATCCGAAGATTAATTGTAGGTTTTCTACATAAATAAATCAACTGGCGGCGGTAAACGATGTCGGTAGGCTAGACTCCAGCCGACAAAGCGCTGGGCGATATGGAAAGATAACCGCAAAGAACTACTTGCGCCGCGAATGACTTGTTGATAATCTACATAAATTGCTGAAATGCAGCAAGTGCGCATTGTCAACACACCTCAGGATCGGTTCCTATTGTGACGCCCCGATGGAAAAAGCCATGTCAGCACGGGCCATGAAATAAGTTTAAAGCAAGATGAAAACAACGAATAAAAAAACGGTCGCGAAAAAAGCGATGCCAATATTGACATTGGCGAAGCGAATGCTTGGCCCAAAGTCCGCTCCAGAAGCGGCGTTCGAGCCATCTGCCCTATTAGACCGTATCGAAAGTGGCTTGGATCAGTTACGTCCATCCGAGCAGCGGGTGGCGCGGTTTGTGTTGCGACATCCCAATCAAGTAATCAATTTATCGTTCCCTGAGATTGCCGCGCAAACCGGCGTGAGCCAGCCAACAGTGGCCCGATTTTGTACGGCTTCCGGCTTTAGCGGGTATCGTGATTTCAAGCTTCGGTTAGCGCAGAGTTTGGCCAACGGCGTGCCGTTCGTACATCGCGATGTGCAACTCCAAGATTCGATGGCCGAAGTCGGCGCTAAAGTGTTTGACCGCGCCATCGCCGCTCTCATGACGGTGCGAAATCATCTTGACCCTGACAAGCTGAATCGCGCCACAGCGCTGTTGGCGAGGGCGAAAAAAATTGAATTTTACGGGTCAGGAAATTCGGGCATTGTGGCAATGGATGCGCAGCATAAATTTTTCCGTTTGGGTGCGCCAGCCGTCGCCTATGCAGATCCGCATGTCCACGCGATGGCCGCTTCCATGCTTGGGGACGGCGATGTGGTGGTGGCGATTTCGGGTAGCGGTAGCACACTCGATTTGTTGCGTAGTGTTGAAATCGCGCGCGGTGCCGGTGCCGATGTGATTGCCATCACGGCGAGTGATTCCGCACTCGCCAAGCTTGCCAATGTCGTGCTCACCGCCGACGTACCGGAAGATTTGGACGTTTATGCGCCGATGACCTCGCGCTTGGTGCATCTGGCGATTGTTGATGTGTTGTCGGTAGGCGTCGCGGTGCTGCGCGGCCCTGCACTGGGCGCACGATTGAAGCGTGCCAAAGAAGTATTATCGGAGCGGCACGGCTAGGGAATGCTGTTATGAACAATGAAAGTCTTGAAAATTTTTGCACACATTGAGAAAGCGTCATCATGAACAGCGTGAATAGCGAATTGCAAAACCAGCCCGTTCTGGATGTTTCAACCGATGCCAAGCTGCGTGAGGAAACCCGGCTGCTTGGGCGCTTGTTGGGCGATGCGATTCGTGCGGTCTCCGGTGAGGCGACGTTTCAAAAAACCGAATATATTCGTCAGCTCGCGGTCAGCTTTCACCGCGCGACTGGCGATGAGCAAACACCGATTCTCGCCAAGCTCAATCAGGCGTTAATCGAGTTGCCGATTGATCAAACCCTGAACGTGATTCGCGCGTTTAGCTATTTTTCTATCCTTGCCAACATCGCCGAGGATCGCCAGCAAAATCGTCGCCGCCGCGCTCACCGCATCGCCGGTTCCCCGCCGCAAGTCGGTAGCATCGAACATGCGTTATCAGCGCTGGCTGAGCAGGGCGTTTCAACCGCGGAAATTCATGCGTGGTTGGGTAATGCGATTGTGAGCCCGGTGCTGACAGCGCACCCCACCGAAGTGCAACGAAAAAGTATTCTTGATTGTCAACGCGACGTCTCGGCTACGCTCAACCAAATGGAATTGGGTGGGCTTGACCCGGAAGAACTCACGGACACTGAAACCCGCCTTTACCGAACCGTGCTACAGCTTTGGCAGACGGCGATGTTGCGCCTCACCAAGCTTCGCGTGATTGATGAAATTGATAATGCGTTGAGCTTCTATCGTCAAACATTTTTGCACGTCATCCCCAATCTGTATGCCACGTTGGAACGTGTCTTACCGTCGGAAGTCACTGACCATTCCGAAAAGAAGCTGCCTGCATTTTTCCGCATGGGCTCCTGGATCGGCGGGGATCGAGATGGCAATCCGTTTGTGAATGCAGAATCGTTGCGCTCGGCGATTCGTCGGCAAGCCGCTGTGGTCATGGACCATTATCTGGAAGAAGTGCATGCCCTCGGTGCGGAACTGTCAATGTCAAGCCGCTTGGTCACCGCTACCCCTGCGTTGTTGGCATTAGCCGAGCAATCTGAAGATACTTCGGTCTATCGTCAAGATGAGCCCTACCGCCGCGTGCTGCGCGGTGTTTATGCGAGGCTGGCGGCAAGTCGTGAATCACTGGTGGCACGGCCGCCGCCACGGCCAACCACGCTGCAGCTTGCCCCGTACGCAAACGCCGCAGAATTTTTGGCTGATCTGGATGTGGTGTCAGATTCATTACGAAGCCACGCGTCAAGCGCGTTGGCCGACGGGCGGCTTGCCACTTTGCGCCGCGCGGTCGCGGTGTTCGGGTTTCATTTGGCCTCGATTGATCTTCGCCAAAATGCGGATATTCATCAATCAACAGTGGCGGAGTTATTGCGCTGTGCCGGGGTTGAAAACGACTACGCCGACCTTGCTGAAGCAGAAAAAGTTGCATTGCTGGCACGCGAAATCGCGAATCCACGACCGCTCATTATTCCGAACCAGCGCTATTCAGATTTGACGGCCAGTGAGATTGAAATTTTTAAAACTGCCGCAGAAACCCGCGCCAGTTTTGGCGCGCTGGCTATCCCGAACGCGATTATTTCCAAGGCCGAATCCGTCAGCGACCTGCTCGAAGTAGCGCTGATGCAAAAAGAAACAGGGCTGGCGGGGAAGAGCCAATCAGGCTTTCTCACTGTCGCGTTATCCATCATTCCCTTGTTTGAAACCATCACCGATCTGCGCGCAGCCAATCGCGTCATGACCAGTGCGTTCCAATTGCCGCTCTATCAATCGCTCATTGCCGCGCAGAGTAATCTGCAAGAAATCATGCTCGGCTATTCCGATAGCAACAAAGACGGCGGCTACTTAACAGCGAATTGGGAGTTATATCGTGCGCAAAAAGAGCTGGCCGAATTAAGCAAAGCAACGGGCATACAAATCCGCATCTTCCACGGGCGCGGCGGCAGCGTGGGGCGTGGCGGCGGGCCGACATTTGAAGCGATCCTTGCCCAGCCGACCGGCTGCGTTGGCCCGGGCTTACGCATCACCGAGCAAGGCGAAGTGATTGCGGCTAAATATTCGAGCCCCGAATTGGGCAAACGTAATTTTGAAATTTTAGTCGCCGCCACCATGCTCGGCGCATTTCCAGCGGGGGGGGAAACGGTGGAAGAGTCAAGTTGGTTAGCCGCGATGGCGCAGCTATCCGAAGCCTCATTCCAAGCCTATCGCGGGCTGGTATACGAGACGTCTGGCTTCACCGAATTTTTCCGGGGTGCGACACCGATCAACGAACTTGCCGGCCTGAATATTGGCAGCCGACCGGCATCGCGCAAGCCGTCGTTTGCGATTGAAGATTTGCGGGCTATTCCGTGGGTATTCAGCTGGAGCCAAGCCCGCATCGCGCTGCCGGGCTGGTTTGGATTTGGCAGCGCGGTCAACCAATGGCTTAACGAAAACTTGGCGCTGAAAGACGCTAGGCTGGCTGAGTTAAAAAGCATGCATACGCATTGGCCGTTCTTCAAAACCGTATTGAGCAATATGGACATGGTGCTCTCCAAAACTGATATGGGCATCGCCGAACGCTACGCCAATCTGCTCGACGACAAAGTGCTCTCAGCGCGTATTTTCTCGCTTATCAAGGCGGAATGGCAGGCGACGGTTTCAGCGTTGGAAACAATCACCGGCACTAACGGATTCTTGCAAGACAACCCCGCTCTTGCTCGCAGCATACGCAATCGATTCCCCTATCTTGATCCGCTCAACCATTTACAAATTCAGCTCCTGCGCCTCTACCGCGAAGGCCAGGCCGATGAGCGGACGCAACGGGCGTTGCATTTGACGATTAATGGCATTGCGGCGGGGTTGCGGAATAGTGGGTGATAGGGGTGACTGAAAGGCTAAGCCGTAATAATTTGGCGCGGGAAGGTTGCAGTATGCTGGCCATCTAAATTAGGGCTAAGAAATCTGAAGCGTGACGACGATTCGTTCCGGCTGCAGCCGGGCATGCAGGTTGTGGCCGAAATTCATCTAGGGACGCTTTGCTTAAGTCTATTTCGTCACCCTACGTTGTGACGAGTGTGAAAATTTCTTCTTGCATATCAAACATAGACGGCGTCGAAATGTTTACACCCACGCCTAATCTGGTTTAGATCGAGACTTAATCAGCGCCTCTCTAGATTCACGAGCCATCATTGAATATTTACGCTCGCCCGTGCAGAAGACGGCGGTCGAAGCGGCTAGGACGCGTTGACATGAATCTACATCAGAGATCAATAAGGCCTATGACTAGCGAAGCGTTTGAGGAAAAACAATCGTCCGCGCGTGACACTGGAATTTACTTAACGAGGAATGGCAGATCCCTGCCAAGAGCGGCTCGGAATGCCGGTGATTTTTTATTGTCTGCAGCGCAGTTTCGACTTAAACATAAAAAGGGAGTGCATTTTCACAGGGGTATGGGTAAAATATGGGTTGTTAGTTTCGTTGTGCGTTCTGCACAGCATTCGCGATTGTTGGCATTGCCGAAATCGCCTCTATGGTGGCTGTAGCTCAGCGGTAGAGTCCCGGATTGTGATTCCGGTTGTCGTGGGTTCGAACCCCATCAGTCACCCCATCTTTTCTCGAATTCTTTCTTTTTTCTCCTTTTGTACCTGTAAAGGCGTTGCCTGAAGCAATGCCCGTACCCGACGGCGTTGCCTCAATCGAAGGCGGTGCCGCAGTCTAACGCGCTAAATTCCGCTAAATTATCCTAAATGCAGCTTAAATCTGGGCGCTTAAATCACGATTTTGCCCATGTGGGTGCAATAGGCATGTAGTTTTGCAAGACGTCAATGTGACAGGAATTGAGCTCGTTTTTGCACGCTGTATGCCAGAGGCCAGTGGCGCTTGAAATTAAATATTGCGATTAGTTGTCGTTTTAATGCAATTTAATTTGTAGTTTTGCTACAATTGATTTTAGTGTACTTTTTTGACCCTGCGGCAACGACACTAAAACTCGACTTTGACGGTGGGCATTTGTCGCGTCAACAACGTCGGCGCCATGCCGAAACGCTGCTGTTACGGCTGCCTTTGGTGCAGGTTGATGGCGTGTCAATAGGCGGTTGGGCGGGTTCGAACATAAAAAAGATAAAACTGGAGGCGAGGATGATTGCAGATAGTTTTTCAAGCATCGCTAAAAAAGATGCGCATGCAAGTTGATGATTGCCTCAGCATTGACGCAGGCAGCGCCTTGAATCCTGCACCGGGCTTCCCCCGCTTGGTTGCGGATATTGGCGGCTCGAATGCGCGATTTGGCTGGGTCACTTCTGCCAACGCACGGGTGCAACACATCCGTAAATTATCGGTGCAAGATTATCGTTCGCCAGCGTTAGCAGCGAATGCCTATCTGAGCGATCTCGCACGCGAGATTGGCACGCCATACCAAGCGCCGCGCCGCGCCGCCATTGCCGTCGCGGCGATGATTGATGGCGATCTGGTAGATTTAACGAACAGCGGTTGGCAGTTTTCGCGCTCGTCATTGCAGGCTGAATTGGCGCTGGATGAATTGCTGGTTTTGAATGACTTCGAGGCGTTGGCGCTCTCGTTGCCACGGCTAAACGCGAGCCAACTTCGCAATGATCACGGCAGTATTCCCGCGCCGCAGGGCACAATGGCCGTGATTGGCCCCGGCACCGGACTCGGTGTGGCGGGTGTGGTGGAAACGCGGCATGGCTGGGTTGTGTTACCGAGCGAGGGTGGCCATGCAACCCTATCAGCCGCTGATGATTTTGAAAGTGTGCTGTTGGCCGTGACGCGAAAAAATTATCCGCATGTTTCAGCCGAACGTTTTTTATCCGGTATCGGCTTACCGATTTTGCATGCGGCGGTTTCGGATGTGCTGGGAATGCCAGCGAATGCGTCTTACTTGACTGCAGAGCAAATTGTTGATCGCGGGCTCAAGGTTGTTGATGGTAGCGGTGGCCGCGGAGGTGATGAAGCTGCTGAAGCGGATGCGGTGTGCAGTAAAACCTTGGATGTCTTCTGCGCGCAACTCGGTAGCTTCGCGGGCAATGTGGCGCTGACGCTTGGCGCACGTGGTGGCGTTTACATCGGTGGTGGCATCGTGCCGCGATTGGGCGAGCGTTTTTTTCAATCACAGTTCCGTGAACGGTTTGAAGCAAAGGGGCGTTTTGAGAGTTACCTGAAGCCGATTCCTACGGTTGTCATCACTGATACCTTGGCCGCGCTGACGGGTGCCGCGTTGGCGATCGAACAGCAGGGCGCATAGGGCTGATAAGGATCTATTCGCGATGGCCGCCCCCCG
Organism: Burkholderiales bacterium; assembly: GCA_025360815.1. GTDB lineage: Bacteria > Pseudomonadota > Gammaproteobacteria > Burkholderiales > Usitatibacteraceae > UKL13-2. Next base: position 43,728 of record JANYBL010000102.1, read on the forward strand.
GGTGCGGAGCGCGATGACGGATGTTTTTTGCACCAATTTTGAAAATATCAATAGCGTAAAATTACGATTCTCTGAGTTGCCCTTCCTCTTTTCCATTTTCCATTTCCCACCTCCCACTTTCTACTTTCCGCTCTCCTTCCCCCATTACTGTTCTCCATTCTCGTCTCATCCTTTGAAACTCCGTCTTTTTAATCTTGCATGGCCATTGTTTTTAGAACTCTGGCTCGGCATCGCCGTTGGGGTGGTCTGTACCGCGTTGGCTGCTCGGGCCTCCGACGCGGCTGGCGGTGCGTTCGCGTTGTCAAATCAACTGGCTGGCACGCTGTTTATTCTGTTCCGCATTGTCGGGGCGGGCATTAGCGTGGTGGTCACGCAAAGTGTCGGCGGCGGCAGGCGTGATGCCGCCGATGCGGTGGCCCGCGCGGCGCTTGGCGCAAGCACATGGCTGGGCGGCATTTGTGCATTGCTGGCGCTGATCGGCGCGACCCCGTTCTTGCAATTACTCAACGCGCCCGCCGACGTGCTGCCGCTGGCTGGTCCGTTTTTGCAAGCGTGTGCCATCACGATGTTGTTCGACGCTTGGAATGCGTCGATATCGAGCGTCATGCGCGCGCATATGCGCAGCCGCGAGGTACTGATGGTGATTGTGGCGATGCATCTGACGCATTTGGCGCTCGCATGGGTGCTGATGGGAGGCGCAGGGGTGGGCGTGGTTGGGGGTGGTGTGGATATTAGTGTGGACGGTGGCTTGGTTTCCATTCCGCCCTTGGGTTTGATCGGCTTTGCGATTGCGATGGGAATCAGCCGTTTGCTCGGGCTGGCGCTGAATTTGTGGTTGTGGAAAGTGCAGCTCGGCCTCGTGCCTCGATGGGGCGATTGGTGGCGGCTGCCGCGCCGTGAGTTGGCGGCCTTGCTGCACATTGGGTTGCCGGGCGCGGCTGAAAACATTGCCTATCGCCTATGTTTTATGGCGAGTATCGCGGTTGCGGCACAGCTCGGCACGCAATCGCTCGCCACCCAAGCTTATGTTTCGCAGATCATGTATGGCGTGCTGTTGTTTGGTCTGGCAACAGGGCTATCGGTCGAAATCGCGGTGGGGCATTTGATTGGTGCCGGACGCTTGCACGAGGCGAACCAGATGCTGCGTCGTGCGTTGGCAGGGGGACTGGCGATGAGTGTGGTGGTGGCTCTCTTTACGGCGTTGTTAGCACCCACTCTGCTCGGGTTTTTTACCCAAGATGCGAACATTATCGCGACTGGCACCACGCTGCTGTGGATCACCGTATTGCTTGAGCCAGGGCGAACGTTTAATTTGGTCGTCATCAATGCCCTACGTGCTGCGGGCGATGCCCGTTTTCCAGTAGTTGCCGGAGCAGCCTCGATGCTGATCGTGCTGGCCGGCGGAAGCTGGCTGCTAGGCATCCATTTTGGGCTGGGTCTGAAGGGCTTGTGGATCGCGTATGCCGCCGATGAATGGATTCGTGGCTTAATGATGTGGCGGCGCTGGTCTAGCCTCGGATGGGTCAAATATGCGCGAGCCACCTCGAGGCGATTGCGAAAACTGCAATCAATACAGCCCCCAACGCATCAGAGAATCGATCCTACGGCAACGTAATCACCGCCGTGTCATCCATGATCAGCGGGTTCTTCTCGCTGTCATCCACCGCGCCACCGAAGGCGTGTGCCCCCGCCGCAGGCAGGAACGCGCGATAGCCGGTATCGCCCCAGTCCCACGTCGCGACATAAATTTTGACACCGCTAAGCGATTTAAGCTGACCTAATGATGCACCAGGCAAGATAAAACTGATTGTTCTGTTGGCTTTATCCACCCGAATATCCGCTGCCGGTGCGGTCGATGTTCCTTCATTCGTCGCCGATGCACCTAGCGATGAAAACAGTGCATTCGACCACCCATGCGCGCGGATTCGGTAATGCCACTTCATCCCCTTGGGCAGTGATGCGTTCTGCATCGGCATGATCGTTGTGCCACCTTCCTTCCCGGGGATCTCAAAAAAAACGGTAAACGCCACATGATCAAAACCGTTTTGCGGGTTCCACAATGTGGTGATGCTGCCCATTGTTAGATCGAGTTTCAAGCCGCCTCCAACTCCCGAGGCGCGAACATGATGAATATCGGCTTGCCGATAATTACGCCAACCTGGGTCAGTTGGGTAAACAGTTTTACCTGTTGGACCCACATCATCCCCGACCGGATCAGCCACATCGGCTAGTACCGTCCACTGCCGCGATACGTTAAAGCGCGCTGTTGCAGAAACAATTGGCGTTGCTGACGTTGATTGTTGCTTCAAGTCTGACCATGCTACTAACTGATGCGAAATATTTTCATCCATCATTTTGCTGGTATCAACGGTGGCATGCCAACGCCCTTGCGCATCCGGGATAATGTTTGGCGCATTCGATAAATCGCCATCAACCACGAGCTTAAAATTGGCCACGTTGTTGGTGCTGCCGGTGAGCAAAAAGTCGCCCTGAACCTTTGTGTTCGGCAGCGTATTGAGCATGATGGATGGCTCAAACTCCGCTACTGGCGGGGTTTTTGAGGCATTTTCCCGGTGGGAGTTGGATGCGATTTTCCAAACAAACCCACACCGCGCGGGCAGTTTTAACGACACCAAACCACTTGCGCCAACCACAATATCTTGCGGCACCGCATCAATCGCGAACACGCCACTAAGTACCGTACCCGTCGCCAATCCGGTGGCCATTTTATCGAGAACCGTTTCTGAATCGGCCGAGTTGAACACGACAAACGCTGTGTCGTGTTCATATTTCATCTTGTACGCCAACGCACCCGGTGTCGCGGCGTTATTCTGCAAGATGGTCGGCGCGCCGCGAGAAAACACGCGATTATTTTTTCGTAGTGCAGTGGCCTGCTGGATGAATAGGTACAACGGCGCAGTTGTATTGAAATGATCGCTGCCGCCAGATTTGTAGCCCGACTTAAACATCGCCGCGCGCTGCTCGGTAAAGGCCTGTTCAGTTCCGTAATAAATCACCGGAATGCCAGGTAATGTCAACATCATGAGCAGGCTTTGCTTTAACCCCGCCTGCCCGCCATCTGCCAAGAACCGATTCACATCGTGGTTGTCCACGAAGGTCGCCATCAGATGCGGGCGACGGTGGAGTTTCATCATGCTGCTAATGCGATAGCCCAATTCCGCTGTTGGCCTGCCACGCGCAAAAACATCACCTATCGAACCGTACAGAGGAAAATTCAACATGCCCGGCAA
>JANYBL010000113.1 GCA_025360815.1 Burkholderiales bacterium
ACGTGAAGCCGCAGGGCGGCGAACGGTTGAATACGGCTGACTTCACTGTTTATAAGCATTCGAACAGTTAGCAGCAACGCGAATAAGCCCTATTTCAGTTATTTTTTAACCTGCGCGAGTACCGTGCTCGTCCAAGCGAGCCGATCAATTAACGTGCGTAAAAACTGTCGGTTGAATCGAAGCTGACAGGCATCAGAGAGCTGGTCTAGCTGCACATCTTGAATCTTCAGCAGCTGCACTTCAGACACGGAAATGATTGAAGCAGACCGCCTAGCGCGGTCTCCCGACAAATAGGCCATTTCGCCGAAGCAATCACCGTCTTTGAGTACATTGAGCAATTTATCATCTTTGACTACCTTGACTTGGCCGGAAACGATGATGAAAAAGGCTCGACTGACATCGCCTTCAAGTAATAGATTTTGTTCGCGCGAATGGTTTTCCCAAATCGCGCCGCGCAGTACTTCCCATAATTCAGAATCGCGAAAATCCTTGAAAAAGTCGAGCTTACGCAGCGAATTGAATTTCTCGGCTGAGGAAATTTCAAAAGAATACTTTTCCAACTGCGGGAACGTCTCGGCCAGATCGCGCGCCATCGCGTACCAAGCGGGGTAGCGTTTGGCGGCGTCTTTGGCCATCGCTTTTTCGACAATTTCGATCAGCCGATCGGGCAAATCCGGACGAATTGATTTTAGCGGGATCGCCTCTTCATTCAAAATTTTATTAATCATCGCGACCGAGTTGGTGGCTTGAAACGGCAACCGGCCGGACAGTAATTCATACATCGTCACGCCCAGCGAATAAATATCGCTTTGTACGCTCGGCGGCTCTTCGTGGATCATCTCGGGTGCCATATAGGCGGGCGAGCCGACGAAGCCGTCAATTTGCGTATGGGTGGATGATGAAATTTGCGCGGTGCCAAAGTCTGATATTTTAATATCGTCGCGATCATCCAGCAGCACGTTGGCCGCTTTGATATCGCGGTGAATCACACCGTTTTGGAATGCATAATCGAGCGCACGGCAGGCTTTAAAAATCATCAATACCGCTTGCCGAACCGGCAGTAAATTAGTTTCGTTGCAGTATTTTTTGAGACTGCCACCGCCAACATATTCCATGACGATGTAACTCATCTCGCCATCAACAACAGCATCAAATACGCCGACGATGTTGGGGTGTGACATTTTGCCGACGAGCGCTGCTTCGTTTAAAAATAGTTTCTCAAACCGGCGCGCTTCCTCGGGGCCGGCGCTCTCATCTTTTACTTGAACTTTAATCGCCACTTTGCGATCGTTAAATTTATCTTCACCCAGATACACAACAGCCGTCGCGCCACGGCCTAATTCGGAAAGGATATCGTACTTGCCAATTTTGACGGGGCGTCCAGACATTTTTCTTATCGTTTCATTCTTTTAGTGTTGTCGAGATGTTGGATGTTAAGCATTGTTTTGTAAAGAGTTTAGCGTAAGAATATGCAATACGTTATATTTTTAACAGTTTTTTGCTGCATTATCGATGATGTCTGGCAACGCGACTGATTTAGCCACCGCTTTTAGGCAGCTGGCGGTGCAGTCGCATCTCAAAATGGGCGGCGCAACGACAGCAACTCAGCCTGACCAAACGCAACGATACCATCACCGGCAACCCCATCGCCATCGGGCGACGATGATGGTTTGCTAATTGAAGAATCGCGCTCAATTATTGGCATAACTGCCGAGAATGCCGATCGGCAGAATAATCGCTATATTGCTGGGAACCTCGGCCAATACTAGGGTTTAGCTTAAGATGCTAAATATAATGTGTTAAATAAAAATGCGGCGTACGCGGTGCCTAGCCAAGATTTTATACTGGCATCGCCGATGCTACTTTCTCTGCAATTCTGTCATCCGCGAAAGCAGGGTGCCGACGGGTGTCGTGACCACCAGCCAGCCGAGTAACACGCCAAAGCCATTGGCGATCATATCCATGACATCAAACGTGCGCCAGCCTGTCCAGCGTTGCACGTACTCGATGCCGACACCCATTAACGCCGCGCCGATAGCAAGGGTCAAGCGTTGGCGGAAGGTTGACCAGTATTGTCCCCACCACCAGATGGTGCCACCGTATGCGGAAAGGTGCTGGAGTTTATCTTCATAGCGAAAGCCAACCGTGGGCACGCTGGGGATGAGTGAGAGTGTCCACAACAGGCCGATGATCCCGATGCCGCCAATAAACCAAAGCCGGCGGATATTGATTTTTTTCACGCGCGCAATTCCCTGAATGAACAAAAGAGCGCGAAGTGTAACATTCAACTTCACGGCCAATATGTCAGGAAAATGTCGTTGACGTTGGCGTTATGTGGCTTGCTAAACTTTCCGGCCACTTCGCTTGGTGTCCGCCTCGTTGTTCGCGATCAGGCGGCGTGCTCTGAACGTAAACGCCCGAACATCAACGCCCGAACATCAACGCCCGAACAAGCCCTTCAATACATTAACAGGTGTGATTTTCTCTTCATTCTTCGGGGCTTGTTTGCCGTTGCGACTCTGCCCGCGACCACTATCATCGCCCATGCCGCCAAGCATCGACATGAAAGTGGATTTTAAACGCACCTTGGTTTGCCATTGCGGTTCCCACGTGATTTTTACGTCGGCAGGGCGCGGCGGGTAAGCAAAGAAGGCTTCCGAGCCATAGGCGGTCGCCCGCAACATCCCGCCGCCGCTTACATTGCCACTTTCATCGGTGAAGATGCCTTTTGGCACCGCGCATTGTGTCGCCGTGGAAGGCATAACAGCCTTTTCTTTAATCCATTTATCGATCGCGGCATTGGTTTGATAATCGTTTAGCGCGAAGCCCAGTTCGGGCACCTCGCTTGATGTCCAGATCACCATTTCCGCTTCGTCTTTGCCGCTGCTGTCCTTGTTGCCGGCCGACCGAGCGCCGATGGCGGAAATAAAATATCCGCGTGCATTAGCAACGCTCGGCCATTCGAGGCGAACCACACCGTTATCGTTGCGTTGTGCGATGGCATAAGGCTGCATGAAATCTTGCGCTTCGCCAAGAGTGACTTTGAAACTGTCGGGAATCCCTTTGCCGCTGAATTGATGTTCGCCTAGCAGCGATGCAGCTTCCGGCACCTTGCGGTCATCAGGTTTGTTCGGCCACGATGGGTTCCCCTGCGCCGAACGTGCGCCACGCGTAGTGCTGTTACGCATCCCGCTAAAAAACTTTTGCAGGTCGTTTAAGTTGGCATTCGCGGCATCGAACACGCGTGGCTGTCCGGAGCGAACGGTGTCGCCGCAGCCCCAATAAAGCAACATTTTACCTTTTGGTTTTTCATATTTCGGCTCAACCGGTTCATCTTCGCGCTGCACGGGTGGATCGTATTTTTCCGGGGGCGGCACGTTGAGTTTAAGTGCCGGGTTTATGCTCATGCCGCTGGGAACGTTTTGAGTCGCTTCGGATAAAGCGGGTTCGTTGCGGGTCATCACCGACACATCGAGCCATTTGCCGGGCGCCATTGCAAGGCGGGTGTTGCCGAACACATTGCCGCCGCCGCCACTTTTTCCGCTTAGGCCGCCGAACAAACCAGATAGACCGCCGCCGATCCCGCCAGTCGCGAAGCCCGCCATTGCACCCATGCCCGGAATATCGCTATGGTGGGTGGCGACATCAATCCAGGCCTGCGCGATCGGCGGCTTGCTGGGCTGTACCGCTTTGGGTTGCTGGGCACGTGCGGGCAGTGGCGTTAAAAATGTCGCCGCGGCAAGGGCTAATGAAACGTGGAGCGTAATAAGGCGTTGGCGATGAATCGGCTTCATGGAATCTTCTTTCATTTTAATTCAAGCTATTTTTGTTGCCGGGCATCCGCAGAGGGTGTTGAGCGGCTGGCGATGGGGTATGGGCAATAGGCAAAGATGATCAACAACGTTTGCAATCCTCAATCATAGCAATTTGCGCCTCGTCGAAGTGTTGATCTGTTAATTTTGACATCCCGCATTTAGGGGATTACTGGTCAGCCTGATTTGAGCGATGTTGTGACCTACATATCGGCTGATTGATGCTGACGGCGGTTCGGAAGTTCAGGCAACACGGCAAACAGACGACAGCAAATCACGTATGATAAATCTGCACAAAATGTTTCCACATCGGTTTATTGCTAATTTTTCATAACCAAAAAGGGGTTTAAAAATGGGTCTCATCGAACGCGTCAAAAATATAATACTGACACCGAAGACCGAATGGCCGGTGATTGGTGGCGAAACCGCGACGGCCGGCGCGTTGATCACGGGATACGTATTGCCACTGGCGGCGATTGGGGCGATTGCACATTTTGTGAGCAGCTCGCTGATCGGCCATAGCCTGCCGTTTATTGGCGGCACTTACCGTACGCCGCTGCTAATGGGCGCTGGCGTTGCGATTTTTACCCTGGTCATGGCAGTCGTTGGCGTGTTTATTTTGTCGCTTATTATCAACGCCTTGGCACCAAGTTTTGGGGGTGAAAAAAATACCGATCAAGCGATGAAAGTAGCCGTTTATTCGTATACCGCTGCGTGGGTCGCGGGGATATTCCAAATCTTGCCGTGGGTGGGTGGGCTGCTCGCTCTTCTGGGCGCTTTATATAGCCTTTATCTCCTATTTCTGGGGCTGCCAATGCTCATGAAATGCCCGCAAGACAAAGCAATTGGCTACACGGCAGTCGTCGTCATTTGTGCAATTGTATTGGCGGTGGTCATTGGTATGCTGAGCGCTTGTATCGGCGGCATCGGGATGATGGCTACAGGCGCAATGAGCGGCAATGGTTTTGGCGATCACAGCAGCAGCGGTGACAAAGTTACCTTCGACAAAGACAGCGCGATGGGTAAGCTACAAGACTTGGGTAAAAAAATGGAAGAAAGCGGCAAAAAAATGGAGGCTGCTGAGAAAAACGGAACGGATGCCGAGAAAGCAGCTGCCGCAGCCGCGATGATGGGTACACTGATGGGCGGCGGCAAAAGCGTGGAGTCGGTTTCGATTGAACAATTAAAACCGTTTATCCCGGATACCTTTGCCGGTCTACCCAAGAAAACCAGCAAAGCCGAGCGCACCGGGATGGCCTCGATCATGATTTCCAAAGCCGAAGCAACATATGGCGATGAGACCGGGCAAAAAAGTGTTTCGCTCGATGTTTCTGATTCCGGTGGCATGAGTGGCTTGATGGGCCTCGCCAGTTGGGCGAACGTACAGGGCGAGAAAGAAGACCAGTACAGCAAGGAAAAAACGGCTAAAGTTGATGGTCGGATGGTCAACGAAAAAATGTCTAAGCAAGAAGGTGGCACCAATTCGTATTCGGTTGTTCTCGGCGAGCGCTTTATGGTCAACGCCAGCGGTCGCGGGGTTGATCTTGCCACCATCAAAGCCGCCGTGGCTGCATTGGATTTGAAGAAGCTGGAATCGATGAAAGATGAGGGCGTAAAAAAATAGCCAAAATTGCCGACGGCAGCCTTTTATTGAATCCGCACTGAACAATAAAATTAGACCACAATGGGGTGTGACCTCTGGCAAATGCTAGAGTGTCATGCCCTTATTTTTTTGAAAACAAGCGAGTAAATAAGTTAACCCCAGTATTGACGGTGCTTTCGAAGTGAAAATGCCCGAAACGCCGCTCTTAGACTAGATGTAGTAAGTCCGAACCCGATTTTTTGCCCCCCATGTTTGACCCAAAACCCTTTCTCGCGCAGCTCCCCGGACTCCCGGGCGTTTATCGCATGAAAAACGCCACCGGCGAGGTGATTTACGTGGGTAAGGCGCGGGACTTAAAGAAACGGGTTTCGTCGTACTTCAACAAAAACCACGAGAGCCCGCGCACCACATTGATGGTCTCGCATATTGCGGACATCGAGACAACCGTAACGCGAAGTGAATCCGAAGCGCTGATTCTTGAAATCAATTTAATCAAATCATTCGCGCCCAAGTACAACGTGCTGTTTCGCGATGATAAAACCTACCCGTACATCATGGTTACCGGGCGAGAGTTTCCTCAAATTCGTTTTTATCGCGGTACCCACGTCAAACCGCATCGCTATTTCGGCCCGTTCCCCTCGGTCTGGGCGGTGCGCGAAACGATCAATCATTTGCAACGTATGTTCAAGCTCCGAACCTGCGACGACACGGTGTTTGCGCATCGCTCCCGGCCTTGTTTGCTCCATCAGATCGGGCGTTGTTCGGCGCCGTGCGTGGGCCTCATTTCAAAGGAAGACTACGTTCGGGATATTAAGCATACCGAACTCTTTTTGGCCGGGAAAGAGAACGAAATTTTGGCGCAGCTCAATAGCAAAATGGAAGCCGCGTCGGCGGAACTCAATTTTGAAGCTGCGGCCGTGTTTCGAGATCAAATCCGCAATTTGCAAACTGTGTTGAACAAACAGTTTGTTGAATCCGCGAGCGATCGCGACGTCGATGTGATTGCGGTGATGGAGATGTCCGGCGTCTGGTGCGTGAATCTGGTGATGATCCGTGGTGGGCGGCATTTGGGGGATAAAAGTTTGTTCCCCTCGAACGTCAATCAAGCTGACTTGGAGTCGATTTTGACTGCCTTCATCGACCAAAACTATAGCAGCGAAAAGCCGCCAAACCGGGTGGTCGTTGACGGCACATTTGACACCGAAGATTGGGAGGTGTTTTTGTCGGAGGTGGCCGGACGGCAGGTGAAAGTAATTACGCGCCCCCAAGGTGAGGCGAAGGTGTGGATGTCGATGGCGATGAAAAACGCGCAGTTCGCGATCGAGCGAAAACTAACCGACAAAGCCTCGCAAGACAAAAAATTGTCGATGATGCGCGACGCCTTGGGTTTGCCCGACATTGAACGCGTTGAATGCTTCGATATTAGTCACACCATGGGCGAGGCAACAGTGGCGTCTTGCGTCGTGTTTGATCGCGGCGCGATGCAGTCGTCGGAATATCGGCGCTTCAACATCACCGGCATCACGCCGGGCGACGACTACGCAGCGATGCGCGATGCGTTAACTAGGCGGTATAAGGGTCTGGCCGCTGGGGAAGATTTGTTGGTGCCAGGCGCAGGCGGGGAGGGCGAGGAAGAAGAGCCAGCACAAGCGCAAGCCGGAAAAAAGGCTTGGGATGCCGTGCGGGTTAGGTCCACCCTGGCCGCTGAAAATGACGTTGCCCCTGCCACTGCCGACACCGACACCGACACCGACACCGACACCGACGCCGATGCCGGTGCCGGTGCAATTGCTGCTGCGGCCGGTGAGCCTGCAAAAAAATCTGCAAAAGCGAAAACATCATCGCTGACGACCCATACGAAAGTCGCCAACCCAGCCGCCGCTGTCATACCAACGCCAGCGAAAGCGACGGCACCGCGTCCAGACTTGATCCTGATCGACGGCGGGAAAGGCCAATTGGCCATTGCTGAGGCGGTGATGAACGACCTTGGTATTCGGGATATTCAACTGATTGGCGTTGCAAAGGGGGAAGGGCGCAAACATGGCTTGGAGACCCTCATTTTTGGCGGTACACGACAAGAGCTGCATTTGCCGATGGACAACATAGGCTTCCATTTAATCCAACAAATCCGCGATGAGGCTCATCGATTTGCTATCACCGGGCATCGTGCAAGGCGCGCCAAGAAGCGCAATACGTCAAGGTTGGAGGACATTGCTGGTATTGGCCCAAAGCGCCGCAAGGCGCTACTTGCGCAGTTTGGTGGGATGCAGGGCGTGGCGGCAGCGAGCGTTGAAGACTTACTAAAAGTAGAAGGAATCAGCCGAGAATTAGCCGAAACGCTTTATAACGAATTACACTAGTGCCATGTCACTTGCGTCCCCACCATCCCGCCCGCCTGCGCCCCACGCTATTCCAGTCAACATTCCTATCATCCTGACCTGGCTGCGGATCGCGGCGATTCCGTTGTTCGTGGCCGTTTTATATTTCCCCGAAGATTGGCTAACGACCAAACAGGCAAATATTGTCGCAACGATCATTTTTGTTGCGGCGGCGATTACCGATTGGTTTGACGGCTATCTGGCACGACGATGGAATCAGAGTTCCGCGTTTGGCGCGTTTCTTGATCCGGTTGCCGATAAATTGATGGTCGCTGCAGCCTTGATTGTGCTCGTTGAAATGGGGCGTACCGATGCAGTGGTGGCCCTGATTATCATCGGACGAGAAATTACCATTTCCGCACTGCGCGAATGGATGGCCCAGATTGGCCAGTCGAAAAACGTAGCGGTATCGATGCTCGGTAAAATCAAAACGGTGTCACAACTCGTGGCGATTCCGTTTTTGCTATTTGATGATAAATTATTTGGCATCTTGGATTGCCGTCTCACGGGGCGAATCCTTATCTGGGTTGCCGCGGGATTGACGGTTTGGTCGATGTTTTATTATCTCAAAGCTGCGTTTTTCCCGCGCGAAAATAATGATCAAACCCGTGAGTGATCAAACGCCGTTGTAATTTGATCCGCACATTGGTCTAATCGACCAATGCCCAATTCATGCAGCGCAAATTCGCCACCAAAAGCGTCTTAAAGTTTCGAATGAAATTCTTATTGAATTTTGCCGAGCGGGAAATCGGTTTGGTTTTTTACCATTTGCTCAAACTCGGCTGCCGGTACGGCCGGACTAAACAAGTAACCTTGATATGCCTCGCAGCCCTGCTGTGCTAAGAGCGCACGCTGTTCCCTAGTCTCCACCCCCTCGGCAACCACCTCAATTTCTAACGCATGCGCGAGCGCAATCACCGCCGATACAATCGCCGCATCATCGCGATCCAGCAAAATGTCGGCCACAAAAGAACGATCAATTTTTAGGGTATCTACTCGGAACCGCTTCAAGTGCGTCAAACTCGAAAAACCAGTGCCGAAATCATCAATAGCAACGCGAATACCGTGTTTCCGCAACGCCAACAGGGTCTTGCCGACCCCATCCGGATCACGTAACAGCCCAGTTTCGGTCAGCTCAATTTCAACCGCGGGTGGGTGGCAGCCCGCCTGTGTGATTTGTTCAATAATGTGGTCTGCCAGGTTGGGGCTGCGAAATTGCCCCGCCGAAATATTCACCGCCAGCTGTAAATGTTCAAATGAGGTTTGACCAGCTTCAGCCAGTACGTGCCAATTTTTTAAACGCGCAAATGCTGTTGCCATAACCCAATTGCCAACATCATGAACCAGACTGCTTTCCTCCACCAAATGCATAAAACTCCCCGGCATCACCAAGCCACGGGTGGGGTGGTGCCAGCGTAATAACGCTTCTGCACCGACAATCAGGTTTGATCGGATATCAATTTTTGGTTGATAGTAGAGCTCAAATTCTTGATGGCGCAGCGCCGTCCGCAGGGCATTTTCCATCAGGCGCATCGAGGTACCGTGTTCGGCTAATTCAGCTGAAAATAACTGGTAGCCATTCTTACCCATTGCCTTGGCATGGTACATCGCCATATCGGCATTTTTTAGTAGCGACTCAGGACTATCCGCATCATCAGGAAAAATACTAATTCCTACGGACCCCGAGACATGGATCTCATGTCCTTCAATGTCGACTGGGACGCGCAGTGAATCAATCAATTTAGTCGCGATGGTCTCGGACACCCGGGGATCGTCGATTTGTTCTACGACCAGCATAAACTCGTCACCTGAGAGACGCACCAGTAAGTCGGTTTCGCGCACCATTTTATTTAATCGCGATGCGATCTCCCGCAATAGCTCGTCGCCAATGCGGTGCCCTAATGTGTCATTGATATCTTTAAAACGGTCCAAATCAACAAACAAAACGGCAACGCGCAGGCCACTCCGGCGCGCCCTTGTAATCCCCTGCCGTAACCGTTCTTGCAACATCGTGCGGTTGGGCAGCCCCGTTAAACTGTCGTGCGTGGCTTGGTGAACCAGCCGCTCCTCAGCGTTGACACGCGCGGTCACGTCATGCACGAGCGACAAGACCGAAACAATCTTGCCGGATTCATCACATAAATTGGAGTTATACCATTCGCACCAAATGACACGGCCGTCTTTTCGGTAGTTGCGGTTTAGACTGGTGGCATGCGGTGTCGCGTCATGAGAAAGCGTTTCGGCGGCAGATTTAACGGATTCTAAATCCAGTTCTGGAACGAACGACCATTCGCTAAAGTGCTTGCCGATTAGCTCTTTTTCGTTCCAACCAAACACTTTTTCGGCCTGCGCTGACCAACGCCTGACGCGAAAATCGGATCCCCATTCGATCACCGCCATCGGCGTGTTTTCAAAATGCGATGAGAGCAACCAATTCGCATGTCGGAGTTCAAGCTCGGTTTGCTTAAGTTCATCAACGTCGGTTGAGGTCGAGTAAAACCCGATAATGTTATTTTCAGCATCACGCCGCGGAGTGCAGCGCAGAATCATCCACCGTTGCGAACCGTCTTGTTGCATAACGAGCTGCTCCAAGCGCAGCGTTTCGCCTTCCAAGACGTTGTTCAACATCGGCTTGATTTGTTCAAATCGTTCTTGACCAAAAACCGTGGCGATGTCGGTACCAATTAATTGTTCACGCGTCTTACCCAACACTGTTTCGAGCTGCTTATTGACCAGCTGATATCGAAACGAGCGATCAACGTATGACATCGAATGCGGCGAACTATCCATCGCCAAACGTAGTTCGGCCTCACTGGTTTTGAGCGCCGCCTCGATATTCTTAGCGTCATGAATGTCAAAGCCGACCACATAAATGCCCTGGACCGCGTTGCCAGCCCCAAGGTCGGGTACAGTTCGGATGCGCATCCATCGCTCGTCGCCGCTTGCGAGTTTTACAAGTCTTTCATAGCTAACAGTTTCGCCTTGGAGGGCTCGATCGACGTAGGGAGATGCAAGCTGGGCTGCGGCGTGACCCAGTACCTCGCCGGATGTTTTGCCGACCACTTCATGCCTAGACTTTCCCTGCAGCTCTAAGAACGTATTGTTGACAAATTTATAGCGTCGCTCCGTGTCCAAGTAGGCAATAGCCTCTGGAATGTTGTCCGTAAATAGTCGGAGCTGGCGTTCTTGCAGCTCCAAATTTTGGCGTAACATCATGTCGTCATGTATATCGGTTAATACGGTAAAAATACCAACGACTTTCCCATTCCCCTGTATGTCCGGAATCAGGTGGCCACGTATCCACCGTTTGCCGCGGTTGGGGAAATCACCAAGCCGCTCATAGGTTTGCGGTTCACCGGCAAAGGCGCGTGTTAGGTACGGGCGAACAGTTGCCATCACCTCGGGTGAGGTAAATTTTGCAATTGTGCTTCCCACCATTTCGCTTTCAGCCAAACCTGTCCAATCGGTTCCAGTCTGATTATAAAAACGCCAACGCTCATCGATATCGATGTAACTAAGCGGCATACCGATATTGTTGGCAATGAGCTTTAGTTGACGCTCGCGCTCAATTAGCTCGGCTCTATCGCGGGAATCCCGATCGACATCTGAGATGTATACATACAGCCCGTCTATCGCGCCGACGGCATCTCGCCAAGGCGTCAAATTGACGCGAACATGTGTGCTTTTTCGGCCCTTGAATTTAATTTGCCGCTCGTATACGGCGGGTTTGCCCCCGAGTGCCTGGTCGATGTACTGTTTTGATTCGTCAAATTGCGCCTTGTTTGTAAAGTCTGGCCAGTAGCCGCCTATCATCTCGTCGACGGTGTAGCCGGCTAAATCCGCGGCAACCTGATTCACATATTTGAACCTGAGATTGCGATCACATTGGAATAACGGCATACCGATATTGCTTGCTAGATCACGTAACTCGCCTTCCTTCGCAGCGAGCGACTGCCGAAACCGGTATTCATTTTCAATGTTCTGCACCAGCAAAAACATACCCTTAATCGTGCCTGCCCTTTTGCAATCAGCCCGGTCGGCAAGATCGGTACGATCCGGGTGGAAAGAGACGCGAAGATGCCTTGGTTCGCCGTTGCGTGTTTGGGATAAGGTTTCGATCGCAACGGTCTCGCCCGCCATTGCTCTCCTGGCGAAGGGGAGATAAAAATCAGTGATCGTTCGGTCAAATGCATCGGTAATTTTGCGGTTAAGCAAATCGCTTGCTAATTTCCCAGTCCACTCAAAAAATGAATCATTGGCAAATCGTAAAATGAAGTCGCAATCAATGTACACAAGGAGTATTTCCGCGGTTTCCGGGCGCGCACGCAGCTCCAGCGTCTGGTCAGCTTGCACGCGCTCTTGGGGGAGGTTGTCCTCAACACGGCGGAGGGTTACGATCACGCCAAGTATCGCGCCATCAGGACTTGAATATGGGGAACAGTCAACGTTCAGCCAACGCTTAGCGCCGCGGGCATCGGTTAACGGTTGGCGGAAAGTGTTGGTGACGCCCGTGAACGCGGCCGCTAGAAAAGGCTCTACGACGTTGTAAACCTCATCGCCTAATACCTCGCGCACACGAACGCTAGTGAGCGAACGGTTCTGTTGCGAGAGCGCGACATAGGCTTGATTGGCAAATGAAAACCGCATGTCGGGCCCAATGATGCAGGCAGGCAGCGTTAAGGCCGCGAGCCCGGGCTCAAGTGCTGCCATCAGCCGGTGATGATTCTCGCTTGTTGTCGCCGGACGAGGCGTTTTTGGCGGGGGCAAAAAACCAGATTGGGAGCCTGTCGGGCGCATCGGCAAAGAAATTTTTCTAATGCTAGGTTAAATTTTAGATTGACAAAGAAGCATTTGACGATTTCGATGAGTTTGAAAACCAGCAAAAAGCGCCGCTAGAAGACACCGACCAGTGAAATGCCGATAAAACTGCAGAATATTCCAAAATTACCACGTACATGCCAAGTATTGGTTTCGCCGCGTCGTCCGTTAAGTGTATCGCAAACTTTGCGCTGCGGGGATGCGCTCAATGCCAATTGCTTCGTTAGCCATTTCGATGTTTCCCCACCCGCAAAATAGTGGGTTGCCCTGATGCTCCGGCCGACTCGTTGCGAAAAAATTGGTGCGTGTTTTACCCATTGATTCAATAAATTATTCGATAATCCATCGTACATACTATTTTGGTTTTGACTCGGCTTCGTTTTTGTATATAATGTCGGTTGTTTGCGGGAGTAGCTCAGTTGGTAGAGCGCAACCTTGCCAAGGTTGAGGTCGAGAGTTCGAGACTCTTCTCCCGCTCCAAATTAAAGGGAAATCGACGTTTTTGATGCGATGCCGGTTGCTTGAGGCACAATCAACATAACAGCGGTTTCCCTGTTTCATTTGAGCAGCTGGCAACAAACGTCGTGGGCGCGATAGCAAAGCGGTTATGCACCGGATTGCAAATCCGTGTAGGTCGGTTCGACTCCGGCTCGCGCCTCCAAAAACGCAAAAGCCACCCCTGCGGTGGCTTTTTTGTATCATTGCTCCATTCTTAAGTGGGGCGTCTGAAAAAACACTGATTTGGTGTCAATACGGCGTCAATGGCAATAGCAATAGCAATCGCGGTAAAATGGATTGGTAACACAAGTGCGCCCGGGTGGTGAAACAGGTAGACACAACGGACTTAAAATCCGTCGCTTTCCGTAAAAGGGGCGTGCCGGTTCGATTCCGGCCCCGGGCACCAATTTCAGAACCAAATTGATAGCGCGCCTTTTTAGTCTGCGCCGCTAACAGCGTTTGTCGATGCAGATTCTATTGGCACCCATCCGCAAAAAATTTGTCACTTCGTCGGGTAAGCGCCAGCGCTGGCGAGGGGTTTGAGCTGGATTTGATGCGCCGGTCGTGCCGAAACCATCACAGCACCGCGCACAAAAAAGCCACTGTCTGCAACGCAGGTAAGCGGCTTTTACGACGTCGTCAAATAACTAAAAATCTGGTGCCCGGGAAAAGACTCGAACTTTCACACCATTGCTGGCGCATGGACCTGAACCATGTGCGTCTACCAATTCCGCCACCCGGGCAATTTTTCACTATGTCATTCATTTTACGAAAAAAATGCAAATGTCCAAGCTGGAACTGAAAAACGTTTTAAAAACGCTTTACAAAAAAACACTCGGCTCACGTAAAATGAGGCCGAAATATATATGAAAAGATCCCAATTGTCTACACACTCAAAAAACATCAAAAATAAATCCGCGTCTGGCGCGCATGTCAGCAAGTCGACCGCCGTCATTGCGTCTACTCAATCCAAGCTTCAAACCCACCGCCAACCAGCCAGCCGCGCGGGCGATCCGCATCTGGAGCGCGAACGCGATAAATACGAAAACCCCATCCCCAGCCGTGAACTCATTCTGGAGTTGTTGGCCGAAATCGGCGTCCCAGCGGATGCGGCAACGCTCGCAGCAAGGCTGGACATCGCCGATACCGAGCAAGAAGGCTTCGTCCGCCGACTAAACGCGATGGAGCGGGATGGCCAAGTGATGCGCAACCGAAAAGGCGACATCTGCCTGCTCGATAAGCTCGATCTGATCCCCGGAAAAGTGCAAGGCCATCCTGATGGCTTTGGTTTTTTGGTTCCCGATAACGGCACGGATGATCTATTTTTGAGCCCCAAACAAATGCAGAAAGTACTACACGGTGATCGTGCGGTGGTGCGCGAGGTTGGTCTTGATAAACGTGGCCGGCGTGAAGCGGCGATCGTCGAAGTCATCGAGCGTGGCAATACCAAACTAGTCGGGCGTTTGTTTGTCGAACACGGCGTGTATTTTGTGGTGGCCGAAAATAAACGAATCAGCCAAGATATTTTGATCGAACCTGGCTACACTGGCGGCGCAACCGCAGGCCAAGTGGTTATGGTCGAACTCGTTGCCCAGCCTTCCAAACAAGCCGAGCCCGTCGCCAGGGTTTTAGAAATTGTTGGCAACTACGCTGATCCGGGCATGGAAATTGAGATTGCGTTGCGCAAGCACGATCTGCCTCATGAATGGCCGCAGGATGTATTGGATATTGAGGCAAAGATCCCGAAGAAAGTGACCACGGCTGATATGAAAGGGCGCGTGGATTTACGCGATCTGCCATTTGTCACCATTGATGGAGAAACCGCCAGAGATTTTGACGATGCCGTTTACGCTGAAAAAGAAGGCGGTGGCAAAAATTCCGGCTACCGATTATTGGTGGCGATTGCAGACGTTTCGCACTACGTTAAAACCGGTGATGCGCTGGATCGCGAGGCGCGTAATCGTGGCAATTCGGTTTACTTTCCGAGGCGTGTGATCCCGATGTTGCCGGAAGCACTCTCGAATGAAATGTGTTCGCTAAAGCCGCATGTGGATCGCCTAGCTTTGGTGTGTGATATGTCAATCTCGCTGACTGGTGAAGTCAAGCGCTATGAGTTTATGGAGGCTGTGTTCCATTCCGCCGCCCGCTGCACTTACACAAGCGTGGCAAAAGCCATCTATGGCATGGAGGCGAATGGAACTGAGCACGGGCTGGACGTAAAAATTATTCCGCATTTAAAAATGTTGGATCAAGTCTTCCGCGTTTTGCTGGCAGCGAGAAACAAGCGCGGCGCGATTGATTTTGAGACGACCGAAACCATGATGATGTTCGACGATCAGGGCAAGATCGAACGCATCGTGCCGACCACCCGCAACGACGCACATCGATTGATTGAAGAATGTATGCTCGCCGCCAACGTTTGTGCGGCGAATTATTTGCTCGGAAACGAGCATCCCAATTTGTATCGTGTTCACGAGCGGCCGAGCGAAGAAAAGCTCGTTGCACTGCGTGCGATGCTTAAAGATTTCGGACTGCAGATGATGGGCGGAAAAGAACCGAAGCCATCTGACTACGGTGCTGTCTTAGCCAAGATCAAGGAGCGTCCCGATGCGCCGCTGCTGCAAACAGTGATGCTACGTTCCATGAAACAAGCCGTCTACAGTCCCGATAATGCAGGGCATTTTGGCTTGGCTTACGATGCTTACGCGCACTTCACCTCGCCGATCCGTCGCTACCCTGATTTGCTCACCCACCGCGCCATCAAAGCCGTGTTGAAAGGCGAAACCTACGACCCGAAGGCGCCTTGGGATCAGCTTGGCACGCAGTGTTCTGCCACCGAGCGCCGTGCGGACGAAGCAACACGCGATGTCACGGCGTGGCTAAAATGTTTTTACATGAAAGATCGCATCAACGAAGTTTTTACTGGGACGATTACTGGCGTGACGGGCTTCGGTATCTTCGTGACCTTAGATGAAGTTTATGTCGAAGGTTTGGTACATATTTCTGAGTTTGGCCAAGATTATTTCCATTTCGATCAAGACAAACATTTGATCTTGGGCGAACGCACCCGCAAGAAATTCCAATTGTCGGACCGCATCAATATTAAAGTTGTGCGCGTCGATATTGAAACCAGCAAAATCGATTTTGCGCTGACGACCGACAAGCCGGCGCGAGCCAACAATGCTAAGGAAGAAGATGACTTAGATTTAGCCGATGGGGACAAAAGTGCGCGACAAAACATTGCGCCTGCGTTCAGTCAAAAGCCCGGCAAAGCGCCCAGGAATAAATTCGCAACAGCCGAATTGCCGTCGTTGCCTGCTTTCCCTAAGCGCGAAGGCAAAGCGCTGCCAGAAAAAAAAGTGGTTAGGAAAACGAGTTCACCCGTTGCCGCCAAAGCAGATAAAAAAATTGTCACCTTTACCAGCGCCAATCCGCCCACCACGCCAGTTGCAGGCTTTGCGACCGAGCATGTGGTGAGCAAACGCAAGATGAAAGTTGAGCCCGAATTATTGCCGAAATCGGCGAGCAAAAAATCGCTCAAAGCAACATCAAAACAAACATCCAAGCAAACATCGCTCACATCGCAAAAAGCGAAAAGTAAAGCTGGGATCAAGGCCAAAGCAACTGGCGCACTGCTAGCCAAGAAAAAGAAGAAAACATGAAGCCCCAAGTCGTATTTGGATTTCACGCGGTCACCTCGCGCCTACGCGTTCGTGCCGAGAGCGTGCGCGAGATGTATGTCGATGCCAAGCGCATTGATAAGCGCATGGAAGATTTATTGGCGCACGCCAAAGATAAAAACGTCCGCGTCATGCAAGTTGATGGCGCGAGACTTGACGGCATCACCGGCAATGCGCGGCATCAGGGCGTGGTGATCTTGGTAGAGCCCAGTTTGCTTCCGCAATTTATCGATGATGTTCTCGAAGAATTAACCGTGCCGCCATTTTTACTTGTGCTAGATGGTGTGACCGACCCGCATAACCTTGGCGCCTGCCTGCGCGTGGCTGATGCAGCGGGTGTACACGCCGTGATTGCGCCGAAAGATCGCAGCGTGGGTTTAACGGCGACGGTGATGAAGGTGGCATCGGGTGCTGCGGAAAGTATTCCTTACATCACCGTCACCAATCTTGCGCGGACGCTGAAAGAACTAAAAGAACGTGATATCTGGATCGTCGGCGCCGACGAAAATGGCAACAAAGATTTGTTTCACGCGACCCTAAGAGGACCGCTGGCATGGGTACTTGGCGCGGAGGGAGAAGGCTTGCGCAGGCTGACACGTGAAAACTGCGACGAGATTGTCAGCATCCCGATGTTCGGCTCGGTCGAGAGTTTGAACGTGTCAGTAGCGAGCGGGGTTTGTTTGTTTGAGTCTAGGCGGCAGAGAGAACTGTCGTCGTAAAACGGGCCCACGAAGCAGTGGCGATTCGCCAGGCCCATCGGGCAGATTTCATTCGCATCGTCACTGCCTTCCACGCTACCTGTCGCTAACGAAAAATTCGTGAAGACAATTGCGGTGGCAAGGACATTAAAAGGTGGGGCGAAAAGTCAAAAGCGTATCAAACGGATTCGTCGGGATTTTCCAATTACGTGAGGGCAAAAAGTCGCTGTTCGTCTGGCCCTGTAAATTGACTCACCGCTGAGAGGTAATCCACCCCAAACGCCGCGCCAGCGCTAGGGTTTCGGGGTGAAGCACCTTTCAATTGTGTGGTATTTTCCCGGCCAACTTGCCTACTCAGCTGCCGTTACTTCCGTTTGCTGATTTTGCTCACTTTGATAAGTCAACAAAGGAGGGCAGCTACAAAATACATTCTTATCGCCGTAAATATTATCAACACGGCCTACGGGCGACCAATACTTTGACTGCTTCAAACTTGGCAATGGGAACGCTGCCAGTTCGCGGCTGTAGTCGTGGACCCACGATTCGGCCATCATGACCTGTGCTGTGTGGGGTGCGTTTTTGAGTGGGTTGTCGTCACGGTCCAGCTTGCCTGCTTCAATCGCGCGGATTTCGTTGCGGATGGAAATCATCGCGTCGATAAACCGATCCAACTCAAATTTTGATTCACTTTCGGTTGGCTCGACCATCAACGTGCCAGAAACAGGGAACGAGAGTGTTGGCGCATGGAAACCGTAATCGATTAAACGCTTGGCGATATCTTCAGCACTCACGCCGCTTTTTTCTTTGAGCGGGCGCGTATCCAAAATGCATTCATGCGCCACCAAACCGTTGTTACCCGAAAATAAAATCGGGTAATGTGGACTGAGGCGAGCAGCAATATAGTTCGCGTTCAGAATCGCTACTTTGGTCGCCTGTGTTAACCCTTCGCTACCCATCAGCGCGATGTACGCCCACGAGATCGCCAGGATGCTGGCACTTCCGTAAGGTGCTGCCGAGACCGGCCCAACAGCGGGTGACGCCGAGATCGCCCCAGTAGCAGCACTTGTATCAATTGAGAAACGCGATGGCAAATACGCCGCCAAATGCGCCCGCACCCCAATTGGCCCAACACCGGGACCGCCGCCGCCGTGCGGAATGCAAAATGTTTTGTGCAAATTCAAATGCGAAACATCCGCGCCAAATTTGCCCGGTTTGGCCACACCGACCACCGCATTCATGTTCGCGCCGTCGAGATAAACTTGCCCACCGTGTTTGTGTATTAGTGCGCAAATATCCACAATCGCATCTTCAAACACGCCGTGCGTTGATGGATAAGTGACCATCAGCGCGGCCAGATTATTGCTGTGCGCCTCGGCATGCTTGGTGAGATCAGCCACGTCGACATTGCCCGCCGCATCGCAAGCCACAACAACAACTTCCATGCCAACCATTTGCGCCGATGCCGGGTTTGTGCCGTGTGCGGAGCTGGGAATTAACACGATATTGCGATGCGCCTCGCCGCGTGCCTTGTGATAGGCCTGAATGGCCAACAAGCCCGCGTATTCGCCTTGTGCTCCCGAGTTGGGTTGCAACGAAACCGCGTCATAACCGGTGATTTCACAAAGTGAGGATTCCAAATCGGCAATCAATTCAAGGTAGCCCGCAGTCTGATCTTGCGGCGCGAACGGATGCATGTTTGAAAATTCTGGCCAAGTAACCGGGATCATTTCAGCGGTCGCGTTAAGCTTCATGGTGCAAGAGCCGAGCGGAATCATGGTCCTGTCCAATGCCAAATCTTTGTCGGAGAGGGCGCGTAAATAGCGCAGCATTTCCGTCTCGGAATGATGACGATTAAATACCGGATGTGTAAGGTAGGCTGAGGTACGGAGGAGCGCAACGGGTAGGGCGTCCTTAGCGCGTTTCTCAACCTCTACGAATGAAAGTTTCGTGCCAATATTGCCGGTGCTATTGCCGGTGCTATTGCCAAATACGCCCCACAAAATTTCGACATCGGCTTTGGTTGTTGTTTCATCCAGCGATACGGAAATGGTGCCTGCATCAACACGGCGCAGGTTGATTTCCAGTGTCGCTGCTCGGGCTAGAATCTGCGGTGTTTTATCGCCAGTATTGATGCTTACCGTGTCAAAAAAAGTTTCATCCGCAAGCACAAAGCCCAGCTCAGTGAGCCCAGTCGCAAAGGTGGCCGCAACCCGATGCACGTAAGCCGCAATGCGCTTTAATCCCGCTGGGCCGTGGTAAGTCGCGTACATGCCGGCCATCACCGCCAACAGCACTTGGGCGGTGCAAATATTGCTGGTCGCTTTTTCGCGGCGGATGTGCTGCTCACGAGTTTGCAAAGTAAGCCGGTAGGCAGGATTACCCATGTTGTCAATCGAGACGCCGACCAACCGCCCCGGCAGTTGGCGTTTATAGGCGTCTTTACAAGCCAAATAAGCCGCGTGTGGCCCACCAAATCCCATCGGTACACCGAAGCGCTGTGTGGTGCCGACAGCGATGTCAGCGCCCAATTCACCGGGTGGCGTCAGCAGTGCGAGGCTTAACAAATCAGCGGCCACTACCACCACCGCACCTTTGGTCTGCACTTTTAAGATGAGTTGACGATAGTCGATTACACGGCCGGTAGAGGCTGGGTATTGCAGCAGCAGGCCAAAAATATTTTCACTTGCCGCGTCAGCTTCGTCGCCGATTTTTACGGTGATGCCAAAACCTGCCGCCCGGGTTTGGATCACCGCGATGGTTTGCGGATGGCAGCGGTTCGAGACAAAAAATACATTGCTCTCGGCCTTCGCAAAGCGCCGTGCCAGGGTCATTGCTTCGGCGGCCGAGGTCGCTTCATCAAGCATGGAAGCGTTGGCAATATCGAGGCCCGTCAGGTCACTCACCATCGTCTGAAAGTTGATGAGCGCCTCCAGGCGACCCTGCGAAATTTCCGGCTGATAGGGCGTATAGGCCGTATACCAGGCAGGGTTTTCCAACACATTGCGCAAAATAACATTCGGTGTGTGCGTACCGTAATAACCCATGCCGATATAGTTTTTGAAGACCTTGTTTTTCTTTGCAATCGATTTTATTTTAGCCAATACTTCTGGCTCGTTAAGCGGGGAAGGCAGCGCCAATGCGGCTTTCGAGCGAATACTGACTGGTACGACCTCATCGATTAAAGCGTCGAGCGAAGGGCGTTTTAACGTGGCCAGCATTTCTTGCTGTTCAGCCGTCGACGGGCCGATATGACGTTCGATAAAAGCGTCATGCGCTTCTAACGTGGAAAATTCAATACGGTTCATTGTTATCTTTCGGTCCGAAAATTAGGCTTGTCCAATGTTGGCAGCATAACCGGCAGCATCTAGCATGGCGTCCGTGGTTGCGTCTGCGGCCGGTTGTAATTTGAATAACCACGAATCGTATGGTGCGGCGTTGAGGCTCTCAGGCGAATCAGCAACCGCTTGGTTCACGGCGACCACCACGCCTGCAACCGGGGAATACGCATCCGACGCGGCCTTTACCGATTCCAAGACGACAGCTTCCTGTCCTGCTTTTAGCTGCTTGCCAACTGCGGGCAACTCAATGAAAACCAAATCGCCCAGTGCATCTTGGGCATGGTGTGTGATGCCAACGGTAAGGGTGCCATCCGCTTCGGCTTTGACCCACTCGTGGCTGGGGGCGTATTTAAGATCGGTTGGGATATTGTTTGACATGATGGTCTCCGTTGTTGGTGAATGCGTTAAATAAAAGTTGTTAAAAAATTAGGCGATCCTAGATGAGGCAACGCACGGAAAGCTGAGCCTAAACAAGGTGAGACGAGCTTAAACAAGCGCCTGCCCGTTACGAACAAAAGGGAATTTCGTGACCCGGCAATCAAGCCATTTGCCGCGCACCTCAGCTTGCACCGTGTCGCCAATCGCAACAGCGGCGGGGATGCGGGCAAACGCAATCGATTTACCCAAAGTAGGGGAGAATGATCCGCTGGTAATTTCGCCATTCCCTGCGGGCGTTTGTACGACTTGATGGCCGCGCAAGATGCCAGCGACTAGCGGGATTAGGCCGACGAGCTGTTGTTTGGCAGGCGCGGCTTCGAGTGCGGCGCGACCGGCAAATTGGCGGTCAGTTGAAAGATCAACTGTCCATGCCAAATTTGATTCCAGCGGCGAGGTCGCGTCGTTCATATCCTGGCCATACAAATTCATGCCCGCTTCCAAACGCAACGTGTCGCGTGCGCCCAGGCCGCAAGGTGCAACGCCAGCGGCTTGTAGCTGCGACCAAAATGTTGCAGCTTGGTCCGCAGGTAAAATAATTTCAAAACCATCTTCCCCTGTGTAGCCGGTACGGGCGATAAAAAAATCACCCGCCGTCGCGCTATTGAATGGTTTGAGCTCCGCCGTTAGCGCTTGTGAAGTTGGCAACACTTTCCAAACCGCTTCTCGTGCAGCCGGCCCTTGTACAGCGATCATGGCGACATCAGTGCGTGGCGTGAGGGTGACCGCAAATTGTTCGCGGTCGATGATGCCCTGCATCCACGCGACATCCTTCTCAGCCGTACCCGCGTTGACGACCAAGCGAAACGTGTTGTCGTCAAAATAATAGACAATCAAATCATCGACGACGCCGCCGCGTTCATTCAACATGCAGGAATAAAGCGCCCGGCCACGGCTCTTGAGTTTATTAACATTGTTGGCGATGGCGTACAACAGAAACGTCTTTGCCGCTGCACCAACAACCTCGACCGTGCACATATGAGAGACATCGAACATGCCGGCGTGGCGGCGCACCGCGTGGTGTTCGTCGACTTGTGAGCCGTAATGGAGCGGCATTTCCCAGCCGCCGAAATCGACCAACTTGGCGCCCAAGCGCAGGTGAGTTTCGTAAAGCGGCGTGCGCCGCAGCATTACTTGAGGTGTAGACATGAGACTCCGGATAACAAGAACGTGAAAGGATGATGAACGATAATATTCGAACGAAAAAATCGTCATTCCCCTCTGTCCTTGATACCTGAGAGATTACGATTTTTGCGAAAAATAAAAAATGCAAAAACCGTGTGCCCCTTCGGTGGCTTGGGGTTGAATCATCAACACCAGCGCTCTCCAGAGAAGCTATGCAGTCCAGGTATGTGAGCCTGAGCGGTTACGGGAGTTGCGCCTTCGGCGACGATTCAAGCTTGA
>JANYBL010000066.1 GCA_025360815.1 Burkholderiales bacterium
GATCGATTGCATCGATTGGATTTGGTCGGGTGCGTTCAAGAGGGTTACTCCAAAGTAGGTGAGAATTTAACCAGATTCTACTCTTTGTCTACGCTTTGAAACGCGCTTTGGTTTCAGGCGACGAACTTGATCGGCGCTTGGTTGGCGTTTTGATTGGCGCTAAGGTTGGTGCGAAGATTTGAGGCGAAGGTTGGCACGAAGGAGCCGACTATCTACCAATCAATGATTGAATAATTTTTTTTAGCGTATCGCGTTCGGTTGCGGGTAGAAACAATTGGGCGCGACCTTGAGCCTGGATGTTGAGGCGCAATAAGAAATTGGGGTCGGATAAACATTTCTGCATCAAAGCCGCCAGCGTCTTCGCGTCACCCACTGGAAAATAACCCGAATAATCATATCCCAACATGCCGATATTGCCAGACATTTTAGAGGCCAGCACCGGTGTGCCGGACAAAATAGCTTCGGCAATTACATTTGCGCCACCTTCCATTATCGACGGGTGAATCAACACATGCGAACGCTTGATAGCAGCCCGCGTTAGTCCGTGGGACAGTGCACCAACCCAGTGATAGCGACCATCTTCAGCCATCTTTGCTTGCGAAGCCGCTGCCAATATAGTGTCTAGTGGTGCGCCGATGTGAGTGATATGGATCGGTAAGGCGGTGGGTAGATCATTCAATGCGTTCAAGATGGTGGTAGGGTCTTTTTCATCGCGCAGATGGCCAACGACAACACATTGCAGTTTGCCTTTGGTTTTTTGCGCAGGCGCAAGTGGCTTGGCAGATTGAAAAACCACATGCGTTTTATGGCGATATTGCAGCGGAATATGCTGGATTGCGTCTTCTTGCAAAACAATGAGAGCATTAGCCGTTTGCAGCGAGGCTTGGGCATCGGCGTTATAGGGCAGGTCTTTGTAGAGATCAGTGCCGGTGAGCACGACCACGATAGGCGTGTCGGGATGTTGTGTATGACATTGCTGAATGAGGCTGGCGCTTCGTCTGGCGTGTAGGGCAATCAATAGATCAGGCGCAGCCGTTGGAGATTGGGACGCTTCAATTTTTTCGCTTTCATCGCCTTGTACAATTACGCGGTAGTGTTGCGACAATAGCGTAGACCAGCGGTGTGCGGTGCGCCAGTTGCCGTTGTTGGCATCGGCCAGATAGGGCGTGGCGATGACTATCCAGGCTTGGTCGAGATGATGTGCTTTCAAAACAGATCGCAATTTTTAGGGTAGGTGTGTTGACGCAGTTGCTGATGTAAGGGGTTTGAACGTGATGAGCAGTAAAACTGAGCCAAACAATTTAGTCATGTGGCTTCGCGCACAGCGAAATTATACGCTGGCGCTTTATGCCGATTTGCCGCCCTCGTTGTGGACGCCTACTGAAGTGCCGTATTTGTCGCACATCAATCCACCGCTTTGGGAGCTCGGTCATATTGCGTGGTTTCAGGAATATTTTGCGCTACGTTTACCGGTTGCACTGTTGGTCGGTGAACATCGTGAACTGCCTCCATCATGCAGTGCTTTTGCCGAGGCACTGCTGAACTCCAATACGATTGCCCATCGTGATCGCTGGACGAGCGCTTACCCTAGCCGTGAGCGGCTGTTCGCCTACATGGACGAGGTGCTTGATTTGGTCTGTAAAGCGCTGCTGTGCGAAGCGGCTGAAATAAACGCCATAGATGCCAACATTGGCTTGGTGTTGGCGCATGAATTTATGCATCAGGAAGCCCTCACGATGACGCTGACAGCACTAGGTTTGCCGCTACCTGATTGTGTGCCCAAGCGGGAAAAATTGGTTGAATCATCAGGCGATTTACGTTTTGAGGGCGGTGCGTTTTTTTTGGGAGTTGGCGATGAGAAATCCCATTCGCGTATGCCATTCGATAACGAAATGCCGCCGATGAAAGTGACGGTTGCACCGTTTTCCATTTCGGTTAACCCCTTGTCTGGCGGGGTGTTTGAGGCATTTTGCGCCAGTGCGGCGTATGAAAATTCTGAAAATTGGTCAGTCGAGGGCAATGCGTGGAGGTTAAAAAATTCACGAAACAATCTCAACAAAATGCCAGAAAATCTTGCCGCGATACACATCAATTATTTTGAAGCGGAAGCGTATTGCCGCGCCAATAACCGGCGCCTGCCGACAGAGGCCGAGTGGGAGTTTGCCGCGATGCGTTCACCTGCATTTTGGGCGAGTGTGGGGCATGTCTGGGAATGGACTTCATCCGTATTTTTGCCCCATCCAGGTTTTGAGCGCGGGGTGTATCAGGAATATTCAGCGCCGTGGTTTCATACGCATCAGGTGCTACGCGGCGCATCGTTTGCGACGCATGCTGTCATGAAATCGCCGCAATATCGAAATTTTTATACCAAGGATCGTTCAGATATATTTTGTGGGTTTCGGACTTGTCCTGTTTGATTTTAGCCTGCGCACCTCCATCTCGGCCCCGCCACACGGGAGGGCAAGGTTGTGATGGAGATTCTCTGCGCCGACAACGGAAGATGATCGTCACAAAAATCAAAAAACGATCAAAATTTAAATCCATGCAATTAAAATCCACCCACGAAGTGCGCTAAAATCACAAGTGGCGGGTCTCCTCGCATGCAGCCTTTGTGAACCGGGTCAGGTCGGGAACGAAGCAGCCACAGCGAAGTAGTTGTAGTGCCGAGGGTCAGGCTCGCCACCCTAATCGAAATCGAAAAAAGTGAAACCCTACTTTTTTCGAGCCTGGTGTGTGATGAAAATTGGCGAAGCCAGATTTTATTTTTACGTGTACAAAAGCCCCAAGCGAAACCCCGCACGCTTCTAACCACCCCCCGCTACCATGAGCCACCAAGTTCTAGCCCGCAAATGGCGTCCCCGCAACTTTGTTGATGTTGTCGGGCAAGAGCACGTGGTGCGGGCATTGGCGAATGCGCTCGATACGGGGCGTATCCATCATGCTTATTTGTTCACCGGCACACGCGGGGTTGGTAAAACAACATTGGCGCGTATTCTGGCAAAGGCGCTCAATTGTTTGGGCATCGATGGACGCGGCGGCATGACCTCCACCCCTTGCGGGGTGTGCCAGTCGTGCAAGGATATTGATGCGGGGCGCTTTGTTGATTTGCTGGAAGTCGATGCGGCCACGAATACTAAAGTCGATGAAATGCGTGAGTTGTTGGAGACCGCACAATACGCGCCGGTTTCGGGCCGTTATAAGGTTTACATTATCGACGAGGTTCATATGCTCTCGAAGCAAGCATTCAACGCGATGTTGAAGACGCTTGAAGAGCCGCCCGCGCACGTGGAATTTATTTTGGCGACGACTGATCCGCAAAAGCTGCCGATTACGGTGCTGTCGCGGTGTTTGCAATTTAACTTGAAAAATTTGTCGCCAACTCTGCTGGCCGAGCATCTTGCACATATTTTGCAGGTGGAAAAAGTGCCATTCGAGCAGCCTGCATTAGAGATGATTGGTCGTGCTGGCGAGGGAAGTGCGCGTGATGCGCTATCGCTGCTCGACCAAGCGATTGCGTATGGCGCGGGCGAGGTCAAAACCGATCAAGTGGCGACCATGCTGGGCGTGCTCGATCAAACTTATTTGTTTTCGATGTTGTCGTGTTTGGTAGCAGCAGATGCCAAAGCATTGCTGGCTGAAATTTCCGGCTTGGGTGAACGGAATGTATCATTTGAATTAACGCTTAAAGACTTGGCCAGCGTGCTATCGCGTGTGGCTTTGGTGCAGAGCGCCGGTGTCGATGCGGTTGAAGGCCCGGACGCTCCAAAAATCGCCGCCGTTGCCGGGCAATTGACGCCCGATGATGTGCAGCTTTTTTATCAAATTTCGTTGCTGGGAAGGCGTGATTTGGCGTTAGCCCCGGATGAGCAATCCGGTTTTACGATGACGCTGCTGCGGATGCTCGCGTTTAAAAACGGTGAGGGTGCAGCACAGCTTGCCGGTCATAGCACTGATTCCACACTAGCAACCACTCAAAAGCCTCGCCCGGCGGCCACTGCTGAGGCAATACCTTCAAACGCCCCGGCAGATAAGGCTTTCCAGCAATATGCCGTGGAAACGCCCGCCGTTGCTAGGGTTTCAGAGTCGCAGTCGCCAACGCCGTCATCAACGCACCCATCAACGCTGTCATCAATTTCCACTCCGTTGTCAGCGCTCCCGTCGGCGCCAACGCCAATGCTGACCCATGCCGCTTTTGACGGAGATTGGCCCGCGTTTGTCGTGCGGCAAAACTTCACAGGCATGGCGAGTATGTTGGCCAAGCAGGTGGAGTTTCAATCGTTCAAAGATGGTTTGCTCGTGCTCGGTTTGGCGGATGCTCACAAGCATCTTGCGCTGAAGGCGTATCAGGAGAAACTCAAAGAAGCGCTCGCCGCGAGTTTGGGTAAAAATTTGCGATTGATGATTAACGTTGACTCTGCTGCTAACGAAGCTGCAGGCAGCGGTAACAGCGTCGCCGCACAGGAAGATCGCACCCGCACCCGCGAGCAGGCGGCGGCTGAGTCCGCAATCGACCAAGATCCGTTTGTAAAAAACTTGAAGCAGGATTTTGGCGCCGATGTTAATCGTGCCACCATTCGTCCTGCTCCGTAATTCACCCCATGTATCAATAGGAAAAAACATGATCCCAAAAGGTGGCCTCGGTGGCCTGATGAAGCAAGCGCAGCAAATGCAAGAGAACATGAAAAAAGCGCAGGAGCAATTGGCGCTAATAGAAGTGGAAGGCCAATCGGGCGGCGGCATAGTCAAGGTCGTCATGACCTGTCGTAACGATGTGAAGCGAATCTCGATTGATCCGACCGTGATGGACGACAAAGAAATGCTCGAAGATCTAATCGCAGCTGCGATGAATGATGCGGTGCGCAAAGCAGAAGCGACGTCGGCGGAAAAAATGCAAGGCTTTACGGCGGGGATGCAGCTGCCGCCCGGCTTTAAAATGCCGTTTTAAACCGTCCGACAACTTTAAATCCCGACCTTTTTGTCGGGGCGGGCGCTAAAGACTTGCTGGAAAAACTGCAGGATTTTTTGTATAGAAGTCTCTCGCAGTTCCCTCAGACGCAGCGCCTATAAAAAATCATTTTGATGCGATCTCCTGTACAAAAATCAAATAGATCATCCAGCCCGATTTCGAGCCTAGAGGTGCTGATCGACGCCTTGCGTTGTTTGCCTGGGGTGGGGCCGAAATCAGCACAGCGCATGGCATACCATCTTTTGCAGCGTGATCAGGCTGGTGCAGCGCGCCTCGCCGGCGCAATGCAAAATGCGATTGAACGTGTGCGCCATTGTGGGATGTGTAATACCTTCACAGAGCGCGAGATTTGCGAAATTTGTGAATCGGGTGATCTGGACAGCGGACGGGGCGGAGTTAGTAGGCGAGACCAAGCGCTGCTATGTGTCGTCGAGATGCCGGGCGATTTGCTGATGATGGAACAGACGCAAACTTATCGCGGGCTTTACTTTGTGTTGATGGGACGCCTTTCGCCGCTTGATGGTGTTGGTCCCAAAGAAATTCACCTTGAACGTTTGTTGAATCGCGCGCTGGACGGTTTGGTCAAAGAAGTCATTCTGGCCACCAATTTTACCGTCGAAGGTGAGGCGACTGCGCACTATGTGAGCGAAATGCTCGGTGAACACGGCGTCCGCGTGACGCGTATCGCCCGCGGCTTACCGGTCGGCGGAGAGCTTGAATACGTCGATAGTGGCACCCTTGCGCAAGCGTTGATTGAGAGGCGTGCGGTTTAGTTTGGTCTTGTTGTTTGGCGTGTTATCGTAGGTGTATGGTGCAGTTTTAAGTGGGACGCGGATAGGCTCCACCCGAGAACAAATCAACCACGCGCCGTAGCATCCGCTTTACAAAGCGCCACAATTTCGGCAACAGCCAAATCGTCAGCAACACAAACAAAATTAACAGCAACACAAACACTAGCGGATGCGTGAACGCCAGCCACAAAGCGCCGAACACAGCAGCATCCTCGCTAAAGGAGGCAACCCAATTGCTGACAGGTTCGGGCGAGGTGTTAATCGCGGCGCGGCTACCGGCCTTCATAAAATGTGTTCCCGCGGTGATCGTGCCGCCTAGCAAGCCTGCCACCACCGCCCAGGCTGGACCGTCATCTGCGCCAATCACGCCTGCCGCCAACAGCGCGCCAGCAGGAATGCGAATGAAGGTATGAATCGCATCCCAAATGGAATCAACAGCGGGAATTTTATCGGCAAAAAATTCCAACAACACTAAGAGGCCTGATGTGCCAATTACTAACGGGTGCGCCAAGACTTGTAGCGATGGCGGTAGCGGCCAATCGAGCCAGTGAAAGTGTCCCGTCAGCCCGAGCAAAAACAATACGACGTAGAGCCGAATACCACTGGCCCAAGCCAGGCAGCCTGCGATAGCAATTGATGCAAGTTGTTCCATATTGACTCCCTAGTTTGCTATGCGCGCGCAACGCCCGAACGCCAACAACGCCGCCAATGCATCGATAGCTGACACCAAAAATATTTCTGTCTCTGTTGTAAGAAAAAGTGAGAAGTCTGTTGACCCATCGACAAAGATATGTGTACAATAGCCTTCTTTCGCAGCTCGGATAAATTTTTCGGTTCGGCGACAGGGTTTAGCGGTACAAACTAGCAACACGAATCATCGGGCGCGGGGTGGAGCAGTCTGGCAGCTCGTCGGGCTCATAACCCGAAGGTCGCAGGTTCAAATCCTGCCCCCGCAACCAGTTTGAGTTGGTGAAACAAAAGAATTTGCAGTACTGCTCTTTAAAAACATGGACAACTGATTGAGGTGGGTACTAAGTATTAGGGTGCCGCTTTGCAACGGTCGTTAACGGCGTCAAGCGCAAGTTTGGTGGGGTTAATGAATTTGGTTGTGAAGTTGGTTTG
>JANYBL010000034.1 GCA_025360815.1 Burkholderiales bacterium
GAAATGACGCGGCAACCATTTAGCAAGTAGTCAACGCGGCAATGCAAATGGCCGTGCAGCCACAGATCGGCCTGACCCACTAGATCGTCCAAATTGTTGCAAAATCCCGCCGTACCCGGGGTTAGGCCGTAGCGCGGATCGGCACTTTTTAAACTGGGCGCAAAATGGGTTACGACCACGGTCTTACCCGCATACGATATGGCCAAAGCAGCATGCAACCATGTTTGGTGCTCACGACTTTCCGCCGCGACAGCCGGCGAATCAAAGGGCTCGCCGCGAATCGTAGTCGCCGCCAGCCGCAAAGCATAGCTCGCGGTGCGGTAGGCCAGATCACGGGTTTGCATATTGTGCGTCATGGCACCCGGCATATCGTCCGGCCACTGTGACAGCGCCTCGTAGTCAGTCCATAGCGTCGCGCCGATAAAGCGCATATTGGCTAGTTCAACCACCTGACGGTCAAGCCAGGTAATACCAAGATTCAAACATTCCTGATGCAGACGGGCGTGGGTGGCATCAAGGTCACCACCATCGTATTCATGGTTACCCGGCACATATAAAACCGGCGTTGGCCAGTGGCCGAGTTTCGGCGAAAAGCGAATCAACCCAAACGGATCATCGCGATTTAGTTTGCTGCCGGTGCCATCGCCTCGCCCTTGGCCGCCGATATCACCAGCCAACACCAAGACATCCGCGCCGGGCGCTGGAACGGGCGAGAAAGTGGGGTCAACCTCTAGGTGCAGATCGGATAAAAGTTGTATGAGCATGCTGAAAGTTTACGCGATTGCGATTGCTGCGCAGAGCCGCGTTGCGCGTTTTATTAAACGTGTTGATTCCCCGGATTTTGTACCGCACTTTGCGCTTTGCATTGAGCTTCGCTTCGCATTGTTTTGCAATTTGCGCTTTGCACTTTGCACTTTGCACCAAGCAACAGGTCTGCGCAAAATTAACGCCGTACAGCTTGAGGCCGCTGCTACGCCGGCGGCCCCGCATAAAATCTTAAACAGTCGTTACTTATACTTGGCTAATCCGTTCGGTTGGGCGAGGATTTCGTTGGTACTATCGAAAGTCGGTTATCAATGCGACATTAACAAAATTAAAAATCAGGGCCAATAAATCGGCTACGCAATCACAATGATTTGAGGAGACTTCGATGGCATCAAGCGCAGCAGGAATGGGGAATTTAGAAACACCCGGCATTTTGGATAAGGAACGAACCATCGCAGGCCCCGGTTTTAATCGTTGGCTGGTGCCACCGGCTGCGTTAGCGATTCATTTATGCATCGGTATGGCTTATGGTTTTTCGGTTTTTTGGCTGCCGCTGTCGAAGGCACTGGGCATTAAAGAAAGCATTAAGTGCGGCCCGGAAATCGGTTTTTTTCAAGAACTGTTTATCAGCACCTGTGATTGGAAAATTTCCACCCTGCAATGGATGTATACCCTGTTCTTCGTATTGCTCGGAAGCTCCGCGGCGATTTGGGGCGGCTGGCTTGAGCGTGTTGGTCCGCGCAAAGCTGGTGTCGTCAGCGCTTGTTGCTGGTGCGGCGGCATGGTGATCTCTGCCATCGGCGTGCAGCAGCATCAGTTCTGGATGATGCTATTGGGCTCGGGCGTGATCGGCGGCATTGGCTTGGGTCTTGGCTATATTTCGCCGGTTTCCACGCTTATTAAATGGTTTCCGGATCGCCGCGGCATGGCGACCGGCATGGCGATCATGGGTTTTGGTGGAGGCGCTTTAATTGGCTCGCCACTCGCGGCGGAGCTGATGAAATATTTTGCCACGCCAACTGATGTTGGTGTGATGCAAACACTTTTGATCATGGCCGCTTGCTATTTCGCGTTCATGATCTTTGGCGCGATGAGCTATCGGGTGCCACCAAGTGGCTGGAAGCCTGCCGGATGGACGATGCCTGCTGGCGATGCTGCAAACACCATGATTACGCAGCGCCACGTACATGTCAAAAAAGTATGGGGTATCCCCCAATTTTGGCTGGTGTGGATGGTGTTGTGCATGAACGTCTCGGCCGGCATCGGCGTGATCGGCATGGCGAGCCCAATGTTGCAAGAAATTTTTGGTGGTAATTTGATTGGTGTGACGAAAAAATTTATTGAACTCGACAAAGCACAACTCACCGCAATTGCAGGTGTAGCGGCAGGTTTTACGGCGCTCATTAGTTTGTTCAACATTGGTGGCCGCTTTTTCTGGGCAAGTATTTCCGACAAGCTTGGCCGCAAGATGACTTACGTGATCTTCTTCATCTTGGGCGGCATTATGTACGCCAGCATTCCATCAAGCGCTGCCGCAGGCAATCTGCTGTTGTTCGTTGGCGCGGTCTGTATTATTTTGTCGATGTACGGCGGCGGTTTTGCGACCATTCCAGCTTACCTAGCCGATTTGTTTGGTACGCAAATGGTGGGCGCGATTCACGGGCGTTTACTCACCGCGTGGGCCACCGCCGGCGTGCTGGGGCCAGTGGTCATTGGCTACATGCGCGAATATCAGCTCGGCATTGGCATTCCGCGTGAACAGGTTTACAACCAGACGATGTACATCTTGGTGGGCATGTTGGTAATCGGCCTGATCTGCAATTTGCTCGTCACACCGATTGCCGACAAGCACTTCATGACTGACGCGGAATTGGCCGAAGAAAAACGCTTGGCACACGACAAAGCGATGGCATCTGAAGTCGGCGCAGGAACTGGCGATACCGCGGTTTCAAGCCCCGCGTTTTTGGTATTTGCGTGGGCGGTGGTGGGGATTCCGCTCGCTTGGGGTATCTATCGCACCTTCGTGACGGCATCAAAGTTGTTCTAACTCAATGGCCTTAACCACGAGGTGCGCGATGATAGTGCCTCGTGGTCGCTCGGGTTCGAAAATGCCGGCAGTTAATGCATCAATTGATGATCCGTCATTCAACGACCGGCAAACTTGCCGTCGCACTTGGCCGCGGCGATTTCTATTGAATTGATTGCGCAGTTTGAAAAGCCGCGGAACATCCGTGGAGACACTGTTGGAGAACAAAGCATGAACGACCGCACAACCATTGTAATTCCGCTCGCGGATGTTCGTAAAAAAATGAAGGCGCGGCATACACCCAAGGGCAGGCAGCTTGACCCGCAAGCTCGCGCTGATGTTGCAGCGCTAATTGCGAATTCCGCTTTCCCGTCGCCTGCGCGCCGTGATTTGTTGATCGAATATTTACATTTAATTCAAGATAAATTTGGCGGCTTATCCTCTGGGCACATTAACGCCCTGGCCGATGTGCTCAAGCTCGCGCAAACCGAAGTTTATGAGGTTGCCACGTTTTACCATCATTTTGATGTGTTGAAGGATGGAGACGCCGCGCCTGCTGCACTCACCGTTCGTGTGTGCGAAACGCTCTCCTGCAAAATGGCAGGCGGCGATGCGCTGCTCGAAAAATTACCCGCTATTTTAGGCAAGGAAGTCCGAGTGCAAGCGGTGCCCTGCATTGGCCGTTGCAGTGAAGCGCCCGCAGTTTGCGTCGGGCAAAACGCGTTTGGTGAAGCGAGCGTCGAAAACGTGATAGCTGCGGTCAAAGCCAAGCATACAGGCGGCGTTCCGGGCGTTTATGTCTCAAACACGGCTTATAGAGCGGGGGATGGCCTCAGCACAAATGGTGCGGGGTATAGAACCTATCTCGACATTATTGAAGGCAAGCGCGATACTGAATCCGTGCTGAAGACGATGGAAGATTCGGGCCTTCGCGGGTTGGGCGGCGCGGGTTTCCCAGCCGGCCGCAAATGGCGCATCGTTCGTGGTGAAGCCGCTCCGCGGCTCATGGCGGTCAACATTGATGAGGGCGAGCCCGGCACGTTCAAAGATCGTTATTATTTGGAACGCGATCCGCATCGATTTATTGAAGGTATGTTGATTGCTGCACAGGTGGTCGGTATCAACGCATGCTATGTTTATCTGCGCGATGAATATCATCATTGCCGCACAATTTTAGAAACCGAATTGGCGGCCCTCAAAGCCAATCCACCTGGCGGTCATCCGTTGCCGTTGATTGAACTACGGCGCGGTGCGGGCGCTTATATTTGCGGCGAAGAATCGGCGATGATCGAATCCATCGAAGGCAAACGCGGCATGCCACGCCTGCGCCCGCCCTATGTTGCGCAGGTCGGCTTATTTGACCGCCCTACGCTGGAACATAATTTTGAAACGCTTTACTGGGTGCGCGACATTTTAGAAAAAGGCGCGGACTGGTTTGCGGGGCAGGGCATGAACGGTCGCAAAGGATTGCGTTCGTTTTCGGTTTCCGGGCGCGTCAATAATCCGGGCGTGAAATTGGCGCCGGCCGGCATTACGGCGAACGAATTAATAAAACAATTTTGCGGGGGTATGCGCGACGGGCATGAGTTTTATGCCTACCTGCCAGGCGGTGCGTCGGGCGGCATTTTGCCCGCGAGCATGGGCGATATCCCGCTTGATTTTGATACGTTGCAGCCCTACGGCTGCTTCATTGGATCGGCGGCAATTGTAGTCATGTCCCAACACGACAAAGCGCGCGATGCCGCACTGAATTTGATGAAATTTTTCGAACACGAGAGCTGCGGACAATGCACGCCGTGCCGCGTCGGCACTGAAAAAGCGGTGCAATTATTACAGGAATCGAAATGGAAAACGGGCTTGCTAGAAGAGCTCTCGCAGGTGATGGTGGATGCCTCTATTTGTGGCCTCGGCCAAGCGGCACCGAACCCGATCCGGTGCGTGATCAAACATTTTGCACATGAAATAAATTGATTGGAAGGGCTGAAGCGCGTGGACTGGGGCGACTGCCGTGCGTCGCCCTTTCCCCCTGCTCCAAGGCCCTCACAGGAGTTTTGAAATGAACATGCTTGCTGAACCATTAGTAGAACGCACACTCGTTGAATTCACACTCGACGGTGAAAAAATTTCCGCCTTTGCTGATCAAACACTGATAGAAATCGCCAAAGAACACGGCAAAGAAATTCCGCACCTTTGCTACAAACCCGGCTACCGGCCAGACGGCAATTGCCGTGCGTGCGTAGTCGAGATCAAAGGTGAACGTGTATTGGCCGCCTCGTGCTGCCGCCACCCATCGAACAATATGGAAGTCAGCACCGCATCACCGCGCGCCGTAAAATCGCAAACAATGGTGATGGAGCTATTAACCGCCGATGCACCGAAAAAAGACCTCAAACCCGGCGGGAATGAACTACTGAAATGGGCGAGTGTATTGGGTGTCTCTGAATCACGTTTCACGCCGCGCCATCAACCCGCCGCCGATTTTTCGCACCCCGCAATGACGGTTAACCTCGATGCCTGTATCCAATGCACCCGCTGCGTCCGTGCCTGCCGCGAAGAGCAAGCCAACGACGTAATCGGCTATGCAAATCGCGGCGCGCATTCCAAAATCGTTTTCGACCAGGACGACCCGATGGGTGCTTCCACCTGTGTGGCCTGCGGCGAATGCGTGCAGGCCTGCCCGACTGGCGCATTGGCGCCAGCGAAGGAAGCCTACAAAATTGTTGCTGACAAAACCGTCGATTCGGTCTGCCCGTATTGCGGCGTGGGTTGCCAGCTAACCTATCACGTGAAGGAAAATAAAATCATTCGCGTCGAAGGACGTGATGGGCCATCAAACCATAGTCGGTTATGCGTAAAAGGGCGTTACGGATTTGATTATGCGCATCACCAACAGCGCTTGACCAAGCCGCTGATCCGCAAGGCGGGCGTTCCAAAGACCGCAAATTTCGTAATGGATCCCGACAACTGGCGTGATGTGTTCCGCGAGGCAACTTGGGAAGAAGCGCTTGATTTGGCCGGAAGTACATTCTCAAAAATCCGCGACACAGATGGAAAAAACGCGCTCGCTGGTTTTGGTTCGGCCAAAGGCAGTAACGAAGAAGCCTATTTGTTCCAGAAGCTGGTGCGCACCGGTTTCGGCACCAACAACGTCGATCATTGCACCAGACTTTGTCATGCGTCGTCGGTCGTGGCGCTTCTCGAAGGCGTTGGCTCTGGGGCGGTCTCAAACCAGGTTTCGGACGTCGCTAAAGCTGAAGTGATTTTTCTCATCGGCGCCAACCCGACATCGAATCATCCGGTCGCCGCAACTTGGATTAAAAACGCGGCAAAGAATGGTGCCAAATTAATTGTTGCTGATCCACGTAAAAACGATATTGCGCGCCACGCTTGGCGCTATATGCAGTTCAAGCCGGACATGGATGTGGCGATGTTAAACGCGATGATTTACACCATCATCGACGAAGGTTTGGTGAACGAAGATTTCATCAAAAACCGTACCCATAATTTCGAGGCACTTAAGGAAAACGCCAAGGGTTTTTCACCCGAGGCGATGGCACCGCTGTGTGGCATTCCTGCCGAGGCGCTGCGTGAAGTGGCGCGCGCGTATGCCACCAGCAAGGCTTCAATCATCCTCTGGGGCATGGGCATTTCACAGCACGTTCACGGTACCGACAATGCGCGCTGCCTGATTGCGCTGACACTCATGACTGGCCAGGTCGGCAAGCCGGGCGCGGGCCTCCACCCATTACGAGGGCAAAACAATGTGCAGGGCGCCTCTGACGCGGGCCTGATTCCGATGATGTTCCCGGACTATAAGCGTGTCGATAACGTCGAAGCCCACGCCCGCTTTGAAAAATATTGGAACACCAAGCTTGACGACAAACCCGGACTTACGGTGGTGGAGATCATGGATGCGGCCTGTGATGGCAAGATCAAAGGCATGTACGTTATGGGCGAAAATCCCGCCATGTCTGACCCGGATTCCAACCACGCTCGCGCCGGTTTGGCGAGGCTTGAAATGTTGGTCGTACAGGATATTTTCCTAACCGAAACCGCCTATTTAGCCGATGTGGTTTTCCCGGCGTCGGCGTGGCCAGAAAAAACTGGGACGGTCACCAACACGGATCGGATGGTGCAACTGGGTCGTCGAGCACTCAACATGCCGGGCGACGCGCGCCAAGATTTGTGGATTATCCAGCAGCTTGCCAAACGGCTCGGCCTCAATTGGGATTACCAAGGTGAAGAGAGTGGCGTTGAGGCAGTGTATGAAGAAATGCACAACGCCATGGCATCAATTTCCGGCATTTCTTGGGATCGCTTGAACCGCGAATCGAGCGTAACGTATCCGTGCAATGACGATAACGACCCCGGCCAGCCGGTCGTCTTCATTGAAGATTTCCCGACCGCGGACGGTCGCGCCAAATTTGTTCCTGCCGACATCATCCCGGCCAATGAGCGACCCGATGAAGAGTATCCATTCGTGCTTATCACTGGGCGTCAGCTAGAACATTGGCACACCGGCTCAATGACGCGTCGTGCCAGCGTGTTGGACGCGTTGGAACCCGAAGCGGTCGTGAGTATGAATCCACTTGATCTGCGCTACATTCATGCAGCCGGGGGCGACACCATCAGTATCGAATCGCGTCGCGGCAATGTTGCGCTGATGGCACGCGCCGATGAAGGCATCCCCGTTGGCGCCGTATTCATCCCGTTCGCGTATTACGAGGCGGCGGCGAACCAACTCACCAACGCTGCGCTTGACCCCTACGGTAAAATCGCCGAGGTAAAATATTGCGCGGTAAAGGTATCGAAAGGTGGCGAGCTGAAAGCGCTTTCTAGTTATGGTGGCGGGAAATCGTTCGCGCTGTAACTATTGTGAGAGCTGTGAGCACAGTGAGGGCTGTGAGGGTCGTGAGCGTCGTGAGCGTCGTAAGCGTCGTGAGCGTCGTAAATGTCGTAAGCGCCGTCAGTGATATCAACCACGCTTACGCAGGCGATGGCAGCATCGCAATGGTCCAAACGCCAGTACTGGCGCGGGCTTTGAATGACCTACTTAGGGATTACCGAGACCGCGCGATCCATTATTTTGACAGGGTCGTTCGCCAGCTACTCATATGTGTGATGCAGGGGCTCCCGTTGTCCCATTGGAAATAAACAGCAACGGATAACTTTTCCTTGCCGCTGGCCAACTTCGCATCGTTCGCTTCGGTTGCCACAAAGGTGACGGTAATGTTATTTGCGCTTTCAACTCTGACAAGTTCTGTTTTCTTTTTTGTATAATCTGCGCTCTCTTGTTTGAAGCCCGCCACCACGTCTTGCCTGATCAGGGTCTGGCGCATTTTAGGGCACAATTTTTCACGGTATAACTGAAGCTGGCCGGCTTTGACTGCCGCAAAAGTTTCGCGCGCCATGGGCTCCAAGTCGCTTTTGACCAGCGCATCCCGTCGCATATTTTCTTTTTGGCTGGTGACATTTGTTTGATCATCAGACCGATTGTTAGCGGCCGTGGGCGGCGCAACCTTGCTCTCGCCACCACGCGCTTTGACATCGGCATCGCAAGGCGCGTCCTGATAGGTCGTCTTGCCGTCAATGACACATTTAAACGGCGAGGCGAGCACTGAAAAAGTGCACGACACGGCAATGGCAAATGCAGCGAAATGACGGTTAATATTGGCTTTCATGTGGTCAACTTTATACAGAGGGTTAAAATGCTGAAATAGATTTAACTGGCTAGACTTGACCTATTATTACCGAAAAATGCCCCGGCGCTACGCATCGAAAATTTTCGTCCCTCTTCCATTTCTTTCGTTCCATACTGCCCACGATTCCGAGCACTGAACTAGCCTATCCCACTCGCATTTGAAATTAGAACGACCCTCACCTTAGACTCCCATGCTCAGCTACCGCCACGCCTTCCACGCCGGCAACCACGCAGATGTGTTGAAACATTTTGTGCTCGTCGAACTCGCCCGCCACCTCGGCCAAAAAGATGCGCCGTTTTGGTATGCCGATACGCACGCAGGAGCCGGGCTGTATGCGCTCGATACGGGCTATGCGACCAAGTTGGCGGAATATGTTGATGGCATTGGTC
This sequence comes from Burkholderiales bacterium, assembly GCA_025360815.1. Taxonomy (GTDB): domain Bacteria; phylum Pseudomonadota; class Gammaproteobacteria; order Burkholderiales; family Usitatibacteraceae; genus UKL13-2. The sequence goes on from JANYBL010000034.1 coordinate 8,883, forward strand.
GATTGTGGAGCCGTGATGATCTTCCTGAGGCGCTCGCAGCCTATGTTGATTTGGTACGCAAACTTAACCCCAACGGAAAATTAACTGCTTATCCTGGCTCGCCCTGGATTGCACATCAGATGCTGCGTGAGCAAGATCGTTTGCGGCTGTTTGAATTGCACACGAGCGATAGCGAATTGCTTCTCGATAATTTTCGCGAATTTGGCCGCCGGTCGTTGATTAAAGCCAGCGACGGTTTCGCAGGACTCAAAGCCATGCTGCCGCCACCGCCGCGCCGCGCCTTGGTGTTGATTGATCCATCCTATGAGGATAAAACCGACTACAAAAATGTCGTAAGCGCGTTACAAGATGCTTTGCAACGATTTGCCACCGGTGTTTATATAATCTGGTATCCGCAGCTGCCCCGCGCCGACTCGCGACAATTACCTGAAAAATTGAAACTGCTGCCCGCTAAAAATTGGCTGCATGTGAGCCTCACCGTTCATGCGCCGAGCGAAGAGGGCTTTGGTATGCACGGCAGCGGCCTCTACATCATCAATCCGCCATGGACCTTACATGCCACGTTGCAGCAAGTCATGCCCTATTTGGTCAAGGTTCTTGGCCAAGATCCCGGCGCCACCTTCAGACTTGAAACCAGTTCGCCCTAAAGAAACGTGGCGCTGAATGTATATATTTGTCGCAGTCTCGGTTTATGATGTCGCGGTAACGTCTATTAAAAATGAATAAGGACGCGCTATGACTTCCCAAACCCATCTCAGCACACAACAGCTCGCCGAACTTCTCGCGGGTATCGTCCGTTCGCAGCAGGCGGTGATCGACGCGGTGGACCGCGCCAATCCCGGCTTTCGCAATACCTATTTGCTCCCCACGCTAACCGTCGCTGCGAACCAGCGATTGGCAGAAGTGCGCTTGCTGGATTTGCCTTCGCGGATTTTGCTGCGCTCGCAAGGACGCAACCCGATGGATTTGCCGACGGTTGAAAAAGGCTTGCAAGAGGCATTGGGGCTGACTACCGCCGTCTCGTTGGCTGCGCCTTCACCAGCCCCCGCGGCCAGCCCCGCAGCACCCGTCGTACGAGCTGCTGCACCGGCCGCCCCAACTTCAGCCCCTGCTCCCACGCCGCCATCCACGCCAGCTGCTGGTGAAGACGATCTCAGCAATTTTTTCGATACCTGATCGGCGACACTGCACATGAGTGATGTCAATATAGACCACGCCGGCATAAATCAAA
>JANYBL010000056.1 GCA_025360815.1 Burkholderiales bacterium
GATCTGCAGATCAGCGCAACGGCAACGCCGCGGCAAAAAAAGAAGCCGCTATTGTTCTATTGCGCTCCATTGCGTTCCAACGTAGCCAATCGCGGCGATACGCCGAAAGTCGGCTTTGCCATTTACGTGTTACTCCGCCGTCAACTCGTCCCCGCGCGTAAACCGCCAAGTTCTGGTGATGTGCAGCACATCCGTATCGCGTTTTACGTTTTCGGGGAAGGCATCAAATGGGGCTGCTAGCCTCACAATCCGCTTGGCAGCGGCATCCAGAATTTTCGAGCCTGAGGACCTGTTGATTTCAATATCTTCGACTTCGCCGTTCGATTTGATCGCGACCGTGAGTTGTAATGCGCCGTAGAGTTTGTTCGCTTTGGCCTGTTCGGGATAATTTAAATTACCGACCCGTTCTATCTTGGCGCGCCAACCGTCCACATATTGTGCGAAGCGATATTCCGAGGTGCGGGCACCAATAAAGGTGCGCTTCGGGCGTTGCTGGTAGATCGAATGCGCGCGCGCGATTTGCGCTTCCAAGCGTTCAATCTCGACTGATTTCTGCATCAGTTCCGCTGATGAAACCGGATTCGGCGTGCCCGAAGGTTGTTGTAGTGTTTCGCCCTGAATGACTTGCGCGGTCGATTTGGCCTGCGTCATCAATGTCTTCATTTCCTGCTCGAGTTTCCGTACCAGCTCTTGTTGTGCTTCAGCCTCATTTTTTGCTGAAGCTTGGTTAATGGCTGGCATCGGAGTGGTGGCGCGGCGCGCCTCGTCGGTGTTTCCGCCACCGTCAAGATTGGCCTGCGCGAGTGCGTCGGCTTTTAGCGGTGCATTTTTCGATTTGGCATTCACCAGCACCACATCCAATACGTTGTGCGGTGGGGTGAAATTTTTAGCATCAATGCCCGCGACGCCAACGCCGATCACCACCAAAATATGCAGCGCAAAGGAAACACAGATCGCCGCCTGTATCGGCACGGATAGCGCCAGCGCGCGTTCAACCGACAAGAATACCGGCGGCGGCGCAATCGCCGCGATGGCGGTTAATCGCGTATCGATCACAGCGGAAGCTGCAGCAATCGCTTTCTTAGCCTTGGCCACGCCTTGCCGCTGTTTAATCTGTCTGGACTGTTTATCAAGCAAGGTCGGCAACACCGAAAAAAATTCGAGAAGGAATCATGGTCTGCATAGTCAGATTTTACGGGCAAACGTGTTGATTTGATGACTCATCAAGCACTATTTTCGCTTGCGACTGGTGGCGCATCGGTTGTCGTTGCCGCCTCCATCGACGTCTCCCGCAGCGCCTCCTGCGGGGCATTCTCAGTATTAGGAATCAGCGTAAATTGTCCCGAAATATCCCAGTAGTTCAATGGTCCCACCGTCACCCGCACTGCCGTCTTGCCGGGCAACCCGGGACTTTTGTCGAGCTTCACGATCAGCGGCAACTGGCTGGCACGAACCAACTCGTCGCGAATGATCATCGCATCGAGCTCGCGAATGCCTTCTTGTTCTAAATAACGTAAACACCAGTAGCGTTCCAGGTTGCGCTGAATGTCGGCATAGGCATCATAGGTAACATCGAACTTGCGCGTGATTTCGTTCAACTCTGGCGAGCGCTTGGCAAACGGCGGCGGTTCTCTTTTGATCAGTGCAATGATTTGGCGCTGGTTCACCAAATCGACATAGCGCCTCAGCGGACTGGACGACCAAGCATATTGCGCGACCCCCAAACCTTCGTGCGGAGCCGGTTCGGTGGTCATGCGGGTTTTTTGATATTGCTGCGCACGGTAAATGCCTGCAACGCCGCTTGTGGCAAGGAGTTTGCCCCATTCGCTGTTCGCTAAAATCATGAATTCAGAAACTACCGTATCCACCGGCGAGCCGCGTTTTCGAGGTGTGATTGCGACACGGCCATCATTCATTTCAAAATTAAAATCGAGCCGGTCTTGTTCGTTATCGGATTTGCCGCGACGCTTGCCAAGCGCTTTGGCGAGGCGGTGCAATAACAATAACTCAGCACCGTATTCACCTTTGACTTCGCCCCCGGCAATCGCGGACTCGTGAAAGTAATCTTCCACTTCATGGATGCGTAGATTTCGCGCAATCGGCACCCGTTCAATCGCTGAGCGGGTGCTGATGAGCTCATGCGTGTCGTTCGTTGCATTCGGTGCAAAGGTGGCATAAAACGAAACCGAGGCGCAGGTTCGCCCTTCGCTCAGCGTCGCCAGCTGCACAGCGCTTTCAGGCAGCATGGTAATTTTATTACCGGGGAAATAGACGGTGGATTGGCGATTGGCGGCAAGTTTTTCTAGCTCAGAGTCGCGGCCAAAAAACAGCGCGGGCGCTGCGATATGGATCCCTATTTCAACGGTACCGGGGTTATTGCCATCAGCCTGTGTGGTCACTGAAAATGCGTCATCAATCTCCGTGGTTGTCGCATCATCGATACTGAATGCGTGCACATTAGTCAACGGCAAATCGATTGGGGCAGCCGCGTCAATCGCGCCGGTGTAAGCCGTTCCACGCGGAAAATAATCCGCTAAAAATTGCCCTAAATGGTATTCGTAAGATGCATTCTGCGGGTCTGCCCAAGCGCCTGCGGCGAAAAATAGTTTCGGCAAAGGGGTTTGCGATTCGACTACCGCCGCTTCGCAGGCCTTGACCAGTAACGTGTTGCGATCGGGTTTATAGAGCAGCATCGATAAATGTGGCCGCATCTCTTCTGGCATCACGCCCGATTTTAATTGCGCTACCCAATCGGCCATTTGCTCGGCCTCGCGCTTTTTGCGCTCAATCGACGCGAGTGCGGCTTTTAAATTTTCTTCGGGGGCCGCTTGATAGCGTCCTTTGCCGCGTTTGTAAAAATACATTGGCGATGTATGGAGCTTCATCGCCACACCGGCCGATTCGGCCGGGCTCGGCTTGTGACCAAAGTAATCCTCGGCAAGCTGCTCACAACCAAATTCTGCCGGGCCGCACACTTCCCACAAAAAATCAGCCTCGATCTCGTTGCTATATTGATCAGCCGCAGGCATAAACTCGCCGAGTGCTGATTCAAATCGCAAGATCACCTGGTTGGATTTGATTTTAGTGCGCTTGCCGGACACCGCCTCAATTTGGAGCGATGTGCCAATATCTGACATCACATGCCCAACTTTAAAGCCGCCGTCTTCTTCGTAAAAAACATTCATCCGTATATTTTTTCATTTCGTGAGTTGAATGCAATTATACCGTTGGGGGTGGCGCATAATCAGCGAATACCCGTTGGAATCCAATATGAACGAGCTCAATATGAACGAGCCACTAAACGCATCCTATAAAAAAGGTATTGCTGTAGCCCCGCATCACGAGGCCGCCAAAACGATGGCGCGCATCCTGCAAGAAGGCGGCAATGCGATCGAGGCCATGGTTGCCGGTGCCGCCACCATCGCCGCCGTTTACCCGCACATGAACGGTATCGGCGGCGATGGCTTTTGGCTGATCCACGAGCCTCGCCAATCGTCAGGTGCGCCGATTGCGATTGATGCCTGCGGGGCAGCGGCCGGATTCGGAACGACTCCAGCCACTATAGATTGGTACAAATCGATAGGCTATGATGCCATCCCGACCCGCGGGCCCCATGCCGCCAACACTGTCGCGGGCACGGTTTCAGGCTGGGATGCGGCGCTGACGATTAGTAAAAGCTGGGGCGGAAAATTGCCACTGACTGCAATATTAGAAGACGCGATTCGCCATTGCCGTGACGGTATTGTCATTACCCAAAGCCAACACGCCAGCACCGCTAATAAAGCGGCAGAATTGACGTCGCAGCCGGGCTTTGCCGAGACCTTTCTAGTCAACCATGAGGCACCCAAAGCGGGCGCCACATTCAAATTGCCGCACCTCGCCAATACGCTGGAACACCTTGCTAGGCGGGGACTTTCAGATTTTTACCGTGGCGAATTGGCCGATTCGATCGCGCGTGATTTGAATAAAATCGGCAGCCCCGTTTCGTTTGCCGATTTAAAAAAACACGAAGCCCTTTATCGTGCCCCGCTTGACTATAAACACAAACTCGGCACGATCTATAACACCATGCCACCAACACAAGGCGTGGTCTCACTTCTCATTTTGGCGATATTGGACAAGCTTGACACCGCTGCGGTGCCGCGAATGCCCGCGTTGAGAGCCCTTGCGCCGATCGGTGCAGATTATGTGCATCGCTGCGTGGAGGCAACCAAGCAGGCGTTTGCCATCCGCGACAAATACATTACCGATCCGGGACATATGGTGGTGCATCCACAATCGCTGCTCGATGAGGATATTGTTGCCGCACTCGCCGCAAAAATCCGCATGGATAAAGCCGCGCCCTGGGGTAAAAAGTTGCACCCCGGCGATACCGTCTGGATGGGCGTTATCGACGGCCAAGGCCGCGCCGTCTCGTTCATTCAATCGATTTATCACGAGTTCGGCTCCGGCATCGTATTGCCCGAGAGCGGCATCAACTGGCAAAACCGGGGTGCGAGTTTTTCGCTAAACCCCGATGCATTGTTGGCGCTCAAACCCGGCAAAAAACCGTTCCACACATTGAATCCCGCAATGATGTTGTTCGCAGATGGCCGCACCATGCCCTATGGCACGATGGGTGGCGATGGTCAACCGCAAACGCAGGCAGCGGTGTTTACCCGTATCGCCGAGTTCGGCATGAACCCGCAAGCCGCGATTGATGCGCCGCGCTGGGTTTTGGGTCGCACCTGGGGCGGCATGTCGGATTCATTGAAGCTGGAACGCCGTTTTGATGACGCAGTGTTAAATGATTTAGTGAGCCGCGGGCATGATGTTGAATGGCTCAACGATTGGGATGAAAGTGTTGGCCATGCGGGGGCGCTGATTCGCGCCAAGGATGGGAAGCTGATCGGTGGATTCGATCGGCGCAGCGATGGGTCAGTTGAGGGGTTTTGAAATGACAGCAGATCACCTTGGAAATCCCAAAAACGCCGCACAATTTAATGCACAAAGCGACAATATATTTGGCCGTATTGCCAGCCGTTATGACGTGCTCTGCGATTTTTTTAGCCTAGGAATTCACCGGCTGTGGAAGCGAAAAGTGGCTCGTGCGATTGCCGAACAAGAATGGACGACGTTGCTGGATGCGGCTGCTGGAACGGGTGATGTGATTTTGAAAATCGCTCAGCTAAACGGTTTTAAAAATCATCAGCGCGTCATCGTCTCGGATATCAGTCCCGAAATGCTTGCCATTGCTAAGCGGCGCGCAAATGGTCTCTTTAGCAATCTAGACTTCCAAATTTTAGACGCACATAATCTGGACGAAATACTTAGCAACAGTGTCGATCTTTATTCAATTTCATTAGGATTAAAAATTTGCGACCGACATCGTGTTTTCAAAGAGGCCATGCGGGTATTGCGTCCCGGTGGACGTTTCATTTCACTTGAAGCGTCAAACATTCCATGGGCTTGGGTTCATCGTCTTTATCTGGGCTATATGCAGCTTTGCATGCCGTTCATTGGCTGGCTAGCGACCGGAGGTGACGCATCGGCTTATCAGTATTTACTGAAAGGCGTTCAGGGTTTTCCAACGGCAGAAAAAATTGCATTCGAGCTGACACAGTTTGGCTATGAAAAAGTGTCGTTTGAACGCCTGACATTTGGTATCGTTGCTATCCATATTGCGCACAAACCGCAATAAAAATTCCACGATGCAAAAAAGAAATTTCTTTGAAACGCCGCGCCAGTGCTATGGCTTGAGAATATCGATTAAAACTAAACCATGAAATGATCATGATGAAAAATTTAAACCTTGAAGCGATCCGCGCCGAATTCCCGGCCCTCAACGCCGATGCGATTTACCTCGATAATGCCGGTGGCTCGCAGGTGCTCAGGCGGGTTGCAGATCGCATCCACGATTATTTGCTCACGACCAGTGTCCAGCTTGGCGCGAGCTATGCGGCATCGGTCGCGGCATCTGAAAAAGTATTGTCAGCGCGCCGCGCGGTGGCTGAACTGATCAACGCGAATCACGATGAAGAAGTGGTGATGGGCGGCTCGACGACCGGCCTCATGTTTTTGCTCACGCAAGCTATCTTGCCCGGCATTCGCGAAGGCGATGAAATCATCGTGACCAATAGCGACCATGAGGCGAATATCGGCGGGTGGATGCGGCTGCAAACAGCGGGAGCGGTGATTAAAGTATGGAAAGTGAATCGTGACAGTTTGCAGCTTGAGTTGGCTGATCTGGATGCGCTTTTGACGCCGCGCACTAAATGGCTTGCAATGACCCACGCATCGAATGTACTCGGTACGATCAACTCGGTTGCCGAAGTGGCCAAACGCGTCCATGCGGTGGGTGCACGGCTGTGCGTGGACGGCGTGGCCTATGCGCCGCATCGGTTGGTGGATGTGCAGGCCTCAGGAGCGGATGTGTATGTGTTCAGCTTTTACAAAGTGTTCGGGCCACACTATGCGGTGCTATGGGGCAAACGCGATTTTCTACTTTCGCTGCCGAGCTTGAATCACCATTTCATCACCGCTGATATCCTCCCTTATAAGCTGCAACCGGGTAACGTGAATTTTGAATTATCTTACGGCTGTATTGGGATCGCTGAATATTTAACGCATGTTGGCAAAAGCTTGGATGCAAATCCGACTATGACAAACCGTCAACAGATGCAAACCGCATTCGACGCGTTTGCGCAACATGAGGATATGTTGGCTGAAAAACTACTCGCATACTTGCGCGAGAAAACCAACGTGAAAATTATTGGCCTAGCGGACGTTAAAAACGGCAATCGCATGCCGACGATCAGTTTTGTCTTAAAAGATCAACCATCAGAAAAAATTGTGCGGCACATGGATCGACTCAAAATCGGTATTCGCTTTGGCGATTTTTATGCGAAGCATTTGATTAATGCGCTGGGCTTAACCGAGCAAGGTGGCGTGGTGCGGGTATCGATTGCGCATTACAACACGGTTGACGAAATTGATCGGTTGATTCGCGGGCTTGATGAGGTGATTCGCTAAACCGTCGTTCAGTCGTTATGCCTTCAAAGGCCGCGCCAGTGCTCGTGTTTGCCACGGACGTGCCGGCATTGTGCGCTTGTGACTAATCCGCAGCCCGCATCGAGCGCATGGCCAATTGGTGCAAAATTTTGCCATGCACACCGCCAAAGCCACCGTTGCTCATGACAAAAATATGGTCGTTCGGTTTGGCCATGACGCATATGCCTTCAATCATTGCGTCTAAGTCGTTAAAAATTCCGGTTTTGGTTCCGGCGCTGCCGGTATCGTCTTCAAACGTTTTCGCGACATCCCAGCCCAGATTGTTCGCATAGACAAACACCACATCGGCGTTGGCCAGCGATGGCGGCAATGCGGCATTCATCGTGCCGAGCTTCATGGTGTTGGAGCGCGGTTCTAAAACAGCGATGATGCGTTGCCCGCCAACTTTTTTGCGCAGGCCGGTGACAGTCGTTTGGATCGCGGTTGGGTGATGGGCGAAATCATCGTAGACGGTAATCCCGTCGATGATGCCGCGCACTTCCATGCGTCGCGCCACTCCTTCAAACTGGTTTAAGGCTTCAATCGCCAGCTTGCTCGGCACCCCAGCGTGTCGCGCGGCAGCAATCGCCGCAAGCGCGTTCATGGTGTTGTGCGTGCCCATGAGGTCCCAAGCAATTTCGCCTTTAGCCGTGCCATTGAGTAGCACCTCAAATTGCCCTTCTTCCGCGCCGCGCTTGAAATCCCATTCATGGCCGGGGCCGAATTTTTCAACAGGTGTCCAGCAGCCTTTGGCGAGTGTTTTATCTAAATGGGCGTCACTACCGTTGCTGACGATTAAACCGTTCGCCGGAATCATGCGCACCAAATGATGGAATTGGGTTTCGATCGCTTCTACTGTCGGGAAAATATCCGCGTGATCATATTCCAAATTATTCAATACTGCTGTGCGTGGCCGGTAGTGAACAAACTTGGAGCGTTTATCAAAAAAGGCCGTGTCATATTCATCGGCCTCAATTACAAAAAACGGTGATTCACCCCTGCACGACCGCGCCGAAATACCAAAATTTTTGGCAACGCCGCCGATTAAAAATCCGGGCCCAAGCCCGGCGTATTCGAGTATCCAAGCCAACATTGAGGTGCAGGTGGTTTTGCCATGCGTGCCCGTCACGCCCAGCACCCACTTGTCTCGCAGCAAATTCTCCCCCAGCCATTGCGGGCCGGAGATGTAGGGCAGGTTGCGATTGAGAATTTCTTCGACGATGGGCATGGTGCGCTTCATTGCGTTGCCGACGATGAACAGATCGGCCTTGAATGTATCCAACTGCTCGGCATCGTAGCCCGCATGCAAGCTGATCCCAAGCGCTTCCAGCTGCGTGGACATCGGCGGATAAACATTCGCATCGCAGCCGGTGACGGTGTGCCCGGCCTCTTTTGCTAGTGCTGCCAATCCGCCCATGAAAGTGCCGCAAACGCCGAGAATATGAAGGTGCATGCTGTAAACTTAAGTTGATTGAGGTGAGGCCGTCGTTCCGAAGTTGGTTGTCGAGGAAAAGTTGAAGTTCGACAAAAACGAGAAACTGAAACAAAACTGCCGTATTTTCGCATCAATTTTGCGCATTCATGAATGGCGACGAAAATACGATCATCCGCTGCATCAGCGCGACGCAACTGATAAACCAATCATATTGGCTAAACATGGCGAGATTATGCAAATAAAATGGCGCGGACTCTCCTTCCGTGAATCGTGCTGGTTGTTTGGTCCTTGGTTGTTGGGCGCATTGGCGGTCATCGTTTTGGTCGCCTACTATTGGCAGCCCGCGCCACCTAAATCTATCGTCATGGCGACCGGACCTGAGGGCGGGGCAGCCCATCGTGCAGGCGAGCGATATCGTGCTGTGCTGGAAAAACGCGGCGTCAAAGTTGCATTGCGCAATACCTCAGGCTCGGTTGAAAATCGCGCCAAGTTATTGGACGACAGCGCTGGTATTGTTGCCGCTTTTGTCCAAACCGGGGTCGCGACGGCCGAAGATGGCGAATGGCTCTCGACCATCGCTGGTGTCTATCCCGAGCCCTTGTGGGTGTTTTATCGGGCGCCCAAACCGGTTATGCAGGCGAGTGAACTGCTCGGCAAAAAAATGGCGATCGGTGATCGTGGTAGCGGCACACGCCGCATGGCGCTTGATGTTTTCTCGGCATACGGCGTTGACTTGGAAGCACAACCGCATGTCGATTACACCGGACGCAACGCTGCCGCCCTGATGCGAACAGGCGAACTCGACGCGATTGTTCTCGTGACGGGCGAGGATTCGGAGTTAGTGCAAACACTGCTACGGGAGCCAGGCATTCGCCTCTTGGAGTTTCCGCAATCGGTCGCGCTGAGCCGCCGCTTTCCGCAATTAAATACAGTCGTCCTAAGCCCCGGCATTATTGATCTCGCCCAAAATATTCCATCGCGCGATATTCCGCTGATTGCCGCAATGTCGCAGCTCATGATCCGCAGCGATTTGCACCCCGCGTTGATTCGCGTACTGGCTGAGGCGGCCAAAGAAATCCATGGCGGCAGTGGCTGGTTCCACAAATCGGGTGAATTCCCCAAGCTCAGTGGAACCGATTTGCCCGTCGAGCCTGATGCCGAGCGCTTCTTTGTCTCTGGCACTCCGTTCTTGCAGCGGCATTTGCCGTTTTGGGTTGCCTTCTGGGTGGAGCGGTTGGTGATTATTTTGATTCCGCTACTGGCGATTGGTATCCCGGCGATCCGCTTCATTCCTGTGATTTACAACTGGCGAATGCGCGCACGAATCTATCGCTGGTATGCCGAAGTGCGGCGTCTGGATAGTGAGGTTTCGCACAAGCCGCCTGCTGCCGAAGCGGTGCCAGATGTACTGGCCAAGCTCAATCGAATCGAGGCGCAAGCCGATAAAATTCATGTGCCGTTGGCGTTTGCCCGCGAGCTTTATGATCTGAAATTGCACATCGAATTTGTGCGGCGGCGATTGGAAGCTATTTGACTGTCAGCGCCAGTGCATGGTCCAAGAATGGCTCTGGGAGCGGCTTTTCGGCCAGTTCGCTTGTTATGCTTTAAAAATAAAATAAACCGCGCCCAGCAAACAAAACCCCGCCCACAAATAATTCCAGCTCAGCTTTTCATTCATGTAAAACAACGCGAACGGGACAAATACCAAGAGCGTAATGACTTCTTGCAAAATTTTGAGTTGCCCCAAATTCAGTTCAGTATGACCAATTCGATTGGCAGGCACTTGCAATAAATATTCGAATAGCGCGATCCCCCAGCTCACCAACGCAGCAATCCACCACGGCTTTTCGCTCAAATTTTTCAGGTGCGCATACCACGCAAAGGTCATGAACACGCTGCTCGCAACGAGCATTAACGTTGCCGTCAAAATGGGTGATTGAAACCATGCGCTCATGTCGGCCTTTCGCCATATCGATTGCTGCTCCGCGGATCGTTCCCCGGACTTTTCTTTAAGCTGCCACGCCCTGCGTCAGCAAATAATCCTCATACGTGCCATGAAAATCCTGCACGCCGTTTTCAGTGATCTCGATAATGCGCGTTGCCAACGACGATACAAATTCCCGATCATGCGAGACAAAAATGAGTGTGCCTTTGAATTTTTCGAGTGCGGTGTTGAGTGATTCAATCGACTCCATGTCCATGTGGTTGGTCGGTTCGTCCATCAGCAACACATTGGGGTGGGTGAGCAATAATTTTCCGAACAGCATGCGGCCTTCTTCGCCGCCGGAAATAATGGTGCAGCTTTTTTTAATATCATCAGATGAGAACAATAGTCTCTCCAATACACCGCGAATGGTTTGTTCATCCTCATTCATGGTTCGCCACTGGTTCATCCAGTCAAACAAATTTTCATCTTTCGCAAATTCGCGCGCGTGATCCTGCGCAAAATAGCCGAGTTTGGCTTTCTCGGCCCATTTGATGGTGCCGAAAGTGGGGGGCAGATTCCCGCCAGAATGTGCGTCTGCGCTGCCCGCGAGCAGGCGTAGCAGCGTGGTTTTACCAACACCATTTGGCCCGATGATGGCGATTTTTTCGCCCGCCTCAACCATCAAATTGAGATTCGAAAATAACGGCTTGTCCATCCCGTCAAATTTCTTGCTGAGCTTTTCAACTTCTACCGCCAAGCGATGTAGTTTTTCTTTTTCGTCGAATTCAAAACGAATAAACGGATACTGACGCGAGGATGGCTTGACTTCAATCGCCTCGGCTTTAATTTTTTCAATCTGCTTCACACGCGAAGTTGCTTGGCGCGCCTTGGATTTGTTGGCTGAGAAGCGGCGCACGAAATCTTGCAAATCCGAAATCCGTTCCTTTGCTTTGGTGTTCGACGACACCATTTTCTCGCGTGCTTGCGTTGAGGCGAGCATGTAATCGTCGTAATTACCGGGATAAACGGTGATGTTACCGTAATCCAAATCGGCCATATGGGTGCAGACTGAATTCAAAAAATGGCGATCATGCGAGATGATAATCATGGTTGATTGCCGCGCGTTCAAAATATCTTCCAGCCAGCGAATGGTGTTGATATCGAGGTTATTGGTCGGCTCATCCAACAACAAAATTTCGGGGTCTGAAAATAGCGCCTGCGCCAACAATACCCGTAGCTTTAAGCCCGGGGCGATGGCTGACATCGGGCCTTCGTGACACTCCAGCGCAATGCCGGAACCCAACAACAACTCGCCTGCCCGTGCCTCGGCTGAATAACCGTCATATTCGGCAACCTTGGCTTCCAAGTCGGCTGCCTTCATGTAATCGTCTTCGGTTGCCTCTAAATTCGCATAAATGGCATCGCGCTCGTGAATGGCCGCCCATAATTCAGTGTGGCCCATCATCACCACATCAAGCACCCGGGTATTTTCAAATGCGAATTGGTCCTGGCGCAGTTTGCCGAGGCGTTCATGGCGCTCTTTGGCGACCTCACCGCTGGATTGCTCCAGATCGCCCCCCAAAATTTTCATAAAAGTCGATTTGCCGCAGCCATTGGCGCCGATTAAGCCGTAACGGTTGCCGCCGCCAAATTTGACAGAAACGTTTTCAAACAAGGGCTTAGCCCCGAATTGCATGGTGATATTGGATGTAATTAACACTGGAGCCTGTAGGAGAGAAGCAAACAAGAAACAAACAAGAAGCAAACAAGAAGCAAACAAAGTAAGTAAATGGACGTCGCAAAAACGCGAATCAATAATTTTAACATTGGCGTTGTCGGGGGGCTGCTCTATTTAGGGCACAAATGATGCGCAAAAGTGGTCACAAAACCGGAACTTGAAACGGAGTAAACTCATTGGCCGCGCTAAATTCACCAGCCAACCAACTTTTTGTGCGCTGCGCTACCCGCTACCGCCCGATTCAGGGGAGGGTGGCGGTGGGGAATCGATAGTGCGACTTGTATTTCGTGAAATTGCCCGAATCTAAAGTCTTCGATAAAATTTCAGATTGTTCTCAAACTAAAAGGACGCGGCCACCCGCCGCGACACACCACGATGGTTCCACATCTCACTACTTCCCTCACCGGTCCTTTGCTCGATCTGGAAAAGAAAATTTTAGGCTCGATGCCCGAAATCGAGCGCTGGTTCCGCAACCAATGGCTGGAAAACACATTGCCGTTTTACTCATCGGTTGATTTGCGCAATTCCGGTTTTAAGTTGGCGCCGGTTGATACCAACTTGTTCCCCGGCGGGTTTAACAATTTAAATCCCGATTTTCTGCCGCTGTGCGTCCAAGCGGCCATGGTTGCGGTGCAAAAGATTTGCCCGGACAAGCAGCGCTTTTTGCTCATCCCTGAAAATCACACCCGCAATTTGTTTTATTTATCGAATGTCGCAGCGATCCAGAAAATTTTGCAGCATGCAGGCATGGATGTACGCATTGGCTCGCTCCTGCCCGAAATCACTGCGCCAACCACGCTTGATTTGCCGACCGGTGAAAAGCTGGTGTTGGAGCCGATTATTCGCCGCGGCAATCGCTTGATGCTCGAAGGCTTTGATCCCTGCGCAATCTTGCTCAATAACGATCTTTCAGCCGGTGTGCCCGCGCTACTTAAAAATTTGGAACAACAAGTCGTGCCGCCGCTTTACTCGGGCTGGACGAATCGCCGCAAGACATTACACTTCCATGCCTATGATCGCGTGGCGGAAGATTTTTCTAAAATTATCGGCATTGATCCGTGGCTTATCAACCCAATTTTCAGCCAATGTGGCAAAGTCAATTTCAGCGCGTCCGAAGGCGAAGAATGCCTCGCTGCCAACGTCGATGCAGTGTTGAACGAAATGCGCATCAAATACGCTGAATACGGGATCAAAGAAAAGCCGTTCGTCATCGTCAAAGCTGACGCGGGCACTTACGGTATGGGTGTGCTCACCGCCCGTTCTGCCGAGGATGTGCGCGGACTAAACCGCAAAGAACGCAACAAAATGGCGGTGGTAAAGGAAGGCCTGGAAGTTAACGAAGTTATCATCCAGGAAGGTGTTTACACCTTTGAAAACGTCAACGGCAACGTGGCGGAGCCGGTCATTTATATGATGGATCAGTTCGTGGTCGGCGGCTTTTATCGGGTCAATACGGATCGTGGTATTGATGAGAACCTGAATTCACGCGGCATGAGTTTTGTGCCATTGGCCTTCGAGACCGATTGCCACACGCCGGATTGCAGCGGCGCACCCGATGCGCCGCCGAACCGTTTCTATACTTACGGCGTGGTGGCGCGGTTGGCGATGTTGGCTGCAGCGAAAGAATTGGACGCGCTGTCGCAAGTGGTGGATGTGAATGCGATTGCCGAGCCGGAATATCAGACCAAAAAGCCGACGATTATTCAGCCGCTGCCGCAAACCCAACCACAAACGCAAGCGCAAACTAAACTGGCAGCGGCAGAATAACGACACACAATTTCAACAATAATAAATTATGAAAATCGCCTTCATCGTCGACCCGCTGGCAAACCTCAAAGCATACAAAGATTCATCTGTCTTCATGATGCGCGAGGCCGTCAAACGCGGCCATGAGGTGTTTGCATTTGAAACCAAGCACATGGAGATGCGCCAAACCCAAGTATCAGCGAGGGTTTCCAGCCTTTCTGTGAGCGCAGATAATCATGCTTGGTATAGCGTTAAAGCCGAGACAACGATGGCGTTAACGGATTTTGATGCGGTACTGATGCGCAAAGATCCGCCGTTCGATCAGGAATATTTGTATTCAACCTTATTGCTCAGCATGGCCGAATCGCAAGGCGCGAAAATCATCAATCGCGCCGCTTCATTGCGCGATTACAACGAAAAATTAGCCATCCTGAAATTCCCGCAATTCGTCTCGCCAACGCTCGTCACGCAGGACATGAAAGGCGTGCAGGCATTTGTCGATGAACATCAAGACGTGATTATCAAAAAGCTCGATGGCATGGGCGGCACCTCAATTTTTCGGGTGAAGGCCAACGACGTAAATCGTAACGCTATCATCGAAGTGCAAACGATCGAAGGCAAAAGTAGTGTGATGGTGCAGCGCTATATTCCCGCGATTAGCCAGGGCGACAAACGCGTGCTGGTGATTGATGGCAAGCCCGCACCATTTTCACTGGCGCGTATTCCTAAAGCCGGGGAAACACGCGGCAATTTAGCCGCAGGCGGCAAAGGTGTTGCACAACCGCTGACGGCGCGAGACCGAGAAATTGCTGAGGCGCTGTCATCACAGTTAAAAGGCGATGGACTAACGATTGTCGGCCTCGATATCATTGGCGATTACTTAACCGAAGTAAACGTCACATCGCCCACTTGCATGGTCGAGATTTTTGAGCAGACGGGATTTAATGTGGCGGCGAAGGTGTTGGATGCAGTTGAGGGAAAGTAGTTAAGGTTGCAGATGCACAATACACGCGATCGAGTGACTGCCGCGCTGCTCAACGCTTTTCCTGAATCGGATGCGAACGAGTTGTTAACAGTGCTCGACGAGTATGGTACTGAATCGTACGAGCAGGAACGCGAGCGTGTACAGCTAGCAATTATTCTCCTTGCCAGCGGGGATATGGACGAATTGAAGCGATATTTGGCAATAGCGAAAGGTGATTTTCGCGATGTTTTTTTGGGCGGAATACCCCGACGAGGCAAAAATAAATACGCCGAGAAGTAAATACGCTGAGAAAATGGAAAGAAGCAGCAGAATTATTTGAAGCGCTAGGGCAACAAGTTCCCGGCGAATTGAAGGATCCTGAGTCCAATTGCGGCGGCCCAAGTGCACTGCGCCAATAAGCCGTGCATGAGATTCAAAAATTCTATTGCGAGGGTCGAACATGATTCAAAAAGGCCGCTTCACTGCAAATCTCGACGGCGATTTTGTGGTGTTCCTTATCGGAATGCGGATCAATAAACCGTTGCATATTCACAAGTGGCTGCCGGTCATCACGGCAATGCCCCGCATGCTTACTGAGCTTTACCAACAGCCTGAATTGGGGTTTCTACACGCAGAGAATTGGTTTGGCCGCACCACAATCATGGTCCAATATTGGCG
>JANYBL010000094.1 GCA_025360815.1 Burkholderiales bacterium
GCGTGCTTCGCACGCACCGGCCCTAGCGGGCTGAAAGGTTTACGAATAAGAGATTGGACTTGTGGTGGGTGTGGAATCACTCACGACCGCGATATCAACGCGGCACAAAACATTCTCCGCTTCGGACATGAAGCGCTAGCCGTAGGAATCCCCTCCGTTTAGGGAGGGGAGGATGTCAAATAAAGCAACGTATGAGATTTATATCAGGCTGGTATAAGATTCAGTAGCAAACCCAATGGAGAAACCATGACAACATTCAAAAAGATTTTTTCGATTTTATTTTCGACTTTATGTATCGCAGCGGTCGCCGTTCTAGGCGCGGTATCGCTTGGCGGCTGCTCAGCCATCAACGCGCAAAATAAAGGCGAGGGCTACCAACCCGTCAACGCCACCCCCGATGCAGAGGGCAATGCGGTCATGCTCAAAGGCTATGACGTGGTCAGCTATTTTGTCGACAACAAACATGCGATGGGTAGCACCCAATTTAAGTCGAATTACAAAGGCATCATCTTCCAATTTGCCAGCGCCGACCATAAAGCGTTATTCGACAAAGAACCTACAAAGTACCTGCCCGAGTTCGGTGGCTATTGCAGTGACGGCATCGTTTACGGCATTCCGTGGGGTGGCGATGGCGACACCTGGATCATGCGTGAGGGCAAGCTCTACATTTTCGGTGGGCAAGGTTCCAAAGATGCTTTTTTGGTGGATGAAAAAAACAATATGCCACTCGCACAAAAATATTGGAAAGAAGAAATTTCCGGCAGCAATAGTTTTATCCAGCGATCAAAACGCCTGATGATTCGCGTACCGCACTATAAGAGCGGTGAAGAGTTGGCGAAATTGGTCGCGGAGGCGAAAGCGAAGGGAACGTTGCCACAAAATTGAGTGGCGGCGCTCATTGGTAAAAATAAACACTCTAGTATTGGCGCTCATTTCAAGGCAATAAGCGATGAAAATGCCCGTCAATACTGGGGTTTGTTTTTTATTTTAATGCCGGCTTGATCAACTCGCCCACATCGCTAAACAAAAGATCAATCGTATTGCTGCCGACTTTGATGGTCGACTCGTACTGCACCATCGTGCCTTTGATGAGCTTTTCTGCTGCTGTGATTTTAGCGTTAGGATAATTTTTAGTCAGCGTCGCCATTACCACGGCTGGTAAATTGCTACGCTTCATTGCCTCTTCAATCTCCATGACATCACCATTGGCGGCATAGATGACGTCGCGCTTGGTTGCGCCGTCTTTGGATTCAAGTTCGTAGCAAATGCTACCTTCGCGTGTTTCGCGGGAATAGGTTTTGACGATGGCTTTGGGATAGGCTTTTCTGAACGCAGTCAGCACCGATTCCGGCACATCTTTTTTCAAAACCTTCACCGAATCTTGCGCGCTGGCTGCGCCCATAAAACCAACAATAAACAATACTACCGATAATTGCCGGGCTACATTTTTCATTTGAATTTTCCTTAATTTGTTTATGATCATTTTAGAAGCATCACCAATGAGCCGGCCACGATCAGCGCAGCACCTACTAGCGTTTGCACGCTCGGCGTCTCGCCCAGTACAAAAAAGGCTAGCACGACCACCAGCGCCACACTGAGCTTATCGACTGGCGCTACCAACGAAACCGGCCCCAACTGCAGCGCACGGTAATAACAAAGCCATGAAAGCCCGGTGGCGATACCGGAAAGCACAAGAAAAACGATGGTCTTGCTGCTAATAGAACTTGGCGCACGCCATTCATCGCGGAGCGAGACTATCAATGCCGTCACGATTAATATCACGATCGTGCGAATGAACGTAGCGAGATTGGAATTAATTTCGGCGACGCCCAACTTGCCGAAAATCGCAGTGAACGCTGCGAAAACGGCAGAGGCGAGCGCGAAGAATTGCCAGCTTGCGATGAATTTCATGGTGGTCGTTAAAATCTTATTTGACACTAACATTAACACGCTCAACGTTCTATTCACTTCAGCCAAATTAGCGCCAACGCCTCTTGAAAGCGATACTAGTCGGTGTCCGGTCTCTGCTTTTCCACATCGCCGCGGAGCTGTTTTTGCAGCCGCAAGCCTAAATGGATGCGTAGCAACCGCCTAATGACACCGCAGACAACGACAGGTTTGCCAAAACGACTAACATTGAATAATAGTTGGTGATGCAAATTATGCTCTATAAAGAACTGGTCATCTGCATTTCGGCACATCTGAAATCAATAGGGGAGAACTCTATGAACATTTTTTGCATCCGCCGAACCATCCGTGCGCTCGATCTTGATCGTGCCCGGCTTTGCGTTGGCAAAAGACTCTCCGCCTCTGACGATTAACAAGATCGAGCCGAGCGGGGTAAGCACATAGGCGCGCGGTAGTTTGCGCGGCTATGTTTTCGCCGCCGAGGCGCTTTTCAGCACCTCTGTTCGTTTTGCATCGGCGTCAACGTGCTCGGTGGTCGGCTATTTTTTAACGAACACAAAATCTGCATCCGATAAATATACGGCTTTGTGGACGTCGTCACGCTTGATCGCGTAGCGATCACCTTGGTCGGTGACGGACACGCCTTCGCGCATGAACTTGGTCTTACCCACGACAAGTTTTACTTTATGTGTGCCCGCGTCGAGTTCGTCCCAGACGTCATCCTTGAAATCTGGCTTGTAGTCTTTGGTGTTATAGACGTAAATGAGCGTTTGATCACGGTCTGCCGCGACATCTTTATTGGTAAAACCTAGGCGTTTACGGTGGGTGCCATCGATCCAGATATCGATAAAACCCTCTTCTTCGCCCTGCAACTGGCCCATTTTTGTGCCGAAATAGGCGCGCGCATAGATGCTGTCATCGCTGGTGAATTGAGTTTTTAGGACGGCCTTACCCTCTTCGCCTTTTTTGATATTGGTCGTCGCAAATACCATATTTGCGGAACCATCTTTATTCATCTTTTTGAACGAACCATCGGCAGCGTTCGCTGAAAGTGCCAGCATCGACAACGCAAAAATGGCGACCGAGCGGCAATAGCTGTTAAATGTGTGGCGCATGTATTCTCTCCCTTAAGCGATGATTGGCAAACTGCGTTGAACACCGTCCTGCCGCCGTTTTTCGCTTGGCGACAGCACGGCATGCGAACGTGATGCAGTGTGAGCTAGGCTCCGCCGACTGTCATCCCCTATTCACGGGATGGGGTTAGTTGCGGTATCGCACTTGGGGTGCTTTGGTTAGCCCACAAAGCAAATAGCGCCGTGGGCTTCTGCGTTGCAACCATAGTTTGTAAGGTTTAAAACGGAATATCGTCCTCAAAATCATCAAACTTGGCCGCGCCGCCTTTGTTGGCGGCGGGTTTGGATGCGCCTCCGCTCGGCGGGGCAGAGCCACCGCCAGATACGCGAGCGCTGCCGCCGTTACCGCCGCTATTCCCATATTCACCGCCTCCACCAGCAGAACCGCCATCACCACCCATCCCCTGCCGTGAGCCGAGCATTTGCATCCGGTCGGCGATGATCTCGGTGGTGTATTTTTCGACGCCGTCTTTATCGTTCCATTTGCGGGTCTGCAAGCGGCCCTCGATATAAACCTGCGAGCCCTTTTTTAAGTATTCGCCCGCAATTTCAGCCAGACGCTGATAGGTGGTGATGCGATGCCATTCGGTTTTTTCTTGTTTTTCGCCAGATTTGTCTTTCCATTGCTCGGTCGTCGCAATGGAGAAATTCGTGACCGCGCCGCCCTCGGGCATGTAGCGGGTTTCGGGATCGCGGCCTAGATTGCCGACGAGGATAACTTTATTGACTGACGCCATGGTGACTCCTGCGATGTTGTGAATTCCAATATTGTGAATTCATTGAGCGGATGTATTACCCGTTTACCGCGCCTTCATTTTCATTGAATCGGTAAAACAGGTTTAGATTGAAACGGGAACGCGGTATCATTATAGGTTGCCTTTTGAAGGGTTTCACGAAGAAATTATTGTGAACGATTTTGCGGGGGCAAACGGTTTTTAGGAACCGCCAAGGTTGCGTCCCTATCCCGGGACGAACCTTGATTTATCAAATAGATAGCCGATATTCGCCTTATGGATTTCATCAAAATTCGCGGTGCGCGCACCCACAATCTTAAAAATATTAGCCTCGATATTCCGCGCCATTCGCTGGTCGTCATTACCGGATTATCAGGTTCTGGCAAATCATCACTCGCCTTCGACACCCTTTATGCCGAAGGACAGCGCCGTTATGTCGAATCGCTTTCAGCCTACGCGCGGCAATTTTTGCAGTTAATGGAAAAGCCGGATGTCGATTTGATTGAAGGTTTGTCGCCCGCGATCTCGATTGAACAAAAGGCGACATCGCACAACCCCCGCTCCACGGTTGGCACGGTGACGGAAATTCACGATTATTTGCGGCTGCTGTTTGCACGTGCGGGGACGCCCTATTGTCCGGAGCATCAGTTGGCGCTGGAGGCGCAGACGGTTTCGCAGATGGTGGATACCGTGTTGGCTTATCCGGAAAACACGAAGTTAATGTTGTTGGCGCCAGTGGTGGTGAACCGCAAGGGTGAGCACGCCGAGATGATTGAAGCGTTCCGCTCGCAAGGTTTTGTGCGCTTACGCGTTAACGGCAAAGTGATTGATATCGATGCTTTCCCCAAGCTCGACAAACAAAAAAAACACACGATTGAAGTCGTGGTGGATCGCCTAAAAACGGCACCGGACCTCAAACAGCGCATTGCCGAATCGTTTGAAACTTGCTTGCGGGTTGGCGAAAGCAAAGCGATTTTGGTGAATATCGACACTGAAAAAGAAACGCTGTTTTCGTCGAAATTTGCCTGCCCAAAATGTGACTATTCGCTCTCCGAAATGGAGCCGCGTCTGTTTTCGTTTAACAATCCGATGGGCGCTTGCCCGACGTGTGATGGCTTGGGCGAGGTCACGTTTTTTGACCCAAAACGGATCGTCGCTTATCCGGGCTTATCGCTCGCCGGTGGCGCGATCAAAGGGTGGGATCGACGCAACCAGTTTTATTTTCAGATACTAACGGGCTTGGCTGCGCACTACAAATTTGATATTGATATGCCGTTCGATAAGCTTGCGCCTGAGGCACAGCAACTTATTTTGTACGGCTCGGGTAAAGAAAAAATTGCTTTCAAATACCCTGGCGAGAAGGGACGCTCCGTCACCCGCGAAGAAACCTTTGAGGGCGTGATAAATAGTTTGGAGCGACGTCACCGCGAGACCGACTCAATGGCGGTGCGCGAGGAATTGGCCAAATATATATCGACTAAAACCTGCCCCGACTGCGAGGGCACCAGGCTGCGTAAAGAGGCGCGCAACGTTAGAGTGTTTGACCAGACCCTGCACGCAATTTCGGCGATGCCGCTCAAAGAAGCGCACCGCTGGTTTGGCACGGTCAAAATGTCGCCGCAAAAAATGGCCATTGCCGATAAAATTTTGTCGGAAATTTCGGCACGGCTGCAGTTTTTAAATAACGTTGGTCTTGATTATTTATCGCTGGTTCGCTCAGCCGACACGCTATCTGGCGGCGAAGCGCAACGGATTCGTTTGGCATCGCAAATCGGCTCGGGCCTGACGGGCGTGATGTACGTTTTGGACGAGCCATCAATCGGCCTGCATCAACGAGACAACGAACGCCTGTTAGCCACACTTAAGCGCTTACGTGATTTGGGTAACTCCGTGATCGTGGTCGAGCATGATGAAGACGCGATTAACATTGCTGATTTCGTGGTCGATATGGGGCCAGGTGCAGGTGAGCATGGCGGGCAAATTGTTGCCATGGGGACCCCGACTGAAATTAAAAAATCGTCACAATCGCTGACCGGCCAATATTTGTCTGGCAAAAAGCAAATTGCGGTGCCCAAAAAGCGCGTGAAATTTGATGGTCGAAAGCTGGTCATTAAAGGTGCGTCAGGTAACAACCTTAAAAACGTACGCCTTGAATTGCCTGTGGGCGGTTTGATTTGTATTTCAGGTGTTTCCGGCTCGGGTAAATCAACGCTCATCAACGACACTTTGTATAAGGCGGTTGCGCATCATATTTACGCGTCCAGCGACGAGCCCTCCCCGTTTGAAACGATTGAAGGCTTGGATCATTTCGATAAAGTCATTAACGTTGACCAAGCGCCGATTGGCCGCACGCCGCGCTCGAACCCCGCAACCTATACGGGACTGTTCACACCAATCCGCGATCTGTTTGCGGGCGTTCCCGAATCCCGCGCACGTGGCTACGGGCCGGGACGTTTCTCGTTTAACGTGAAAGGTGGCCGCTGCGAGGCTTGTGAAGGTGACGGCGTCATTAAAGTGGAAATGCACTTTTTGCCTGATGTGTATGTGCCATGCGATGTTTGCCACGGCAAACGCTACAACCGCGAAACATTGGATGTGCGTTATAAAGGCAAAAACATTCATGAAGTGTTAGGCATGACGGTGGAAGACGCGCACGAATTTTTCAAGCCGGTACCGATTGTGGCGCGCAAATTGGCGACCTTGCTGGAGGTCGGCTTGGGCTATATTCGTTTGGGCCAAAGTGCAACCACGCTTTCCGGTGGCGAAGCGCAACGTGTCAAACTATCGTTGGAACTATCGAAACGCGATACTGGCCGCACGCTGTTCATCCTCGATGAGCCGACGACTGGCCTACACTTCCACGATATTGATTTACTGCTAAAAGTATTAAACCGCTTGCGCGATCATGGCAATACAGTTGTCGTGATTGAGCACAATTTGGACGTGATTAAAACAGCGGATTGGGTGATTGATTTGGGCCCCGAGGGCGGCGATGGTGGCGGTGAAATTATTGCTCAAGGCACGCCTGAGGACGTCGCTGCCGAGCCCCGTAGTTTCACCGGCCAATATTTGGCGGCGATGCTGGGCGTGGCGGATAAGCGAAAAGCGAACGCGGCCGTAAACGTTAAAAAATAGTCGCTGCATTGCAAGCAGTTGCAGATCGTTATTTTCGCATCGGAAACGGGGGGTTCTTTGGATCGCCCCTTTTTTTGATTGTTTGGCGCCAGGCGGCGCAGGGTACCAATGGAATGTGTTCTAGATTCATTCAATATTTCGGCTGGCTAAATTTTGGTTATGCTTATTTATTATTTATTATTTGTTCTTCGCCTTTGCGGTTAGTCCATTTTCACCCATGATAAATTCGCGTGCTTTGTTGCTTGATAGTTTCCGTGCTGCGTTATCAGCGGCGGATCCGTTGCTGATTGTGCCGCACCACTTGCCCCAGCCACCTGTCAACGGCAAAACGATTGTGATCGGCGCGGGCAAGGCGGCGGCTTCGATGGCGAAGGCGGTGGAACTACACTGGCCGGCAGATGCACCGTTGGAAGGATTGGTGATCACGCGCTACGCCCATGGTTATGAGCGCGGGGAGGAGCACAATACTGCGCTCGGACGGATTCGCGTGGTCGAGGCGGGGCATCCAGTCCCCGATAATTCGGGCGAGATGGCGGCCAAGGAAATTTTGTCGCTAACGCAATCGGCCGGCCCCAATGACTTGGTGCTGGCGCTAATTTCCGGCGGGGGATCAAGCTTGCTTTCGTTACCGGCTGGCGATATCACCATGGCGGATCTAAAGGCCGTGACCAAAGCGCTGCTCGCTTCGGGTGCGCCGATTCAGGAAATGAATGTGGTGCGTAAACATTTGTCCGCCATCCAGGGTGGTCGCATGGCAGCAGCGACATCGGCGCGGGTGCTAGCGCTAATCATCTCGGACGTGACGGGCGATGATCCGTCGTCGATTGCGTCTGGACCCACCACACCCGATCCGTCAACCTTCCAAGATGCGCTCGACATTTTGAATCGGTACAAGATCACACCGCCGATCTCGATTGCGCGTCATTTGTCGAAGGGGTCGCGCGGTGAGATTGCCGAAACATTAAAACCTGGCGACCCGATCTTTACAGATAAGGTCGATGGCAAACAAGCCCGGGTGGAAAATCACGTGATTGCAACGGCTTATGCCAGCTTAGCGTCAGCTGCCGCATTTTTTCAGCAACGTGGTATCGCGCCGATGATTTTGGGTGATAGCGTGACCGGTGAAGCCCGCGAGGTTGCCAAGGTTTATGCTGCGCTCGCCAAACAAATTCGTGCGCATCACCATCCGATCAAACCACCGGTTGCGCTGATTTCTGGCGGCGAATGTACGGTGACGTTGCGCGACGGCATTCCGGGTCGCGGCGGCCGGTGTACTGAATTTCTATTGTCGTTGGCAATTGAGCTGGACGCTTTGGAAGGTGTTTCGGCTTTGGCCTGTGACACCGATGGCATTGATGGCAGCGAGAACAATGCAGGCGCCTATCTGCCAGCGGATTCACTATCTCGCGTGGGGAAAAATATTCAAAACACCTCGGCAGAAAAGGTATCTGACGGCATGACCGCTGCTAAAACGTTCCTTGCAGAAAACGACGCGTACGGATTTTTTGCAGGGATTGGCGAGCTAATAGTTACCGGGCCAACGCGTACAAATGTAAACGACTATCGGGTGATATTGATCGAATAACATCGCTCAATATCCACCGGTTTTTATAATTGTTCCAGTCGCTTGGCCGCAAGGGCTAGTGTGGTTTCTTTTTTGGCAAAACAAAATCGCACCGTTTTTTCGTCGACAGCATCGTGATAAAACGCAGACAGGGGAATGCAGGCCACACCGACCATGCGAGTGAGGTGCTTTGCAAAATCGACGTCGCCAACCTGTTGAAACGCTTCCAAATGTGCGTAGCTGGCCATAACAAAGTACGTCCCGCGCGATGGCAACCAATTCAGTTTTGATGTTGCCGTTTCCGCTAAAAAATAATCTCGCTTGGCTTGGTAAAAATCGCTCAACTGTAAATGCGTTGTGTGTTGCATGTAGCTTGCAATCGCGTATTGAGACGGTGTGTGCACGGTGAAAACGATGAACTGGTGTGCCTTGCGAAACTCGATCATCAATGCCTTGGGCGCTAGACAGTACGCCACTTTCCAGCCCGTTACATGATAGGTTTTACCAAACGAGGAAATGACAAACGCACGTTCCGCCAGCTCGCGGTAGCGCGCTACGCTTTCGTGACGTGCGCCGTCGAAGACCATATGCTCATAGACTTCGTCGCTAATGAGAACGATGTCAGTATCATGCAGCACATTGGCCAATTCGCACATATCCTCGGCGTGCCACAGCGTCGCCGTCGGATTATGCGGGCTGTTAATCATGATCGCACGTGTCTTATGGTTGATGAGTGCTCGCACCTCCTGCCAATCAGGCCGGTAATCAGGGTGGCGCAATTTTGCGTAGATTGCGACGCCGCCATTCAGGCGAATAACCGGCTCGTAGCTATCGTAGACGGGTTCAAAAATAATGACTTCATCGCCGGGATGGACAATAGCAGTTAGCGCTGTTTGAATCGCCTGGGTTGCACCGGCGGTGATGGTGATTTCGGTTGATGGATCGTAGTGATGGGCATAAAGTTCGGATACTTTTTTTGCTACGGCTTCGCGCAAGATTGGAATACCAGTCATCGGTGGATATTGGTTGTGTCCCGCCTGCATTGCATCAATCATGGCCGCAATTAAGCGCGGATCGCATTCAAAATCCGGAAATCCCTGTCCCAAATTAACTGCGCCGGCGTCTAGCGCTAGCTGCGACATGCTAGTGAAAATGGTGGTGCCGATATGCGGGAGTTTTGACAAAATGGAATCGATATTCATAACGGAAAATAAGCTTAACTCTTATCGGAAGATACCGTGCGGAAATGCCAAGATCGCTAGCGCTAGCGGTTGCTTTCCGCCATTTACCCAGAAAAATAACAAAAAAAAATAAAGCCGGACGATGCCGGCTTTATTTTTAAACTCCAGAACAACGTGCGGAAATTATTCGCCAGTTGTTTCAGCCGTTGGCTCATCACCGATCTCTGGACGATCAACCAGTTCAACGAGGGCCATTGGTGCGTTGTCGCCATTACGGAAGCCGAATTTCAAAATACGCAAATAACCACCTTTGCGCTCTTTGTAACGTGGTCCCAATTCAGCGAACAGCTTCAACACCATGTCGCGGTCGCGCATACGGTTGAAGGCTAGGCGCTTGTTGGCTAATGTTGGCTCTTTGCCCAAAGTAATGAGCGGCTCTGCCACGCGGCGCAGCTCTTTGGCTTTTGGCAACGTCGTCTTGATGATCTCGTGCTGGAACAAAGAGTTGGTCATGTTGCGCAACATCGCCAAGCGATGTGAGCTGGTTTTATTAAGTTTACGAAGTCCGTGACGATGACGCATGATATTTCCTTTTCAATCTTGGCCGCTTTGCTCTCACTGTGTGGAGCCAGCCTTATTATCGTTATGGGTTAATAAAATAACTGCTAAAAAGTTGTTAACGACAGCACTAAGAAAAATCAGCAGATTGTGCTGAACAGCACAATCTGCTGTTAATACTTTTAAGCTTATTTAGCCAAGCCAGCGACCGGCCAGTTTTCCAAACGCATACCAAGTGTGAGACCTTTGGTTGCGAGTACTTCTTTAATTTCGTTGAGCGACTTACGACCCAAGTTTGGCGTCTTCAACAGTTCATTCTCGGTACGCTGGATCAGGTCGCCGATATAATAAATATTTTCGGCCTTCAGGCAGTTTGCGGAGCGGACAGTCAATTCCAAATCATCAACCGGTTGCAACAGGATCGGATCGATCTGCGGCACTTTGGTTTCTTCGGCTTGCATTGGCGTACCTTGCAAGTCAGCAAATACGGAAAGCTGGTCGACCAACACGCGCGCGGCGTAGCGAACAGCTTCTTCTGGCTCAATCGCACCATTGGTTTCGATATCCATAAC
Organism: Burkholderiales bacterium; assembly: GCA_025360815.1. GTDB lineage: Bacteria > Pseudomonadota > Gammaproteobacteria > Burkholderiales > Usitatibacteraceae > UKL13-2. The sequence continues at coordinate 10,786 of JANYBL010000094.1, forward strand.
CAAGCGATCTAGATCCGTACGCTGCTCAACGCGGGCGCTTTCAACGGCGTACGAAACGCGGCGAACCGGGCTGTAAGATGCGTCGAGTAAAATAGAACCGATAGTACGATTATCGTTGTCGGCACGGCGCGCAGTAGCAGCTACATAGCCACGACCTTTTTCGATCTTGATCTGCATGTCGAGCTTGCCACCGGCAGTCAAATTAGCGATGACATGATCAGGGTTCAAAATTTCAACATCATGCGTCTGCTCGATGTCTGCACCGGTAACGGCACCGGCTGTCGCTTTTTTCAGCTTCAGCGTAACTTCGTTACGATTGTGCAATTTCATCACTAAACCTTTAAGGTTCAGCAAAATATCGACGACGTCTTCTTGCACGCCTTCGATGGTGGAGTATTCATGCAACACGCCTACAATTTTAACTTCAGTTGGTGCGTAGCCGGGCATGGAAGACAACAGGATACGACGCAAAGCATTGCCCAGTGTGTGGCCGTAGCCACGCTCGAAGGGTTCCATCACCACTTTGGCGTGGGATGGGGAAATGTTTTGCACGTCGATGATCCGCGGCTTTAGGAGAGTCGTAGCATTGCTTTGCATTGACGGGGGCCTCTTTAAAAGGTGAAGACGCACCATGCATGGCATGGCGCGCCCAAAAAACTACTTACTTCGAATACAGTTCGACGACAAGCTGCTCGTTGATATCGTTAGCAAACTCGGCACGATCTGGCAGGCTTTTGAAAACGCCCACAAATTTCTTGGCATCGACTTCTACCCAGCTTGGGAAACCATTGGCTTCAGCAAGTTTGAGCGCATCGATCACACGCAGTTGTTTCTGCGCTTTTTCTTTGAGTGTAATCACATCACTTGGTTTCAGCAAAAACGATGGAATATTCACCGCTTTGCCATTAACCAACACACCGCAATGGCTTACCAATTGGCGAGCTTCTGCACGTGTTGATCCAAAACCCATACGATAAACGCTGTTGTCAAGGCGTGATTCCAACATTTGCAACAGGTTTTCACCGGTTGCGCCCTTGCGACGTTCAGCAGCAGCAAAATAGGTGCGGAACTGACGCTCCAAGACACCGTACATGCGGCGGATTTTTTGTTTTTCGCGCAACTGTGTACCGTATTCCGATACGCGGTTTTGCTTAGCGCCATGCTGACCGGGACGCGATTCAAGTTTGCACTTGGAATCGAGCGGACGGCGTGCGCTTTTCAGAAAAAGATCGGTGCCCTCGCGACGGGAGAGCTTACATTTAGGACCAAGATAACGTGCCACGTGGAGTCTCCCTGCGATTACATACGACGACGCTTGGGTGGGCGGCAGCCATTATGGGGCACCGGCGTCACGTCAGCGATCGACAAAATTTTGATACCGAGCGCGTTCAATGCGCGCACAGCGGATTCACGACCGGGGCCAGGACCCTTGATGCGGACTTCAAGATTCTTGATTCCACATTCTTGGGCGACCTTGCCGGCAGCTTCAGCCGCAATCTGCGCCGCGAACGGTGTAGATTTACGTGAGCCCTTGAAACCGGCACCGCCAGATGTCGCCCATGAGAGCGCGTTACCTTGGCGATCAGTGATCGTGATAATGGTGTTATTGAACGACGCGTGAATGTGCGCAATACCTTCCGACACATTCTTTTTGATCTTCTTGCGTACGCGTGTTGCAGCGGTGGGTTTAACCATGCTTATTCCTTCACTCTAAACTTGTTTTCGTAGGGATTCGAATACTTACTTAGCTAATCGAATGGCCTTACGTGGACCTTTACGGGTACGCGCATTGGTACGTGTGCGCTGACCGCGGCAAGGCAGACCTTTACGATGACGACCACCGCGATAACAACCCAAGTCCATCAATCGCTTGATCGACATGGAGATTTCACGACGCAAGTCACCTTCGACGGTGTGCTTGCCAACCTGCTCGCGCAGTTTGTCCATATCACCGTCTGTCAAATCTTTAATCTTTGCGGAGCGCGCGATACCGGCAGCTTCGCAAATTTTTTGCGCGGTGGGACGGCCAATACCATAAATCGCCGTTAACGCGATTTCGGTATGTTGATGATTTGGTATGTTTACACCAGCAATACGAGCCATGATGTTCTTTCTTCTCTCAATTAACCTTGGCGCTGCTTATGACGTGGCTCTTTGCAGATCACGCGTAAAACGCCCTTGCGACGCACTAATTTACAGTGACGACAGATTTTTTTTACCGATGCTTGAACTCGCATAATTTACTCCTTCGTATTTCCGTGCTAGGTATTAAATTACTTGGCGCGGAAGGTGATACGTGCTTTTGTTAAATCGTACGGGGTAAGCTCAACGGTGACCTTATCCCCCGGTAAAATACGAATATAGTGCATCCGCATTTTTCCCGAAATATGACCCAATACAATGTGGCCATTTTCCAGCTTTACTCTAAACATAGCATTCGGCAGAGTTTCAACAATCTCGCCCTGCATTTGAATCGTTTCTTCCTTCGACATGCCTTAGTCTTTTCTCATGTTGCGATTCCTCTTGTTAATCATTTTTATTGACTAGCGAGCTGGAAAACCAGAGCCTTTGAAGTTTGCCTTCTTCAATAAGCTATCGTATTGGTGTGACATCATGTAAGCCTGCATCTGCGCCATAAAATCCATGGTCGTGACGACAATAATCAATAATGATGTTCCACCAAAATAAAACGGTACTGCGGGGAAACTATTACGCAAAATCTCGGGCATTAAACAAACCACTGTAATGTAGCCCGCACCCACCAATGTTAAACGCATTAAAATTTTATCGATGTAACGTGCCGTTTGCTCACCTGGACGAATCCCCGGCACAAACGCGCCACTTTTCTTCAAATTTTCAGCTGTCTCTTTGGAGTTAAACACCAACGCTGTGTAGAAAAAACAGAAGAAAATAATCGCTGCCGCATACAAAAGCGTGTAGAGCGGCTGACCCGGCGCTAACGCTGCACCGACATTTTTCAGCCAAGTAAAATTCTCATTTGTACCAAACCAGCCTGCAACCGTCGCCGGAAACAAAATAATCGATGAAGCAAAAATCGGCGGGATTACACCGGCCATATTCAACTTCAATGGCAAGTGCGAAGACTGACCTCCATAAACTTTATTGCCTACTTGGCGCTTGGCGTAGTTGACCAAAATTTTGCGCTGGCCACGCTCAACAAACACCACAAACATCGTAACGGCAGCCACTAAAACTGCAATCAACAAAATCACCGGAATCGACATTGAGCCATTACGCGCCAGCTCTAATGTTTGACCCAACGCGTTCGGTAAGCCTGCGACAATGCCTGAAAAAATTAACAACGAAATGCCATTGCCAATACCGCGCTCGGTGATTTGTTCTCCTAACCACATCAGAAACATCGTGCCGCCAACTAACGTAACGACAGTCACGAAACGGAACATCATGCCCGGATCAATCACCAACCCCGCTTGCGATTCCAATGCAATCGAAATACCAACCGCCTGAAACAACGCCAAACCTAACGTACCGTAGCGGGTGTACTGCGTAATCTTGCGACGACCCGCTTCGCCTTCTTTCTTCAATGCTTCCAATTGCGGCGATACCACAGTCAACAACTGCATAATGATCGATGCCGAAATGTACGGCATGATACCCAGCGCAAACACCGAGAACCGCGACAACGCGCCACCCGAAAACATATTGAACATGCCTAAAATGCCACCTTGCTGCTGTTCAAATAATTTCGATAGCGCCGCTGGATCAATACCCGGAACCGGCACATGCGTACCAATGCGGAAAACAATTAGAGCCAATACCAAAAACACCAGACGGCGTTTCAAGTCGCTCATTTTGCCGACTGCGGCTAAGGGATTAGATGCCAATGAAATATCCTAATTTACTTAAACAACTGCCGACGACTTCTTCGGCAGTTTTCTAACTTTCTCTGCTTTGACAACCGCTGCAACCGACCCGCCAGCCGCCTCAATAGCCGCTTTTGCACCTTTGGTCACTGCGATGCCAACCAAATGTACCTTCCGGGTGATTTCACCGGACAACATCACTTTGGCGCCCAACGAATAACCGGGGATTACACCAGCCTGTTTCAACGCCATCAAATCAATGTTTTCAAGTGGCAACTGATTGATTTCAGACAAGCGAACCTGCGCTGTGTCATCTCGTGTCAACGAAATAAAGCCACGCTTTGGCAGACGACGCTGCAACGGCATTTGACCGCCCTCAAAGCCAACTTTATGAAAACCGCCTGAACGGGATTTTTGACCTTTGTGACCACGACCGGCCGTCTTGCCCAAGCCCGAACCAATGCCACGACCTACGCGACGGCGGGGTTTGTTGGAGCCTTCTGCCGGCTTAATTGTATTTAATTCCATGTTCTTCTACCTTGTTCTATCTTTAGAGTGCCGTCAGAGACAATTAGGCACGCTGTTATGCATTTACGCGGAGGAGATAGCTCACTTTGTTGATCATGCCGCGATTTGACGGCGTATCAATGACGGTAACAGTGTGATTCAAACGCTTCAAACCCAAACCACGAACGCACGCACGGTGCGCTTCCAAGCGTCCGATGACGCTCTTAATTTGGGTAACGGAGATGGTTTTTTGTTCCATGTTCTTTTCCTTAAACTATCCTGTTAGCCGAAGATTTCTTCGACTGTCTTGCCACGCTTCGCAGCGATTTCGGACGGACGGCTAATTTGCGACAGCGCGTCCAGTGTGGCGCGCACGACGTTGTATGGATTGGTAGAGCCATGGCATTTTGCAGAAATGTTGGTAATACCCATCACTTCAAACACCGCGCGCATCGCGCCACCTGCTTTGATACCAGCGCCATCCGGTGCGGGCTGCATAAATACTTTGGTGCCACCGTGTTTACCAACAACGGTGTGATGCAGAGTACCGTTCTTGAGCGAAATTTTAACCAGCTTGCGACGGGCTTGCTCCATCGCTTTTTGCACGGCAACCGGCACTTCTTTTGACTTGCCTTTGCCCATACCGATGGATCCGTCGCCATCGCCAACAACTGTTAGCGCCGCGAATGCCAAGATACGGCCACCTTTCACCACTTTGGTGACGCGGTTAACCGAGATCATTTTCTCGCGAAGGCCGTCGCCCTTGTCTTCTTGATTGTTACGTTCGATCTTTGCCATTTATCTGATCCTTGATTAGAACGTGAGGCCAGCTTCACGGGCTGCATCGGCTAACGCCTTGATGCGACCGTGGTAAGCGAAACCGCCGCGGTCAAACGCGACAGTAGTTACACCAGCGGCTTTTGCACGTTCTGCAATGTGCTTGCCGACTGCTGTCGCCGCGTCTTTTGAGCTGCCATTTTTCAATTCGCCACGAACGGATTTTTCAGCCGTTGAAGCCGCCGCCAAGACTTTCGAGCCAGTGGCATCGAACACTTGGGCGTAAATATGCGAGTTGGTGCGGTGCACACTCAAGCGCACCGCTTTCAAACGTGCGATCGTGGCACGCGTTTTGGCGGCACGACGCAGACGGGAAATATTTTTGTCGATCATAATAGCCTCGCTTACTTCTTCTTCGTTTCTTTGAGAACGATGACTTCGTCGGAATAGCGAACGCCTTTGCCTTTGTATGGCTCTGGGGGACGATAGCCGCGAACAATCGCTGCCACTTGGCCGACTTTTTGCTTGTCAATGCCTTTTAACAAAATCTCGGTTGCGGTTGGGGTCTCACATTTCACGCCTTCTGGCATGTCATGCACAACCGGGTGCGAGTAGCCAAGCGCCAAATTGAGCTTGGCACCTTGCGCCTGCGCCTTGTAACCCACGCCGACTAGCATCAACTTGCGCTCGAAGCCTTTTTCGACGCCGTGAACCATATTGGCCAACAAGGCACGCATCGTTCCGGACATCGCGTTGGATTCTTTTGAATCATTCGCCGCGGCCAGGGTAATCGTTGCACCCTCTTGCTTAATGACAACGTGACTGGAGGCCGCTTGCATCAACGTGCCCAAAGGACCTTTGACAACAATTTGTTCTGCACCAAGCGTAACTTCAACTTTTGCGGGGACAGTAATAGGTTGCTTACCGATACGGGACATGTTCGGCTCCTTAAACCACGATGCAAAGAACTTCGCCACCGATGCCGGTTGCGCGCGCTTTACGATCTGTCATTACACCTTTGGAAGTGGATACAATCGCCACACCCAAACCGTTCATGACGGGTTTGATTTCTTCACGGCCGCGATAAACGCGAAGGCCGGGGCGTGAAATACGCTCGATCTTCTCAATTACCGGCTTGCCTGCGTAGTATTTCAAGCTCACATTCAACTCAGCCTTACCGTCAATTGCACGGATGGCGAAGTCTTCAATGTAGCCCTCATCTTTTAGGACCTTGGCAATGGCCGTCTTCACTTTTGAAGAAGGCATTGTTACGTCAATTTTCTCCGATTGTTGCGCATTGCGAATGCGAGTCAACATATCGGCGATCGGATCACTCATACTCATAATTTTTTCTCCGTCGCTTTTCCGTTACCAGCTGGCTTTGACCATGCCTGGCACTTCGCCACGCATAGCAATTTCACGCAGCTTGCTGCGCCCGAGGCCAAACTTGCTGTACGTACCACGCGGACGACCGGTAATGGCGCAGCGATTACGCAAACGTGTTGGGCTTGAATTGCGCGGCAATGCCTGCAATTTCAAACGTGCTTGATAACGATCTTCTTCTGAAATCGATTGATCGTTGATGACTGCTTTAAGCGCAGCGCGTTTAGCGGCGAATTGCTTCACCATTTCTTCACGCTTTTGTTGGCGATTAATTACTGAGAGCTTAGCCATGCGCTTAACCTCTGAAAGGGAATTTGAATGCGGCGAGCAGCGCTTTGGCTTCTGCATCCGTCTTCGCGGTGGTGGTAATCGAAATATTCATCCCGCGAATGACGTCAATCTTGTCGTATTCGATTTCCGGGAAAATAATCTGCTCTTTGACGCCCATGTTGTAGTTTCCACGACCATCAAACGAACGGGCAGAGATGCCACGGAAGTCACGAACGCGCGGCAACGAAACCGTTACCAAACGATCCAAGAATTCGTACATTTTGTTGTTACGCAAAGTAACCATGCAACCGATTGGGTAGCCGTCACGAATCTTGAAGCCCGCAATCGATTTTTTCGAGAGCGTAACAACGGGCTTTTGACCGGCAATCTTCTGCATGTCGCCAACCGCGTGATCCATGACCTTCTTGTCCGCAACTGCCTCACCAACGCCCATATTCAACGTGATTTTGCTGATGCGCGGCACTTCCATTGTTGACTTGTAACCGAACTCTTTCATGAGCTTTGGTACGATCGTCTCTTTGTATACTGTCTGTAGGCGGACCATTGTCATCCCCTTTATGCGTCTACGACTTCGCCGTTTGAAGCAAACACGCGTACTTTGCGTGAATCTTCCAACGTCTTGAAGCCGACCCGGTCAGCTTTGCTGGTGGCCGGATTGAAAATGGCGATATTTGAAACATGGATCGACATCTCTTTTTCAACGATGCCGCCAGTCAAACCTTTCATCGGGTTTGGCTTGGTATGTTTCTTTACGCGGTTAATGCCTTCAACCAAGAGGCGATCAGCTTCAGGCAACATCCGCAGAACAGTCCCGCGTTTGCCTTTGTCTTTACCGGTGATGACGACCACTTGGTCGCCTTTGCGAATTTTGTTCATCTCGTAAGCTCCTACAACACTTCAGGCGCCAAGGACACGATCTTCATAAAGCGCTCGTTACGCAATTCACGCGTAACTGGCCCGAAGATACGGGTGCCGATCGGCTCCAACTTCGCATTCAACAATACGGCGGCATTACCGTCGAATTTGATGAGCGAACCATCGTTGCGACGCACACCTTTAGCGGTGCGAACCACAACAGCGTTATAAACCTCGCCTTTTTTCACGCGACCACGCGGCTGGGCGGATTTAATGCTGACTTTAATCACGTCGCCAATGCCTGCGTAGCGACGCTTAGAGCCGCCAAGGACTTTGATACACATTACCGATCGTGCGCCGGTGTTATCGGCCACGTCGAGTATCGACTGCATCTGGATCATTTTAGTTATCTCTCCAACTTACCCGCTTGATTTTCACGAGATGTGAAAACGTTGCAGCCAGTTTTGGAACCGTTTTGCCAACTATTTCCGTAAAGATTTAGCTGACGGGATTGAAAAATTCTTGGGTACATCTTGGGTCTTTGCGCTTGGACAACCGGCTTCGGCCGACGCTTAGACGTATTTGCATTTTGCTTTAGCCCTTGTTCTGGCCGAACTTACAAAATCACAAACTTTTAAACAGACTCTCAGCCGACGAAGCCACGGCTGGAGTAGCACAGTCCGCAATTATAAGCCAGTTTGATCGGGCTTTGCAAGTGGTTTTGGCGATTATCGTGGTGAGTACCGCTTTATATCCAATATTGCGGCTCTTTTGGCCCCGTTTTTCCAATTCCCTCCTCGCGCGATCGACTGATCGGCAAAGATGTCGAATTTTAGCTGCGTCATTGGTCTGCTGTTGTGGTCCGCGGTTGTGGTCCGCGGTTGATCCGAGGCGGCCACAAATTCACCCCCCTCCCCCATTCAACCCCTCGGCAGGCTCACATCTGACTCTTATGACAAGGAACCGCCCGGGCGAGCGCTTTCCGGGCTTCGCCGAGAGTAGCCCAGATCCCTAAACAGCCGACATGCCGCCATCGACTGACAAAATCTGCCCCGTCACGTAGCTCGCCGCGTCGGACGCTAAGAAAATCGCTGGCCCCATCAGCTCTTCATCACCGCCCAAGCGCCCCATTGGTGTCATTTCAATGATTTTCTTGTCGATCACACTCAACATGCCTGAACTCATTTTCGTCGGGAAAAAGCCCGGTGCCAACGCATTCACACGAATGCCGTACTTTGCCCACTCGCCCGCCAGCGCACGGGTCAAGTTCACGAGGCCGCCCTTGCTGGTGTTGTAAGCAATCGTCTGCATTGCGCCCGTTTGTCCGCGCAAGCCCGCGACTGAGGCTACGTTAATGATTGAGCCGCCTTTGTTTGCGATCATGGATTTCGCCCCCACCGCCTGCGCGACCAGCCATGCGCCAGTGAGATTGGTCGCGATCAATTTATCCCATGCAGCCAGCGGATATTCCTCGGCAGGCGCGCCCCATGAGGCGCCGGCGTTGTTCAACAAAATATCCACCCGGCCGAAATGTGCAATCACGGCATCGACCATCGGCCCGATCGTTTCCGGCTTCGCCATGTCGGACGGGAGAGCAAACACATCGTAGCCCGCCGCCGTCAATTCCGCCTTCGCCGACGCCAATTCATCGGCCTTACGAGCGGTTAACGCCAGCTTCGCCCCCATCGCGCCATAGCCATGGGCCACTTGCAACCCCAAGCCGCGCGAGCCGCCGGTGATTAAAGCAACGCGGCCAGAAAGATTGAATAGTTTTGTTGCGCTCATGTGTGGCTCCTGATGGTTGGGGGGGTACATGTGAAATAAGCGAGGATTTTGACATGGGATTCGGGCGAAGCTGATTAATTTTGATTTATGTGTTCACACGCAAACTCATTGCGAACGGGGCTTCTCCGCTTCAGATGTAGTTATTATCAGGAATTACCTTACGAACCGAATTTAGAAATATGCGAATTGACCCTTTGATCTGGGGGGCAAGAAAGTGTTGGGAACGTCGCGCCTGTAGGCCACGCGCTTCGTTTCTTCGTTTGTATCTAGCGCCAATCTGGACACGCTTTCATTCGCTACCGATGTCGAAAAGATACGCGGAATCAGAATCTGAGCAATTAGATATCTTAAATCGGCACAACGCCATTGCAAGCGAGCTATTTGAAGTCGGAGAGCCCATTGTTATTTATCGCTCGCACCGCTTTGAGCAAGCACATCGAAGGGCGAGACGGCATCAAATTTTTAATCACTTGTTGGGCGAAACCATGACCAAGCTCCCCGCGAATCCGAATACGGTTCGTGCAGCGGATGATGATCACTATTGCGTCCGTGTGCGTGCCACAACTTGGAAGCCGAATTTCTTTGACGATCTCGTTCATAGCATATCCAAGGAAAATGAGACTGGAATTTCAGTCGTGTCGCCGAAGACAAAAAATATTTATTCTCCTTATGGAGGAGGTATGGACACGTTCTCAAACTCACCTGAAAGTCTTGAGCAAAAATTTCCGTACTGGCAATCAAGTCGCGCGGACAAACTCTAGCGCTGCAGCCCAGCCTAGAGTCTACAAAATTTAGGTCGCCCGCAAACACCAAGCGATAGAATATTTTATCAACTACCAAGTGAACAAAACTCCTCCCAACTCAAGGGGCAAAGTAAGTTAAGGGGCGCAAGCAATATGACGATGACAACCACCTCGCACCCGATCCAATGCATCTGCGGCTCGCTCAAAGGCACTCTTTCTGTCGCGGCACATCAACCGCTGCGTCTGTTATTGCAAGGATTGCCAGGCGTTTGCGCATTTTCTCCAGCGAGATTCTGATGCGATCACCGTATTCAATACACATGGCGGAATCGACATCATCCAAACACGACCAAAATAGATACGCTTCATGCAGGGCACTGAACACCTCGCCTGTATGCGGCTGACGGACAAAGGCATGTTGCGCTGGTACACCACCTGTTGCAACACGCCGATTGGCAACACGATGGCGAATTTCAAGGTGTCATTTGTGGGGTTGATTCACACCTGTTTGGCATCTGACAAAACACCGAAGTCCGCTCTGGAAGCGGCGTTCGGGCCGGTTCGCATGGTTTGTAGCGCGGAATTGGCAAAACCACAAAGCTCCCCGCCAATGACGTTAAAATTCTCTGGGCTCGCCAAAGCAATAGTGCGGGTTGCCATGATGATGCTCCGGGCACGGCTCGATGGCGGCTATAAAGAAACGCCGTTTTTTAATGCATCGAGCGGGCAGCCCATTGTCAATCCGACAATTTTGAGCAAGGCCGAATTGGCGTCGGTCATGAAGCGCGTGTTGTAAAGCACACGTGTTGTAAAAAACACCTCGTCGCTATAAATTTTGTAATGCATCCTACGGCTGCTGTGCTTGAGTTGTGATAAGTTGAAAAATGCGTGTTGATGCAGCATTTTTAACGTTGCGGACCAAGGCGCTTTTGCTACATTTTTGCCACACTCCACTTTCTGCACAGCTTTGGCATCCACCGCGACTTAACTTGACGCCATTCAATTCAACGAGCACAGCCATCAATGAACGCACCTAAACGCTTCTCCATGATCCGCGAATTTCATCTCGCTGACTGGTTCACCCTCGCTAACGCCGGTTGCGGCACCGGCGCTATTTTTTCCACGATGACGTATTTAGAAACCAACGCTGTCAGCCATGTCTATATCGCTTGCGCGCTGGTGATTGCAGCATTTGTGTTCGATGTTTTAGACGGCAGCATCGCAAGATGGCGTCAACAATCATCGGTGCTGGGCCGCGAGCTGGACTCATTGTCGGACGTGATTTCTTTTGGCGTTGCACCGGCGATGATCGCCTACGGCTGCGGTATGCAGGGATTATTTGATCGCATTATTCTGGTCTATTTTGTAGTTTGCGGCGTGTCCCGCCTGGCCCGCTACAACGTTACCGCTGAAGCCCTGTCCGATGGCGGCGATAAAGTAAAATATTTTGAAGGTACGCCAATTCCGACCTCGCTCGCGCTCGTCATCCTGCTGATGGTCGCTGCCGCCAACGGCGCGGTGCGGGAGACGCTCTGGTTTGGCGAGATTATTCTTGGCGGTTTTAAACTGCATCCCTTGGTGCTGCTGTTTGCAGTATCGGGATCACTGATGATTAGCCGAATTCGGATTCCGAAGCCTTAAGCCGGTGCATCTATCATCTGCGATGGGTGGTTGCCTGTGGTTTAAAGTCACCAATGTTTTAAAACGACATTGCGTTCGCAGCAAGTCTGACAGAGCGAAGAATTCTGGCCTGCCCCACCAAATTTAAGTTCAACACCACTTGAAAAAAGCCCTCATTGCCATCGCGTTTGTTTTAGTCGTCGCCATCATTGGTGGCGCGTTTTACCTCGCTAAAAGAGAATATGTATTCCGCGTCTCCGAAGCCCAGATTCAGGAAAACCTCGCCGCAAAACTCCCCGTTAGCAAGACATTTTTCTTCATTTTTCAGCTCACCTTCGATCACCCGCGCGTGACGCTTGTTGGCGAATCGGGGCGGGTTCACGCTGGGCTTGATGTGGTGCTGAACATTGTTCTCGGCAACGAGAGCAAGCCGCTGGGCGGGACGCTGGACGTATCTGGCGGCGTTCTCTACTCTCCAGAGCGCGGCGCGTTCTTTTTAACCGATCCGCTCGTTGAGCGATTCGCGATTGACGGCATGCCGGAAAAGTATCGCGAAAAAGTAAATGCCGCACTCACCAAGGCCATTGCCGCCTTCTTTGCCGAGCAGCCGATTTATGCCCTGCGGGCGACTGATACCAGACAAGCGGCGGCTAGACTGGTCCTTAAAAGCGTTGCCGTGGAGAATCGGGAACTGGTTGTGACGCTTGGGCGATGATGCAAAGCGGATGCGCAAAACATTGCGCGTTTCTCAGACGAACTTAAAACAGCATGACAAACCCAATTTACGGCAACGGCATTTCTTTTTACGGAGACCGCGATTTGAATCGAGCACAGCTTAAAATAATCTTAGAATCCGGCAGCACTGAGCCGAGAGCACCCATTCAGGGCTCCAAGATCGGTATTGCTATCCCGGCATTAGGGAACCCCCTATAAACGGCATGCGTCACAACCCCTGCGGCTCGACAAACGGGTGTAGGTTTGGTGTGGTGCCGAATTTTCTGGCGATCCAAGCTTCTTCTCGCCTCTGCACGTTGAGCATGTTCCTGCTTATTTGCCAGAGATTGTTGAGTACCTTGACCTTTCACTAGGCAATCGCTTTTTGATCGACGGATTGGTTGACGAAGATATTTGGTTTGACAGAGATCTCCTTGGATAACAGCGGCATGAACTCGTCGTTATTGGCGGCCTTAGCATTTTAATTTGTTGGTCTTGGTAAGCAAAGTACATCATGCAAAACATCGTCAACTTCATTCTAGAGCTAGACAAGCTCAAATCCGTCACACGCAAAACGAGCCTGCTCAATGGTGAACGCTATGAAAATTCGGCTGAACATAGCTGGCAGATTGCGATGCTGGCATCGTCATTGGCGCCCTATGCGGCGGGCGATGCGACCAAGCCAGTTGATATCAATCGCGTGATTGCGATGTTGCTGGTCCACGACATTGGCGAGATCGATACCGGCGACACGATTGTTTATCAAGAGGAAGGATTGGCAGACCGGAAACTAGCCGAACAACAAGCAGTGGCGCGGATCTTCGGGCTATTAGGCTCGGCTGAGCATAAGCCGCATGCGGAAGAATTGATGACGCTTTGGCTGGAATTTGAGCGTGCCGAAACCGCTGAAGCCCGCTTCGCCCACGCGGCGGATCGCGCAATGCCGGTGTTGCTCAACCTCGCCAACAAAGGACAAAGCTGGATCGAAAATGGCATCCGTTATGAACAGGTGATCAAAAAAATTAAACCCCCAATACAGGCGGGCTGCCCAGCGCTTTGGGATTATTTGGAAGTGGAGCTGGATGCGGCGCGGGAGAAAGGGTATTTCGACGATGAAATTTCGGATTGACGCAACTGTATTTTCTGGTTGTTGCCTGGTTTTCGCAGAAAATGTTATTAGTTGTAAGCGTTGTCAGCAAGGCCGACTTCCGCCGCGTTCATCACACATCAATTTGAATCTGCCGATCGGACAAGGAGCACGACATGGCGGCAATCGCGAACTTCAATTTTCGGAAAACGTGGCGAACCATCGCTGCCGCGCTCGTGTTCGCGCCAGTGACGGTACTTATCGTCAGCAGCTGTGGTGGTGGTGGTGACAGCGGAAACAGTAACGCATCATCGGTCCCGCCAACGCCACAACCCGTTTCGCCGATCGTGCAACCACTGGCCCTGCCCGGACCCTACGCCGTTGCCTGCAGCAATATTGCGCAAGATTTTAGTCGCGTCGCGGTGGGCGATGATGTGAAAACATACTGGGAAGGGACGTTAGCCAATAACCTCACAGGCCGCTACATCACAAACCTTCTCGCCGATCCCGTCAACACGCTTTCAGTCACGGTAACGGCACCGAACAACACCGATCTATACGGCTCCTATGCGGGGCGGCGAATACCTTTTGTGATTCTCGCCTGCTACCCGACTGCGGCTAATAATCCCAATGCGAATTACCCGTTACCAACAGGCGTGGCGGTGCCGCATATGCAGACCGGGAATGCCGCGCCCGTGTTCTCGGATGCGACAGCAAAATATCCCGTTATTTTATTTTCGCACGGCTATAGCGGCAGCCCGATTTCGAGCGAGTATTTGCAGATTATGTCGACGTTCGCCAGCTACGGTTATGTCATGCTGGCACCGTTTCATGGCGATCTACGTTTTTGTAACCTCAAAACCAACAATTTTGCGGAGGCCGCGTTGGTCTTGGCGAGCTTTTCGGATGTCACCGCGCTGCAAGCGTTGCGGCCATTGTCGATGACGGCTGCGCTCGATTTGATGCTCGCACATCCGCAATGGCGCGATCATCTCGACGCCAGCCAGATCGGCGGCTTCGGTGCCAGCATGGGCGGGGAGACGATGTTGCTGATGGGTGGTGCCGCATTGACAACCTCGCTCGGCCAATCATCAACGCGATTGGCGGCGGATCCGCGCTTGAAAGCGGCGGTCGGCTATGTGCCTTATTTCGGGCAGCCCTTCCTCCCCGCGTTTGGACGCGACCAATTAGGCATTGATGGAATCACGCTGCCCTATCTAGGCATCAGCGGCACAGCGGACACCACTGCCCCCATCGTCATGGCGCAGCAGGGCATGGCACGCCTCACCGGCACGCGCGAACTGGTTGCGCTGCAGGGTGTGGTTCATTCCTTCGATGTGCCGTCGACCAACGATATTTTTACATGGTCGCTAACGTATTTCGAAGCGATGGTGAAAGGCAACCCTGCGGCCCGTAAACAACTCACAACGATGACGAGCGTGGCCGGTGGCGGAGATGATCGGGTGGTGATTCCTTACAGCGGCCCTAGCCAGTAGCTGCGCTTTGTACGGTTTTGTACTGTCCCGCGCTTTCATTTTGCTGCCGGATTTAGCCAAAGTGCCCGTCTAGCCTAGGGTTTTGGGGTGTTGGCAATGAGGCGACGCGGTGTTTTTCATGCTGTGCTTGCACGTAAATTAATTTCTGTTGGTCCATCCGTCAAGAATTGTTGGCAGTATCATTACTAATTCAATGCGACTAGCTTGCGTCAATGGTCGCGTCCAAACTTGACGTCGCCAAGCCCTCAACATGCCACTGAAACGCTCCAGCGAATCACCTACCCCATTAGCCACATCCACCACACTCACCACGTCGGCAGTACTCAAAGAACTACGCGGCGTATTTGGCAATACAACTTTCAGCCGCGCGGTCGGTATTCATCAGCATAAAGTTGATATTGCGCTAGCCGAGATTGCTTACGACGATACCAGTAACTGGTCGCTCGGCGGTCAAGTGCAAGGCAGTGCGCCTGAGGCTTATGAGGTTGATATCTCGCTCTACATTGATCTCGACGAGGCGACGTTTAGCGTTGAAGCTACTGATTGCACTTGCGCGGTTGCGGTTGATTGCAAGCACGCAGCCGCACTGGTGATGACGTGGCTTGATGAGTGCCAACTAGAGAACGACACGATCACCGGATTGCCGCTGCCAATGTCAATGCGCAGCGCAGGCAAAAAGATGGCAGCGCCCAGCCCCATCTTCAGCCCCACAAGCGGCGTTACCGTTACCGCTATCGTTAGCGAAGCCACCACAAACGACGTACCGACTCCCGCGTCACCACCGCGAGTGGTGACGCGCCGTTTGGGGCTTTCGGCCCCGTTGAGCAATTGGCTCAACAACGCCTTTCAGGATTTTGATAAAGCCCAATCCGGCGCTGCGCGCGCAACTAAATCGGCCGCAAAATCGGCGTCCAAACCATTTACTAAATCATTTGCGCCCTGCATCTTTTATGTGCTGACCGCCGAGGGCGATCTATGTGCGATCAAAGGTCGGCGGCGTCAAGATGGACGGGATTGCGAACTGACCGGCGAATGGGTTTCATCGTCGTGGATTGGTAGCGCCCGCGAACGACCCGCTTACGCCGATGCCGCGGATATTTCGGTTTTACTGTTAATTTATAACGCCAAAGATCTTAGCAGCGCAAATTTACGCGCCCGACTGTCGGGGGTGAGCGGCGCGCAGCTATTGAGTCTCGCTTACGATACCGGCAGGCTTTATGCGATGACCGACGCCCAACTGAAACGCGTGCTGCAAAAACGCGCCCCCATCGATGAGGGGCGATTGTCTAATCCGCTCCTCATTGAGCCATCGCGGGTGGCGCATCTTGTTTGGCATACTAAAGGGTCGGGCGATACTGCGGTTGCGTCACTGGCGGCGCAATCAGGTGAAGTTGCATTGCTGCTGATTCCCACTACACCTGCCTATGGGCTCGATATAGCCGCCCAACAATTGGTTCCGCTAGCCTCATCGGCCAGTGCCGCAACCATTGAGCGGGTCGCACTGCTACCACCATTGCGTTGTGACGATGCGATGTCTTGGACGTTTGTGCGCGATGTGCTGGCGGCGTTGCCGGATGCACCATCCATACCGCCGCTACCGGCTACCGTTCAAGCGCAGCCGTTACCGATCCCCACCGCGATACTGAGCTTTATCGTTGCCGAAGTAACTTACAGCATGGGCTGGGGGCGCAACCAGAGCGAACAACAGGTGATTTTTCCGGCCGTGCAACTCTTGTTTGATTACGATGGCACGCGCGTTCCGTTTGACGTGCGTGGGCTTGATAACGCGGTCGAAGAAGACCGGCTGGGAGAAGCCGTAACGGCACGCCGCATTCGCAATGTTCGCGCCGAGCGTGAGTGGCACACACGGATGCCCGCCGGGTTGTTACGTGCCAGCTATGTGGAGCACGCGATCACCTATGCCGCGCAAAAAAGTGGCGCCAATACACAGTCGCTCTGGGCACTGCCACGCCATGATTGGGCGCATGACGGGGCGGCAATATTGGCCAGCGCGCAAATGGCTGGGTTCACGATTGCAATTGATTCGGCTTTCCCACTCACGCTCGAAGATATTCCAGCGCCCGATTTAGAGTTTTCGCCCGCACCCGAAAACGGTTGGTATCGAATCGCACTCGGCGTAACAGTGGATGGCGAGCGGGTTGATTTGGCACCTGCACTGGCCAAACTGATCGGCGCACAAAAAGACCCAGAGCAATGGCTCGCAGCGGTGAAGTCGATACCCTCAGTTCTGCTATCGGTAGCGCGTAAAGGCACCAAGGGCATCGTCAAAGGCGCGATCGTGGTGAGGTTAACTGGCGAGCGCGTGCATACGATTTTAGCGCCGGTATTTGATTGGTTTCGCGGCGGTGAGGTTGCACCGCTTTCAACGCTACAAGCGGCGCTAATGCCGGATCTGCCGCCCGAAACCGTGATTTATTTGGGGCGTGATAATCCGCGTTGGTTGGCGATGCGCACTGCGATCGCTGACGGTGCGTCGCTTCAGAATATCGAGCCCGCAGTGGGCTTTGGTGCGAGCCTGAGGGCATATCAACAAAGCGGGCTAGCCTGGCTCATGCACCTGCGTGCCCTGTCGATGGGCGGCGTCTTGGCCGACGATATGGGACTTGGCAAGACGGTACAAACCCTAGCGTATTTGCATTTGATTCAATCGCAATCGGTTGCGAATGGGAATGCATCACGCAAGCCTAGCCTGATCGTGGCACCGACTTCGGTCACTGTCAATTGGCTTGCTGAAGCACGAAAATTCACGCCGAATCTGCGCGTGCTGATCCACCACGGCGCAACCCGTGAGCGTGATCAAGCGGCACTCGAAAATGCCGATGTGGTGCTCACGAGCTATGCGATTTTGCAACGCGATGAAAAATTTTTGGCCGAGATCGAATTCGATAGCGTGGTATTCGATGAGGCACAGATGATTAAAAATCCGAAAGCAAAGACCTACCAAGCCGCGCAACGCATCCGCGCCAATACCCGCTTGGCACTGACCGGCACACCGATGGAAAACCATCTCGGTGATTTATGGTCGCTATTCAATTTATTGTCGCCTGGCTTGTTGGGCGATTTGGAGTCATTTAACCGCATCTTCCGTCACCCGATTGAGCAACGCGCGGCAAGCGAGCAAATGCAAAAACTCCGCGCCAGAGTTCGCCCTTTTCTACTGCGCCGCATCCGCGAGCAGGTGTTGTCGGACTTACCGGAAAAAACCGAATACACGCGCTGGATCGAATTAGCACCCAAGCAGGCAGATTTGTATGAGAGTTTGCGCACCGCGATCCACGACGACATCCGCAAAGTGATTGATAAAAAAGGCTTGAAGCAAAGCACGATTCATATTCTCGATGCGCTGCTAAAGCTCCGGCAGGTGTGTTGCGACCCGCGATTGGTCCGGCTACCGCAAGCGACTAACCATTTCAGTGATGCAGGCTCAGCGAAGCTCGATTGGCTCAAATCGCACGTCCCCGAGTTGCTCGAAGAAGGCCGTCACGTGCTGATCTTCTCGCAATTCACGAGCATGTTGGCGCTGATCGGCGAGCTACTGGATGCTGAGAAAATTGAGTACGTCACCTTGACTGGCGACACCACCGATCGTGATACGCCGATTCGACGGTTTCAGGCAGGCGAGGTGCGGGTGTTTTTGTTAAGCCTCAAAGCAGGCGGCGTGGGACTAAACCTGACGGCAGCAGACACCGTGATCCATTACGATCCCTGGTGGAACCCGGCGGTCGAGGCGCAAGCTACCGCGCGGGCGCATCGCATCGGCCAAACCAAGCCGGTGTTTGTGACCCGCTTGGTGAGCCAAGGCACGCTGGAGGAGCGGATGATGGTGATGCTAGAACGCAAGCGCGAGCTCGCTGCCGCCCTTTTAAACGGCGAAGGTAGCGCGCTCACCGGCATTACGTTAGCGGATGTGGAGTCGTTGTTGGCACCTATTTCAAGTTTTGAGGTTGAGAGTGGGAATGATGGGGTTGGCGGAAACGCCGTGACGGCTCCTTAATCGGTTGATTCGTTCAAACACAACTCGCTCAAGATCAAGCACTGGCGGGCCTTTCCAGCCATTTCATCACTCTGGGTTTCAATAACTTGCCAGACGCGGTGTATGTAGAAGCCATTAAAATCATTCTGGGCACGCGATGCCAATCACCACTGCGTTAACAACTTAAACTGCTGCAGGTCGTCTTCGCGGATCACCCCGCTTATCATCCAGCCGTTGAGTTTGAAGACCTCTTTCTCATAAACTTCTTTTGGAACAATTTTTCCAATCAGCTCCGCCTCATAGCCAAGGTAACGACGCGACAATATCCGATCGCCGGACACATCCAAGAATTGACTTAAGTCGCCAACACTCAGCGGTGCGCCTGGCTGTTGGAGCAGCCAACCGTCAATACCAAGCCGCTTTTGCAACTGATCGCTACTTAGCTGACTCTGTGAGAATGCTTCATTGGTGAGCTTGGCGTGCGTTTCGATATCATACGAATTTGCAGTCAAAGATAGTAGTAGCGCTACCAACACGAGAGATGTGCGGCTCAAAGAAAAACATGTAATCTTCATATTCATTCCTTCATTTTTTACCTGTTTCTTGTCGAGTCGAGGCACGGCTTATGTATCTTCTTTGCGCTTCGTCCTGACCAAATTCGACTATCTCAATGCCATAGCGTGAAGACTCCAGTTGCTTCTTGTCACTATCGGTCACCGCATATTTTTCCATATTTGCAACTCGTAATTTAGAGTATGGCAAGATAACCAAGTCATTTCCGCACCCTCCACCTCTTACACCGCTCCACGCAACGTGGAATTGGCTTTTTTCTGGCAAACCTTCAAAGGGCAGCATTACAAATCGTTTGGCTTCTATATCTGTGCCTTTGCCGGGGTAGCGCCCCGGATAGACAACGTCTACTTGAGGCGAATATGTTGCGGCTCTGCCTTTGCCGCTGGGTGTTCGAAACCGACCGTCGTCGTCGGTGTATGTCACTTCCGCCCAATCGCAAACGGAAGGCGCTGAAGGCAGCGGAAGCACTAGACGGACAACCGGATTTACTGGATCGCGAGACCACTGCGCCATGACAATCGCGCCTTTGAGTGGTTTGCCCTGTTCGTCTACGACGATGCCACTGGTGGTCGTGCAGCCTTGTAAGGCGGTGAGGATGAGGGCGAGCAGTAACATGCGCATGCTGCGTTGGCTGGTGTGTGCGGAGGGCACGTTGGAGGATACGTTGGAGGGCACGGTATATGGCGTTGCTGTGGTGGTCATGCTGGGCTCCTGAGGGATTGCATGCTCATCTCACTTGCGTTCATTTTGCTCAAGCCCCAAACGATTTGCGTGGCGGGCAATTGATCGGCGATCCGCTTCTTTTAAACCGAACTCCGTCTCGTCTATAAGGTGTCTGAAGCTATCGTTGAGTTCTTTGTCGCGAGTAGCAACAGCATATTTCTCTCTATCAGCAATCAGCATCTTCCAGAACGGGATCAAGCTTTTGTCATTTTTACAATCAAGTGACCATAGCCTTTTTCTTGCAAGCTCAAACCGCCGCTCAGCAGGCTCACTCTCCAGCGGCACCATCACAAAGCGCCTAGCCGCGTAATCTGTCCCCTTGCCGGGGTAGTGGAGTTGCCCTGATTTAACGTACACACGGTTCAAGCGGCGTTTAAGACTCGTTCGAATTCATTAGGGCTTTGGTAATCGTTCGCGCT
>JANYBL010000008.1 GCA_025360815.1 Burkholderiales bacterium
GTGTTGATTTCCATCATCGGTTCAGCTTCTTTATCAGGGCTGCCGGAGCCAACAGTCATGCTCATATTTTTCCTCGATTTCTTTTCGATCTTTGCGTTTTTTTACTAACCGCAACAACGGGCGAATTATTGGTTTAGCGGAGGCGGCTCGGTAATAAAACCCACCTTCATAATGCTTGAGCGTTGCGCCGTGTAGACAACCTTACCGACGGATTCATATCGGGCATTTTCGTGGCCGCGAATATGGATTTCGGGTTGTGGCGTCTTGACCGCTTCTACCTTCATTTTTTCGAACAAAGCATCGGTATCGCTCACCAGTTGCTGGTTCCAATAAATATCCCCGTCTTTACTAACGGAGATCACAATGTTTTCCGGCTTCGTCTCGGTAACAATGTTCTTCTCTTTTGGCAACTCCACCTTCAGCGTCTTTAAGACGATGGGGGAAGTAATCAAAAAGATAATAAACAATACCAACATGACGTCAACCAGAGGCGTGGTGTTAATCGCCGAGATGACTTCTTCTTCGTCGCTATCCGAACCAATACTCATTCCCATCGGGGACTCCTACTCATGTTCTATTTGTGTTCTATTTATGTTCTGTACGTCGTACAAGCAACTTAAATAATGACATTTCATCTGTTGCCGTCGCTGCTCGCTAACTGGAGCAGCATTCCGGCAACAGCGATGTTGAATACTTGCAGCGATTATTTTGTTTTGCTGCCTTGGCTCATCAACACCGAGTGTAGGTCAGCGCTGAATGCACGCACTTGCTCCATCGCTGTCTTGTTGCGTCGGATCAACCAGTTGTAAGACAACACAGCAGGAACCGCAACCGCCAAACCAATCGCAGTCATGATGAGCGATTCACCAATCGGACCGGCCACTTTATCGAGTGAGGATTGGCCTGATGCACCAATCGCCACCAGCGCGTGGTAAATACCCCAAACGGTACCAAACAGACCAACGAACGGGGATGTGGAGCCGACCGTCGCCAAGAACGCTAAGCCATCACCCAAACGGCTGTTGACGTTATCGGTAGCACGCTGGACAGACATAGTGACCCAAGTATTGAAATCTACATCACCCATCAGGCCGCTATGTTTATCAGTGGCTTTCAAGCCACTTTCGGCGATGAAACGGTATGCGCTGTCTTCATGCAACGTCGTTGCACCTTGCGCAAGTGATCCAGAATTCCAAAAAGTCTCTGTCGCGGCTTTGGATTCTTTCATCAGGCGGCGCTGTTCAAACAGCTTCACGACCAAAATGTACCAGCTACCCATCGACATCACCACCAAAATAAACAACACAAACTTGGCAACCAAGTCGGCTTTTTTCCAGATGCCAGCGACGCCAAGAGCGCTTTCTGCTGATTCTGCTTGCGTTGGCGCGGCGGCGGCAGGCGCCACAGCGGCGGGTGCAGCAGCAGGCGCGGCGTCTGCTGGTTTGGCCACATCAGCCGCCGGAGCTGGCGCTTGCGCAACGGCGGAAGCAGGTTGCAGTGCGACTACGGCAGTAAGCACCGGTGCGCTAAAAACAACTGCCGCGATCAGCAGTGCAGGGATACGTTTAATAAATGACATGTTTCCTCCAGTAAAAAAATCGAATTGCATAAATAATAATAGTTAAAAAAATCAGAACAAAAAATCAATCCGTCAGCTTGAACGAGAACGGAACCTGAACTCGAATATCACGACCTTGCCCGATACATTTGAACGAGCGGACTGCAGAGATGGCCGAGCTGTTGAATACACGGTTTGAGGACGATTTGACATCGACATCTTTAACCTCGCCTGTAGCACCAAGGGTGAACTCAATCAGTACTTCACCTTGCAAGCCATCACGACGCGCTTGTGTCGGGAACTTGGCATCGGCACGCACTTGAGGCGAGTTCGGACACACCACACCCACAATGGGAGGCGCAGCAGATTGAACCGGCGCCGGCGGTGCCGGTGGTGACGGTGGCGCAAATGTGGCAGGTGCAACTGGCGAGGTGTTCGCAATCACAGGCTGCTGAATCTGCGGCGTTTGAATTTGCACCTCAGGGGGCGGCACAAAAGTAGGCATGACTTGCACCATTTTGGGCGGAGGCGGTGGTGGTTCCGGCGGCGGCGGCGGTTTCGGCTTGTCCTCAATAATGACGGTTTCAGTCACTGGCTTGATCAGCTTGATGACATCATGCGCGAGGCCATTGGCAAGCGCCCAGCCCAACAGCAGATGAAATACGATGACAACGGCAATGCCCGTAAGATGCTTACCCGGCTGCCGTTGCTGTTCTGCGTAACCCATGCAGTATCCTCCAAAATCTCGCTTCTTAACTGAGCGAGGGTTTTATCTTAAATGTTACCTTCGTGTCGCCTTACCAACAAGGAAAGGCAGTATATATCGTAATTGTCTGACGTGCAG
>JANYBL010000060.1 GCA_025360815.1 Burkholderiales bacterium
GTAATTTTGGCAGAGAACGGTTTCGATGCGCTCGCCAAAATCGCGGATCATCAACCTGATTTGATTTTTGTCGATATTATGATGCCCCGCCTAGATGGCTATCAAACTTGCGCATTGATCAAGAAAAACGGTAAGCACAAGACGACACCGGTCATTATGCTTTCGTCCAAAGACAGTTTGTTTGATCGGGCTCGTGGACGTATGGTCGGATCAGATGAATACTTAACAAAACCATTCTCAAAAGATAGTTTGCTTAAAACAGTTGAAGCGCATCTCGCCGGCCGACGGGCTGAAGTGGCGACCAAAGCGCAAGCAAACGCGCAATCGAATGCGGCCTGATCGCATTACATGAAAACATGAAAGGCGTAAACGCCGCAGTAAAACACGAATTAATTTGTCGCAAAATTAGGCACAATATGGCCTTAGTACACAATCACACGTTATTTTTTGGAGCAAAACATGGCCGTTAAAAAAATTCTAATCGTTGATGACTCACCAACTGAACGCGCTTTTTTAGAGGGCGTGCTCACCAAGGCGGGCTACACCGTCTCACAAGCGACTAGCGGCGAAGAGGGCGTTGAACGCGCCAAAGCCGACGTGCCCGACCTCATTTTGATGGATGTGGTGATGCCCGGGCTTAACGGCTTTCAAGCGACACGTGCGATCACGCGCGAAGAGGCGACCAAAAATGTGCCGGTCTTTATTTGCACGACAAAGGACCAGGAAACCGACAAAATTTGGGGCATGCGCCAAGGTGCCAAAGACTATTTGGTCAAGCCAGTTAACGCGGCCGAGTTATTAGCCAAAATTAAAGCTCTCGGCTAACCAAGCCGCAGACCTCTCGGATTCTAATTCACCCTCATGGCCCGTAACCGAACCAGTCTTCGTGAGTTTCAGCAAAATTTTGCGCTGCGATTGCGCGATTTGTCGTCGCGTAAAACAACGCCTTCAAAGCTCGGCTTTCAGATCGGCGGTGATAATTTTTTTGTGAGCCTGTCTGATGTGTCTGAGGTAATTCCAGTGCCGACGTTTGTGACGGTGCCTCAAACGCAGAGCTGGTTTCGTGGCGTATCAAATGTGCGCGGCAAACTTTATAGCACGATTGATTTTTCAGCGTTTCAAGGTGGCGCTGTGACATCGCCAAGCGCTGAGCGCCGCGTGTTGTTGATTCATGAAAAATTGATCGAGGGATCGGGGCTCTTGGTGAACCGAATGCTCGGCTTGCGCAATCCCGATACGTTCACATTAGATGCCGGGCAAGATGCAGAACGGCCATGGATCAAGGCACGATTTCGCGATCTGAAAGAGGCGTTTTGGTATGAATTAGATGTGGCATTTTTAGCGCAAGATGTTCGTTTCCTTGAAGTGAGCGTCTCTGGGCCGGGTTACACAGCCACACTCGGCGCGCTTACTGGATCGCCAGCATAATTTTGGCTATTTTTTAGTCTCGTCAGGTTTTCAGTCTCGAATGTTGTAGTTCTGTAGTTGTGCAGTTGATTTGTTACACCCAAATAAATGAGTTGCAACCTAGCGCACCAAAGTACTTAGGATCGGAGAAATCCCATGGCGTTTAAATTACCTACCCCGTCTTTCCTCACCAAAGGCAAAAAGCCCAAGGCTGGCGCGGCGACCAACACGGCACCATCGCTATCGCCTTCCACTTCCCCAGTGCCGCCAAAAGCGACGGGCACTATGGGTGGCACACCGGCAAAAGGCGCCAAGAAGGGTGGATTTTCGATGGCGAGTCTGTTCGGGGCTGGCAAGAAAAAATCGCCTGCCAAACCATTCGGAAGTGCTGCAAGCGGTGCGGCGGGACTATCAGCATCATCAACCTCTATAAAGCCCATGCCCGCTGGCGGCCCCGGTAATTCCGGCATCGGTGGTGGTAACACGGGAAACCAAACGCAAAAAATTGCGGTTGCTATTGCCGCCAATAAAATTTCAAAGCCGGTAAAAGAGTCTTCCGGATTCAAATTGCCGATTATTGGTGATCGACCGACCGAGAAGCAATTGCCGATATTGCTGGTGATTGCAGGCATTTTTCTGGCGCTGACAATTGCGGCAGTGGTCTATGACGCTATCAGCCGGGGTAATAGCGCGATTTATACCAACATTACGTCGCAGCTTCAGTTCCACACGCAGCGGTTAGCCAAATCAGCTGGGCAAGCAGCGCGCGGTGACACCTTGGCGTTCGCGCAGTTGCAAGACAGCCGTGACGAGTTCCAAAGATACGTTGATGTGCTCAACAATGGTGGCTTTGCATTTAGCTCCGACGTGCCGAGCGCAAAAGATTCCGAAGAGCTTAACTCGCGCCTGACAGAATTAACCAAAAAATACGCCGACGCATCGGCGTCCGCAACGGCTATTTTGGCGGCCAAAACGGATCTGATTGATTTGTCGCGCAACATCGCCCAAGTTCGTTCTGGGTCTGAAGAGTTGGCCGCGCTTTCGCAAGATTTAACGGGTTTAATGTTGCAATCCAACGCCCCGCCTGCACAGGTGCTCAAAGTTAACCGGCTCACTTTTTTGGCTGAGCGTTTGGGTCGTGGTTCTGCCGAAATTTTAGGTGCGGAAATTATCGATCCGGAAGTTTCCTTTTTGATGGGCAAGGACACCAACGATTTCCGAGAGTTAATCAAAGCGCTGGAATCTGGCTCGGAAGCATTGGGAATTAGTGCTTTACGCGATGCCGACGGCAAATCCCGCGTCGAAAAATTACGTACCCAGTTCACCACCTTTGAGCAAAACATTTCGCCTATATTGGGCAATGTGCAAAAACTGGTCTCTGCCCGGCAATCGGCCCGTTCCCTGCAACAGGGCTCTGAGCAGCTGTTGTCAACAGTGGAGCAGTTACAGAATGCGTTGATCGTCGAAAAGAAAACCTGGCCGTTGTTGCTAGCGGTAATTTTTGGTGTGCTGACGTTAGTGGTTTTAGGTTTGATCGCGGCGGTATTCTTGAGCGATGCGCGTAAACGTGCGGCGGGCTCGGAAGCAGAAAATAAGCGAAATCAGGAAGCTATTTTGCGGCTACTGAACGAGATGGGCGATTTGGCAGACGGCGATTTGACGATCCGTGCGAAGGTGACAGAGGACATCACTGGCGCGATCGCAGATTCGATGAACTATACGATTGATGAGCTTCGCGCACTGGTGACTGGTGTAAACAATGCGTCTAACTCCGTATCAGTGAAATCTCAGCAAGCGCAAGCCGTGTCCGTGCAGCTTCTCGATGCAGCTGAAAAACAATCGGTAGAGATTCAGGGAACAACGCAGGACGTGTTGAAGGTTGCCGAAACGCTGACCTTGGTTTCAGCCTCGGCCGAAGAATCGTCGCAGGTTGCGATGCGATCGCTGGCAGCGGCGGATAAGGGTCGCCTGGCGGTGCAGAACTCGATTGCCGGCATGAATGACATTCGCGAGCAAATTCAGGAGACTTCAAAGCGTATCAAGCGTCTCGGAGAATCGTCGCAAGAGATTGGCGAGATCGTTGAATTGATTTCCGACATTACGGAGCAAACGAACGTACTGGCATTGAATGCGGCGATTCAGGCTGCATCGGCTGGTGAAGCAGGCCGGGGCTTCTCGGTGGTTGCGGAAGAGGTGCAGCGCTTGGCGGAACGCTCTGCTGAGGCGACCAAGCAAATTGGCGCAATTGTAAAAACGATTCAGGCGGATACGCAAGACGCGGTGGCCGCGATGGAAAAATCAACCACCGGCGTGGTTGAGGGAGCGAAGCTATCTGATGCTGCTGGACAGGCGTTGACGGAGATTGATTCTGTGACAAAAAATCTAGCCGACCTAATTCAGAAAATTTCAGCTGATACACAAACACAGGCATCTAGTGCCAGCAAAGTGGCTCGCAACATGCAGGACATTTTGGAAATTAACCGTCAAACCACGACTGGTACGCAGCAAACTGCGAGTTCGATTAAGGAACTAGCTGATGTAGCGTCCGACCTTAAAGCATCGGTATCCGGCTTCAAGCTTTAAGCCGTACTTTCAAACTGTGCCGCACTGTCGATGCTACGTTGCAAACTTCAATTTAAACCTTAAACGTTAAACGCAAACGCAAATCCATGGCCGCAAACCCCCACGCTACTTTTGATATCGGACCCCTCTCTTGGGTAAAGACTGAGATTGAGCATTCGCTGACTGAAGCGCGTTCGCATTTGGATGTGCTCGCGCAAAATCCGGAGGATCCCAAAGCGGCCAAATATGTCGCCACCCATTTGCACCAGGTAACGGGGGCGCTGTCGATGGTTGGCTTGGGTGCAGCAACGCGGTTTAATGAAGAAGTTGAGAAGCTGGTTGCAACCTTCGATTTAACCAACATTGTTCCAAACCTGCCAACCGATGGGGCGCACAGGATTGCATGCGTCAAACGTGCCATGGCCAGTTTGTCTGCTTATCTCGATAATTTAATGGCAGGCGAGGCTGATACGCCAATGATGTTGGCCGCCGCCTACATGGTAGTTAATCAGGCGCATGGCGGCACCGATGCCAGTGAGAGCGATTTATTCTCGCCGGATTTGAGTCTGTCGATTCCGATGCCTGAAGATACCGTGGCGCTGCCAAAAGCGGACATGATGGCAGAGGCGATTAAGCAACGGCGCAGCTTATACCAAGCTGGGCTGCTGAAATTGTTGCGCGATAAAGATTTAGCTGGCGGCGCACGCGATATGCGGAATGCTACTTTCGCCATTGAAGCCTTGCAAGTGACATCCCCCACACGTTCGTTTTGGTACACAGCGAGCGGTTTTTTTGATGCTGTCGCGTCAAATCCAAATGAGGCTGGCGCGCTCACGGTGCAGCTGTTTGGCAAGGTCGATCAGCAAATCAAATTGTTAATTGATGGTGTACAAAAGGTACCCGAAAAATTATTCCGCGACCTATTGCTCGTGGTAGGCAAGTCCGCCGCGCAGTCGGAGCGCATCCGTCGCATCCGTGAGCTCTACCGCCTCGACCAATTGCTGGCCGTTCCGGATGGCACGCGCGATACGGTGGCAGATGATCAACTTAAAGCCGCGCTGAGAATACTGCGTGATCACGTACAGGCCCTGAAAGACCATTGGCTTAAATTTACCAGCGGCAATCGCCCCGCGTTAGAACCGTTTATTTCGCAAGGCGAAGCAATGGCGAAGGATGCTCAGCTTCAGCCCAATCGCGATTTGTCCCAGCTATTGCAAGTGATTGCGGCGGTCGGCCCGCACCTGCGTAAGGTTGGCGCACCGCTCTCCGAATCACAAGGTTTGGAGGTTGCCACAGCACTCCTGTTGGCTGAAACATCGCTAGAAAACTATTTCCGTTTGACGCCCGAGTTTGCGACGCAGGTCAGCGGCGTGTTGGCACGCGTCAAAGGTGCAATGACTGGCACCGCTTTGCCTGCCCTTGACCCAAGTGCCAGCGGCCTGATGGATGACATCACCAAGCGTGCGCAAGAGCGGCTCCTGATGTTTCAAGTGGGGAAAGAAGTCCAAGTCAATCTGGCGACTATTGAAAGCGCGCTGGATACCTATTTCCGTGACCCGCTTAAAACGGGTGAATTGTCACCCCTACTGCCGTTATTTTCTCAAGTGCAGGGCGCGCTGATGATTTTGGAGTTGGATGAAGCGGCCGGGTTGACACAGATTTTACGCGACCGCGTTTCGCAGTTCTCATCTGGCGCCATGAAAGGGGAAGGCGAAGATGCTGAAAGTGTCGCTGAGGGTATATCAGCTCTCGGACTTTATATTACCGCGCTACAGCAAGGAACCTCAAACCCACGCGATGTATTGCTACCGGCATTGATCCGTTTCGGCTTGGCTGCGAAGCCGGCCGATGTTGAAAAAAGTCTCATCAAATCGCCTGTCACAGCTGGCGATGTCGATGTCGCCAAACAAAAAGTGCAGGGCTTGTACGAAGACTGGAAGCAGCAGCCAGAGACCACAGCATCTCGCCAGCAACTGCGCGATGCTGTGCAGGAACTAAAGCAAGAAGCCGAGCTCATCGCGGACACCAAGTCCGCCAAGCAAAGCGATACGGCATTGAGAGCGATCGATGCCACTTTTGATCCAAATAAAACTAGTATTAGTGACGCCCTAAACGAAATCTCGCCTACCAAACCTGCCGAAGCGCCGTTGGCACAAACGGTTCATCTTATTGATGCGCCTGCTGCGGAAGTCGATCAAGAAATTCTAGAAATTTTTTTGGAAGAAGCAGGCGAGGTCATCGCCGCCATCGAAGTGCATCTCGCCATGGTGCGCACCAGTGTGCATGACCGCGAAGCGCTCACCACGATTCGGCGCGGCTACCATACCCTCAAAGGCTCTGGCCGCATGGTTGGCCTAAACGATCTTGGTGAAGTCGCATGGAATTGCGAACAAGTCATGAACAAATGGCTCAAAGACGACAAGCCTGCGTCCCCTGGTCTGATGTATTTCATTGAAATGACCATGGCCTCGTTCGCGACCTGGATTCATTCCCTCAAATCGAGCGGCACGGCCAATATTGATGGTATTGAAATTTCGCGTGTTGCTGATTTGCTGAAAAACGGCAAAGAACCCGAGTTGTCCGGCGTATCGCCTGTCTCTGCGTCTCCTGCAGTTGTAGTTGAGACACAATCAACGCAGTCGGTCTCAGCGTCCGCAACGGAGATCCCATCACCCGCTGCGACTAACGTTGCCACCTTTGAGCAAACGCTACCAGCGCCAGTATTTACATCCGCATTGCCCTCAGTCGGCATGCCAGTTGATTTGCCGTCCCTTGATTTGTCGTCGGCTGCAACTGCGCAAGCTCCTGAAATCGATACGGTTGCTAGCACCGTGCCGACCAGCGCCGACAAATCGGCTGAGTTCTCCGCAATGGCGATTGAACCTGATCAACTTCAGCCCGCGATAGATGAATCTGCCGTCGAGGAGGACCCAGCCGACATCGTTATCGGATCTGTTTCAGTCCCAGCGCAGCTGTTTGGTATTTATCTCGGAGAAGCCGAAACCCATCTCACCACGATGGACAATGAAATGGGCGCGATTGAGGCGAACCCAATGCGGCCAGTTTCGCATGAGTTCATGCGTGCCGCGCACACACTCACCAGTTCATCTCGTACAACCGGCTTTAATATGATTGCCGATGTTGCACACGCGCTCGAAAAATGGCTGCAGGATGCGATTGAATCTCCGCCAGATTGGACTGACCATCGGTTGAGCGTCACCCGTCAATCCGTTGATGCCTTAGCGACCATGGTGCTCGGCTTATTCACCCATGAATGGCCGATGGCACGCGCCGATCTCGCGCAAGAATTGATTGATTTGCGCGAGCAGCTCAAGCGTTCAAAACGCGTTGGCGAGGCGACTAATTTACGTGTGCCAACAACCACACTGCCGATAGAATTCACAGCTGCAGTTTTGGCGCCGCCTCCTTTACCACCACTAATCCCTGACCAGCCGCCCTCAGGGACACCCGTCTCTGACACGGCCGATACGGTGGGCCATCTCTTTACACTACCGCCAGCAGTGCCACCGCCCTTGCCAGCCGAGACGCCAATCGCGGCGCCGGATGAGGCGATGGTGCCGGCTGAAGCGCCTTCTTCAGCTCTGTCAGTCGAGCATCCAACCAGGCCAGCCGTGCTGGTTGAATTGCCGTCCGTCATCGTCGAGCCAGAATTAATTGCAGCAGCGACAAGCCCTGTTGTCGAATCGCCAGCTACCAAAACGCCGGCTGCGGCGCTTGCCTCTGGTGAGCCCGCGCAAGTTATTGAGCCCGACGGGCCGGTCGCTTCGGTAGAGTCCGCCGAAACCACACCGAGCGGACCACCGACTACGACTCCGGTTAGTTCCTCGCTTGCGTTTGATCCGGCTGCCTTGTTTGGCGGTGCAGCAGCGTTGGCCGGTACGGCTTTTATGGCAACACTTGACAGCGCGACAAGCTCCGCACCCACAACAGTGGACGTTAAGCCACCGGCGACATTCGTGCCTGCTGCCCCAGTATTGCCGCCCGTCGCCCCTATGGCGTCTG
The DNA here is from genome assembly GCA_025360815.1 of Burkholderiales bacterium. Classification (GTDB taxonomy): domain Bacteria; phylum Pseudomonadota; class Gammaproteobacteria; order Burkholderiales; family Usitatibacteraceae; genus UKL13-2. The sequence goes on from JANYBL010000060.1 coordinate 7,993, forward strand.
CGATGCCTGAGCAGATGCAAATGCAGGCGATTCCAGCAGCTGCGTTCGAAGCGGGCAAAGACCGTCGCGCGGTGGTTGATGATATTGATGCCGATTTGCTGCCGATCTTTTTGGAAGAGGCGCTGGAAATCGTGCCGCAAGTGGGTGATGCTCTTCGCCGCTGGCGGGCAGCGCCAACGAACCATATGCCGGTTAGTGAGCTGGCGCGTCATTTGCATACCCTCAAAGGCTCGGCGCGGATGGCCGGTCTCATGCGTCTGGGCGAATTGGCGCACGTGCTGGAAACCAAGATCATCAGCATGGACGCTGAAACATCACCCGCGCCAACAAAGTTTGATACAGTTGATGACGGGCTTGACCGCTTTAATATTGCGCTCGATAACTTAGGAAAAGGCGAACTCGCAGCACCGATTGAAATTCCGGTCGCTGCGGAATTGTCTGATGAGATGCCTGCGCCGATGGCGAAACTAGCGGCGGCGCGCGCCGAAATCGTTGCGGAGGGTGAAAAGCTCGAAGGCCGTGAGCGCCAAGCGCTGCTGCGGGTGAACGCCGACATGATTGACCGCTTCGTGAACGAAGCAGGTGAGTTAGCGATTGCTCGTTCTCGTATTGATTTGGAAATGCAAGCGTTTAAACGCGCCCTGCTGGAATTAAACGATAACGTCAGCCGTATGAAATCGCAGCTGCGGGAAATTGAAATTCAGGCAGAAACGCAAATTCAATCGCGCATTAAAGAGAGCCAAGAGCACGGCGACAATTTCGATCCGCTGGAGTTTGACCGTTTCTCGCGCATGCAGGAATTGACGCGTTTCCTAGCCGAGAGCCTGAACGACGTGGTGACCTTGCAGCAGTCACTGCAAAAAAATCTGGACGAGTCCGATTCTGCTTTGCTTCAGCAATCGCGTTTGAACCGCGATTTGCAACAGGGTTTGATGGGCGTGCGCTTGGTACCCTTGGGCAACTTGCAAGATCGTTTCCACCGCTTGGTTCGCCAGACCGCCAAAGAACTCGACAAAAAGGCTAACCTCGAATTCCGGGGCACGCGGGTTGAGATTGACCGTTCGGTACTCGAAAAAATCACCGCGCCATTCGAGCATTTGCTACGCAATGCAGTCGCCCACGGCCTTGAGTTGCCGCAGCAGCGTGCGGCCAGCGGCAAGTCGGAAATCGGCGAAATCACTATTGATGCGCAGCAGGTCGGCAACGAAATTATGCTCACATTGTCCGACGACGGCGGCGGTCTGAATTTCGCCCGAATCCGCGAGAAGGCAATTGAGCAAGGCATGTTGGATGCACACGCCGACGTTACCGATGTGCAGCTGACGCAGTATATTTTTGCCGCTGGTTTTTCCACTGCCAATGAAATTACACAAATTGCCGGGCGGGGCGTCGGCATGGACGTGGTGCGCAGCGAGATCGTTTCGCTTGGCGGACGGATCGATATCACTTCTGTTGCCGGACGGGGGACGACGTTCCAAATCGCGCTGCCGTTAACGTTGGCCGTCACTCAAGCTGTGCTGGTCAAAGTCGGCGAGACGATGTACGCGATTCCATCCGTAATGATTGAGCAGGTACAAGAGTACAAAGGCAAGCGCTACGAGCCGCTGCTGGAAATGCGCTCAATTGATTGGAAAGGCAACACCTACCCGCTGCGCTCAATGGAGGCGTTAGTAGGCGGCAAGCCAACAGTTTCACCAATACGCAAAGCCTACGTGATTCTTGCCAAGAGTGGTCAGCAGCGTGCCGCCGTTCAGGTTGATGACATCATCGGCAACCGCGAGATTGTGGTGAAAAACATTGGTCCGCAGTTGGCGCGTTTAGTCGGTGTGGCTGGTGCCACAGTCATGGGCTCAGGCCAGGTGATTCTTATCATGAATCCGGTTCAGTTAGTGTTCCGCGAAGCGGCAGCAATAGCCGCATTAGGAGCCGCTGCAGCCGCAGAAGACAGCCCAGCGATTGTCGAGAACCGTAGATTCAACGACGCACCTGTTATCACGATAAACTCGCAAGAGTCGTCGGCAGAAGTTTCATCCAATGCTTTAGCCGTTGCAGCGTCCCAAGGCCAGTCGCTTGCTGAAGAAATTGCGTCCAACACATTCGATGATTCAGGCCAGTTGCGGCAAGCTGCGACATTAAAGCGAACCATTCCGTTAGTGATGGTGGTGGACGATTCATTAACCGTGCGTAAAATTACCAGCCGCATGCTGACTCGTGAAGGCTTTGAAGTTGCGACCGCGAAAGATGGTGTGGATGGACTACAACAGCTTCAAGACATCGAGCCGGATATTATTTTGCTCGACATCGAGATGCCGCGTATGGATGGATTTGAATTTGCGCGTAATGTCCGCGCCGATAACAAAGCCAAACATATTCCGATCATCATGATCACCTCGCGGACGGCGGACAAACACCGCAATCGCGCAATGGAATTAGGCGTGAACGAATATATGGGCAAGCCCTATCAGGAAGAGCAACTCATGGCGCTGATTCGCCAATACACGAGGCATGTAGCGGCTTAAGGGCTGCGCAGGTTTTCGTTTAACGCAAAACAGAAAACTGCATAGCGCTTATTTGTGGGAATGTAAATATTGCGCTCATTCATTGACGAACCAAATCATACGGCTGTCCCACGGTGCGGCCACTCCATCTCGGTGCGCTTACTCCACCCGTTTTGAGATCGAGAATGAAGAATCACCGTATGTCCGACCATCAAACTGGAAGGGTGTCTTGTCTAGGCGAGCTATTCACTTCTCAGCAGGAACGCGCCAACACGCAACGTCGCTCTTTCTTGGCTTTCGTAACTGGCATCGCCGCGGGACTACTGGCTCCCTAGCCAGCCGTCTCCGCTACGGCCCTGCGGCAAGTCCATGATTTGCGCGGCTTGGTAACGATCAACGGTGTTCGCGCCACCATAGATGCTTTCATCGTTCCAGGCGATGTTGTCATGACCGGCACCGATGGCTACTTCTTTTTTGTGATTGGTAAATCGGCATTTGTGTTGCGTTGACGAAGCGAATTGCTCATTGAAAAGCCCGCCGCCGATGCCTATGGCCCGGTATACGGTTTGTTGCGATTGGTGTCAGGGGCGCTCGGCGCAACCTTCCGACGCAGTACATCGGCTCGTCTGCAAGCGGCCCGCCACTACTGGTGTTCGCGGCACCGGCGTTTATATGGAGACTCGCAGCAATGGCACTTATTTTTGTACCTGCTAGAGCAAGACCGAAATTTTCGTAACCGCCGCACCAATCGAAAAAGAATGGGTGAAAGGCGAGCGTCACTCACCGCGCATAATTTCGACGCAAAAAATGCACCCGGCTACTTCATGCCCGCCCCGTTCGAAACGCATACCGATGACGAAATGGATATTCTGCAAAAGTGTGTTGGTCGTCGCACTCTGTGGATAAAAATATAATTCAATAATATTCCTTCCCATAACGCCTGCTATTCTGCACGGCAGGTTCAAGACATTTTCGCCAAGTTACGCCGCAGACCAATCAACAATACCAAAATGCGCCGTTGCCAAAATCACTAAGCCAAACGCAATGCGATACCACGCGAAGACCGTGAAATCATGCGTGCTGATATAACGAATCAACCATCGCACCACTACAAATGCGGATGCAAATGCGGCGACAAAACCAACCGTAAACGCCGGAAGGTCCTCGCCAGATAAGGCGTTTCGGGCACCCCACAGTGAATAAACGGTCGCACCAAACAAGGTTGGCATGGCCAAGAAAAACGTAAACTCGGTTGCACATTTTCGTGAAAAGCCAAAAAATAATCCACCAATAATCGTGGCGCCCGAGCGCGATGTGCCGGGGATTAGCGCTGCGCATTGCGCTATGCCAAACCGAAGCGCGTCTTTCCATGTCATCGCATCCACGCTGTCGATCAACACCACATCGGTGTTTTGCAAACGTTTTTTATACCAATGCTCTGCAAATAAAATAATAAATCCGCCAATAATGAAAGCAAGTGCAACCGGCACTGGCTTGAACAAAACTGCTTTGATCGCCTTATAAAAAAATTGCGCCAATATAGCGAATGGTAAGAATGCGACGATCAGATTTAGCGTAAATTTCTGCGCGATGGAATCCGAAAAGAGCCCGGAAAAAGTTGAAATAATGCGCGCTCGAAATTCCCAACATACCGCCAAGATCGCCCCAAACTGAATCACAATCTTGAAGACGTCCCCGTCATCTTTGAAGTGAATCAAGTCACCCACCAATATCAGATGGCCAGTCGACGAGATCGGCAAAAACTCTGTCAACCCTTCTACAACGCCGAGAATTAAAGCCTTAAACAAAACAATAAAATCCAATTTAGCTCCTGAAATATTTGTTATTAATTCGCGTTTAAATAAACGATGTTTTCGCGCGAAGCTATCGCATCACCAGCGCTATCCCGTCACGGTGTACATCTACGCGTTGGGGATTGAGTGTCATACCGTATCGCTTTAAGTCCTCTTCCTTGAAACTATAGAGCGGCCGACCTTCCAAATAATCCTGGGCAATTGCAGAAGCGGCCTTCGCCATTGCGGCAGAAATAGCGTCAGGCATATTATCGGCGCGCAATGCGTCAACTCTTGCATCGCTTAAAAATATTTCGCGCGTCGCTGGTTTGTAACGCGGAAAACCAGACATCACCACCGTGCCGGACATGTTTTTGTTGGTGAGTAGTAGCTTAACGTCGGCATCAAAGGTAAAGCCTAAGCGGATAGGTTTGCCGGTTTCCTCAATGGCATCGATCCGAGGGCGGGAGAGCTTTACGTCCAACAATCCGGCAACACTTTTTTCAACCGGGAAACGCTTGGAGAGTCGCTCTGATAATTCCCGGTGCGAAAATTTAATTTCATGCGGCAGTATAAAATTGGTGGCGCAGCCAGCCAACAAAAACACAGTGGTCAAAAAACTCAACGCAGCGCGACCGTTCATTCTGAAAATTCCTTTTAGCGCTTCTGAATATAATTGCAACAACAACTATTTACGCGGACTTATGCGTATGAACGAATTTTTTTCGCCACAAAGCTGGAAATTCTTGCTGGGAGCGCGATTGCTTCTTGCTCGAAACGTATGCCAATTCCGTTCGGGTCAAATGCACCGTCGGCAGTAAAAATAGCGCTCATCGCGCGACCTGGCTTGTCCTCGGGTTGATCAACCCCCTCGTGCTGATAGCCTGATTCGGTTGACCATCGCAACGCGCGCTGCACATCGTCTTTGGCATAGCAGAGTTGGAATCCAAGCAAATCACCATCATAAGTTTCCCATATGTACAAATCAAAATAGTCATCGTGAAACCAGCGGCGGTGCTTGCTTGATTCATATTGTGTGACGTGTGCCACTTCATTGAGCATGAGTCTTTTCCTCCGCAGCTATGATGTGAATTAGACGAGACAACGTGAGATGGAACAACGATTTTGCAACAAAATTCTACGCATTCAATTTAGCCAACAGCAGATGAATTTTTTCCGCGTCATCTGCCTTCAGAATTTTTGTCGCAAACGGTTCGATATCTGGCAAATTAGACATCAACACCCGCTGCTTTACGGGCAACAAATTAGCAGGATGCATTGAAAAATGTTTGAGCCCAAACCCAAGCAAGAGCCGCGTCAATGCCAAGTCTCCTGCCATTTCACCACACACAGCAACGGGAACATTGGCGGCATTCGCTTGGCGAATCACGCTCGCGATAAGCGATAAAACCGCCGGGTGCAAGGGGTCATATAAATGCGCCACTGCATCGTCAGTACGATCAATCGCCAACGTGTACTGAATCAAATCGTTAGTACCAATCGACAAAAAATCGAGCTTCTTTAAAAACATCGGTAGCGCGATGGCTGCCGCCGGGATCTCAATCATCCCGCCAACTTGAATGTTCTCATTGAATTTCTTGCCTTCGGCTTTGAGTTCGGCTTTGGCCATATCCAATGCCGCAATGGTCTGTCGCAATTCGGCTGTGGAAACTAGCATTGGGATCAAAATGCGCACATCGCCATAGCGCGAAGCCCGCAAAATCGCCCGAAGTTGTGTATTAAATAGTTGTGGCTCAGACAAGCAATAGCGAATCGCTCGCAAGCCTAGAGCCGAATGTGCAGTCGAGCTAATTTCCTCGTCGAGCGTCTTGTCTGCGCCAATATCGAGAGTACGAATCACCACTGGCTGGCCGCGCATACCCTCGGCGACCGTTCTATAAGCCGCAAACTGCTCTTCCTCGGACGGGCTGTCTTTTCGGTTCATAAACAAAAATTCAGTCCGGAACAAGCCGATTCCAGTGGCCCCTGATTTTTTAACGGCATCCAAATCTGTCGGCAATTCGATATTAGCGTGGAGCTCAACCACCGTGCCGTCTAACGTTTCAGCAGTTGCGGTTTTGATGCGTGATAATTTCTGCCGCTCTAGTTTCCACTGATGTTGTTTGAGGCGATATTCCGTGAGTACGGTCTCATCAGGCTCAACAATTACCACCCCCTGTGTGCCGTCGACAATAATCACTTCGTCTTCACGCACGAGTTCCCGCGCGGTGTGCAGGGCAACAATCGCCGGAATGCCCAAACTCCGCGCCAGTATTGCCGTATGGGACGTTGAGCCGCCCACATCGGTCACGAATGCGGCAACCTGATGATCTTTGAACAAAATCACATCGGCGGGCGATAAATCATGCGCCACTAAAATTGTATCTTCAATGCGTTCGCGTAATTTTTCCGGCACCACGCCACCTTGGCCGGAAAGCGCCGCCACAACACGCTCGGCCACTTGGCGTACATCGGTTCTGCGTTCGCGCAGATACTCGTCTTGCACATCGGCAAACTGCGCGAGCAAATCATCCAGCTGCAATTTCAGCGCCCATTCTGCGTTACAGGATTCGCGCGCAATTACCTCGCGCGGCGTTTCGGTAAACGAAGGGTCTTCCAAAATCATCCGATGCACGGTCACAAATGCAGCCATGTCAGCCGAGGCGTCGCCCCGATGCGACACCTTTATTTCTGCTTCCAACGCGTCGAGTTCTGTGCGGACCTGTTTGACGGCCTTGTCAAAGCGCTTTACTTCACGGGCGATAAATTCTTCAGGTATTTGATAGTGATCGACTTCGAGTGAAGTTGCTGTCACCAAATGTGCGTGGCCAATCGCAATGCCGCCCGAAACACCGAGTCCATGCAGCGTAAAAGACACCTATTCGCCCTCGCCAAATTTATGATTGATCAACTCGACCACCGCAGCCATCGCGCCGGTTTCATCGGCTCCAACGGCCTCCAGCTCAACCATAGTGCCTTTGCCGGCGGCTAACATCATTACGCCCATGATCGATTTGGCGTTTACCCGCTTGCCGGCTTTGGTGATAAAAACATCCGCCGTAAATTGACCGGCGGTCTGTGTGAGTTTTGCCGACGCGCGAGCGTGCAAGCCAAGTTTGTTGATGATCTCGATTTCTTGTTTTAGCACGGCGATGCCTTTATGGAACCTGCTGGCTGGGAGCAAGGCATCGAAATCACGCCCTCTTTCCCGCCACTCAGTGTTTTTTCAATCAACGTTTGCATGCCTGAATCGCGATAGGTGAGCGCCTTCACCAACATCGGCAAATTCACGCCAGAAACCCCTTCAATGCGACCCGGCTCCAACAAGCGACAGGCAATGTTGGCCGGCGTTGCGCCAAAAATATCGGTCAGCACTAACACCCCATCGCCCTGATCAAGAAAACGAATCAAATCTCGCCCCTGCGGCAGGATTGCATCGGGATCGTCGTGGATGGTGACGCCAAGTTGACGCAAATACAAAGGGCGCTTGCCCATCACGTGGGAGGCGCAGTGGATCAAGCTTTCGCCCAAAGTGCCATGCGCAACAATAAGAAGACCGATCATGTATCGATTGCTCAAAAAAATAATAATAATATTTTAACCGATCGCGCCTGTCTTCGCGCCGTCTAAGTGTCTATGGCGCCCCAGCACTTGCAACGCTTGGCGCAACTTCAGGTTTGGCGCGCAGCATGGCTCGCGCAGCATTGTTATATTGCAGAGGTGGCTGCGCTAGCTGAAGCCAATGCCTGCGACGTAAGCTGCGGCGCACAGGCCCGCTCTGTCGGAAACGTCGCGGTGAAGGTTGAGCCGTGGTGAGCTATGTCTTGTGAACTGGCAATACCGATATGCCCGCCGTGACGCAACAACACATGTTTGACAATCGCCAAGCCCAGCCCCGTACCGCCCGCGACGCGTGAACGGCCGCGATCAACCCGGTAAAAGCGCTCTGTTAAGCGCGGTAAATGCTCTGCAGGAATACCCTCGCCATTATCTTGAACGGCAAAAAAGGGTGCGCCGCTTTTGGTGCTCCAGCGAATATGAATCCGCCCGCCCTTTGGTGTATAGCGGACAGCGTTAGTCACGAGATTGCTTAGCGCACTCGATACCTCATCTCGATTACCGGCGAGCCATCCGTCGTCAAGCTCTTGAACAATCGCATGCGCGCCGTTGGATAAATGCTGGGCATCGAGCGCGATGCTGGCGATCAATTCAGGCATGTTGATAGGTGCGGTGGCCAAGCGGTTTCGATTGTCTTCCAGACGCGACAGTGTCAGTAGATCATTCACCAGCCGCTCCATGCGAACCGTCTGCGTGCTCATGTGAGCGAGTGATTTTTCGACGATGACGTGGTTGTCACTACCGCCATTCATGAGTGTTTCTAAAAACCCCAGCAGCACCGTGAGGGGCGTGCGCAATTCATGCGAGACGTTAGCGACAAAATCACGCCGCATCGTCTCCAACTGCTCCCGCTCTGAAATATCACGCGATAACAACAGCATTTGCTCATCACCAAATGAAACCAGCTGCACGCTCAAGGTAATCTCAGTTGGCGACGGCGAGGCTTTTGATTGCGAAATCTTAAGCGTGAGCGGCTCGCCAAATTTGCGTGCATTGAGATATTCAATAAACTCGGGATAACGAATCAAATATGTGATCGTCTGCATCCGGTCACGATCCAGCGAGATCGACCAATGCGCCTCCGCATTGGGGTTGCACCAGACGATGTTGTATTGGTTGTCCAACATCACCGCGCCGTCGGGCAGGGCGGATGCGGCTTCCTGGAAGCGCCCCAAGCTCACCGCCAGCACCTGCTGCGCATTGCGTTCGGTGCGAATCAGACGATATAAGTTGCCTAGGGTGTCGCCCCAAACCCCCAGCCCATCTGGCAAGGTCGCAGCTTTGGGATCCTCGAGCCAGTCGGAAAGCTGCGCGAGTTTCCACGCATAGTAAGCAAAGCAAATGAAAACGGTGATGAGGGCGACAACAAGCCCGGTCGCCGTGTCGAACACCAGACCGACAATGCCGCCCAACACTGCCACTATCAGCGCAACACGCACCAGCGCAATCAGTGTTGTTTTTTGAACAGCCGAAAAAGCCATGAGCATTTGCGCGGAATAAGAAAAGCGAAATATGGATCAGCCAACAATTGCAAAATCAGCCAAAAAAGCCAACTTCACTATCAATAATTGCTATGTTACGCCAAGCGAACGGTTTTATTGCGAAGGGTATTGAGGCAGTCGGTACAGCCATTGCCGAATCAGCGATGCAAAGGTTGGTGCTATTCCAGCGCGAACCGATACCCGCTACCGCGTACCGTGTGAATCAAATTTTCATGTCCCGAAGGCGTGAGCGCCGAGCGCAGGCGGCGAATATGCACATCCACCGTCCGCTCCTCAATGAAAACATGATCTCCCCATACAAAATCGAGCAATTGAGTTCGCGAATAAACGCGTTCCAGATGCGTCATGAAAAAATGTAACAGCCGAAATTCAGTCGGTCCCATCGCTAGGGTTTTGCCGTTGCCCGACACCTTATGCGAAGCTGGGTCGAGTTTTAAACCATGGTATTCAATGGTGTCTTGCGTGAGTTCCGGTGCGCGCCGACGCAGCACGGCCTTAATTCGCGCTTCGAGCTCACGTACCGAAAACGGCTTTGTCATGTAATCATCGGCACCGGTTTCAAGGCCTCTGAGCTTATCTTCTTCTTCACCACGAGCCGTCAGCAATATAATCGGCAAGCTCTTGGTGCGCGAATCGCCACGTAGCCGACGGGCCATGTCGACGCCACTCATGCCAGGCAGCATCCAGTCTAGCAGCGCCAAATCAGGCAGTTCGACCTGTATATGCTTCAACGCCTCTTCCGCCGTATCGTGCGTCAACACACGATAGCCGCCCATTTGCAGATTAATCTGAATGAGATCCTGAATCGCCGGCTCGTCTTCTACCACCATGATCGTTGGGTTCATTGTTATACCTTTGTTAACCGTTGTTTTGCTTGGGTTTGGAGCAGGATAGTGGTGGGTTTGGATGCGACAATAATTTTAGCGTTACTGCATCATATTTCAGGTTTGTTAAGGTTGTGTGACAGGTTTCTTGGCTTTAGGAGGAACCAAATACGAGTTTCCGTGGATTGCGGTTTTTTGTAGTTCCACGTAAGCTCTAAATTGGCATGAAGCTGATGCTGCTTAATAAGAATGCACCTCACGTTGCACTTCATTTTTCTACGAATTCACGTTAGATCTAAAACGAAGGTTCCTATAGGCTCATTCGGTTTTAAGTTGATAATCGTCGTGGTAATAATTGCTGCTTTTGTAGTTCCATTGTGGCGAATCACAACTAAAGCCGGGTTCCCGGGCATATTTTCGTTACTGATGTTTGTGCCCATGCTAAATTTAAATCTCTTTGGGGTATTTGCTTTCATAAAATGGCCGGTTGAAAAAACTCGTGACGCCATAAATCATTAACGGCGCTCGGTCAATTGCCCAAACGCTGCCCATTTTTTTGGTCGGACAGGCTCCTTCCGTCCCACACCGATTGATAATTATTCGTTGTCACCATGGGTTTACCATTGCCGTTGGGCAGAACGCGCAATTGTTAATTTTGACCGCTTTACGCAATTCATAGTTGGACGATGCCTCAAACGCCGCACCAGCACTAGAGTTCGAAGAGTTTTCTTCTGCGTGCTTGGTTACACCCCGCCTACGGCTCAACACCAAGTATCATGTGATCTCACAATGAGGCTTAAAAAACATGGCAGGCTTAACCCCCAATTCCCCGCGCCCGTCGGAAATCAAGCTGCACCAGCAATCGCGGGAGCTGGAGCTGACGTTTGATGATGGCAAATCGTTCCGCTTTTCGTGCGAATTGTTGCGTGTGTATTCGCCATCGGCTGAGGTGCGCGGACATGGGCCGGGACAAGAGGTCTTGCAAGTAGGGAAAAAGAACGTGAAGATTACGGCAATTGACCCCGTCGGCAACTACGCGGTGAAGCTGGTCTTTTCGGACGGGCACGACACGGGGCTTTATTCATGGGATTATTTTTATGAGCTCGGCATGAAGCAGGATAGCCAATGGCAATCCTATTTGACGCGGATGGAGCAGGCCGGGGCGAGCCGAGAGTCGCATTGAGCGTAAAATCAACAATAAAATCAAGCACAAAGACGGCAACAATTTGGAGCAGTCATGAACAAAACCACCCATTTCGGTTATCAAGAAGTGCCCGAAGCAGAAAAATCGGCCAAGGTGCGCGAGGTCTTCAAATCGGTCGCGCCGAATTACGACATCATGAATGACCTGATGTCGGGCGGGATGCATCGGCTTTGGAAAAAATTTACCGTTGATTTGGCTGCGGTTAAGCTAGGCGATAGAATTCTCGATGTGGCTTCCGGGACGGCCGATCTGGCCCAATCATTTGCCAAGATTGCCGGTGCTGGCAATGTTTGGCAAACCGACATTAATGAGGCGATGTTAAAGGTGGGGCGCGATCGGTTGATTGATGCCGGACTTGCGACGCCAAACGCGCTTTGCGATGGCGAAAAGCTTCCCTTTGCCAGCGAATCGTTTGACCTCGTCACGGTTGCTTTTGGGCTACGCAACATGACGCACAAGGAGGTTGCATTGGCCGAAATGACGCGGGTGCTTAAGCCAGGCGGGCGCTTGCTGGTATTGGAATTTTCCAAGGTCCATGAATCGTTGAAGAAACCATATGATTTGTATTCGTTTAACCTGCTACCTTTTTTGGGCAAATTTGTGGCAAAAGACGCGGACAGTTATCGCTATCTAGCGGAATCGATTCGCATGCATCCCGATCAAGAAACACTGAAAACGATGATGGAAACGGCAGGTTTATCTAGGGTCGAATATTTCAATTTAACCGCCGGGGTTGTGGCGCTACATAAAGGAATTAAATTATGAAAGCAACGCTGAAAGTCACGACGATCGCTGCGCTGGCCGTGGCAATAGCCACCGCCGCAGTCGCCACACACGCCGCGCCACCCATTCCGCCCACTAAAACGACTGCCAAACCCGTAATTATTAAATCCGGCAAATCGTTTGAAAAATGCGTGGTGCTCAATGCTGCACAAACGCTGGAATACGGTTTTAATTCAAGCGCCAAGATAAATTTCAACTTGCATTACCGCAAAGGTGACGCAATCTACTATCCCGTCAAGGAAGACCGCGTTAACCGTATCGATAGTTCATATGAAGCATCGGTTCGCGAAGAGTTTTGCTTGGGATGGGAAAACAAAACGAACGTGGATGTGGAAGTGAGCTACAGCTATCAGGTCCGTAAATAGTTTTAATGCGATTGCTCGCGGCGGCCGGAGCACCTAGATATCGTCAACTGCGCGTTGAATTTTTCGACATAAAAATTGTCACAGTGAGTTCGTAGTATTAACATCAGCAGCTTCATTTGCAAGCTCGGTTCGCAACATCGTGTTCAACCAATTTTAAAGGCAATATGAAATCCATTTTCGTTAGTTTGCTCATTGCGCTGTTCGCCGTCACGTTGATGGGCGATGCTGACGCCAAGCGCCGCCTTGGTGGCGGCAAATCCACCGGAATGCAACGCGAATCCGTGCAAAAGGATGCTGGCACAACGCCCAAGCCAGCCCAACCAGCGCAAGCCGCACCGTCTGCGCCCGGCGCTTCGCCGATGGCGGCTCCCCCCGCCAAACCTGGCTTGAGTCGTTGGTTAGGCCCATTAGCTGGCTTGGCCGCTGGCGGTTTGTTGGCCTCGTTGTTTATGGGTGGCGGATTTAGCGGTATCAAGTTGATGGATATTTTATTGTTCGCGGGTCTGGCCTTCGGCGCGTTCATGCTCTTCCGCATGTTTATGCAAAAAAAAGCGGCTGATAGTGCACTAGGCAATGCTAGCGGGGGTCAGTTTTCCGGAAACTTTGGTGGCGGCGCATTCAATACGCCGTCGTCAGCGCCATCAGCATCACCATCAGCATTTTCGCCGGCGGCGAGCAATGGTCGCATCGTCGCCCCTGTTATTGGTAGCGGTTTAGCAAGTGGCAACGCGACCATGGCCGAGGTCGAAACTGCCAGCGCGAATCCGCGCATTCCTGCCGATTTTGATGTCGCCCCCTTCGAGCGCAACGCCCACGCTTCTTTTATTCGTTTGCAGGCGGCCAACGATGCAAAAGATCTAAACGATATCCGCGACTTCACCACACCAGAAATGTACGCTGAATTGTCGCTACAAATTCAGGAGCGCGGTGCGAGTGATGGCGCAGGTCAGCAACGAACCGAAGTTGTCACGATTGCGGTGCATGTGCTGGAAGTAACGACGGAAAACCAACGTGCTGTCGCCAGCGTGCGCTACACCGGCACGATCCGTGAAGAAGCGGACGCGCTGCCAGAAGCCTTTGATGAAGTTTGGCATGTCGTGAAAAATCTTGACGATTCTAGATCGACTTGGCGCTTGGCAGGCATCCAGCAGCTGGCTTAAATCGTTACAATAAACCAAAGCTGCGTGCAAGTCGCCAACCATACCGCTGTAAGATTTATCAATCGCGTGCTCTCGGATTATCCGATGGCGCGCGAAAAATTACAGCCGCATGCGGGCAAAACAGCGCAATTAAATATCGGCGCAATGGCCATCGTGTTGCGAATTGCGCCGGACGGCGATGTTGAAATGGTTGGCTCTGGAAGCCATTTCCCACGCGAAAATGCTTTAAGCTCCTTGCCTGTCAATGAGTTTGATGTTGCCTTCTCCATCCCGCTGAAGTTCATCCCACGGCTTGCCAGCGCTGACGAGGCCGCATTTTCGCAGATCGTTTTTTCCGGAGACAGCGAATTCGCATCCACGCTGTCCACGGTTGCCCGCAATGTGCACTGGGACTTCGAAGAAGATTTGAGCCAGGTTATCGGTGGCGCCATCGGCGGCGCTGCGGGCGACATTGCCGCACATCGCGTCGTGGATACCGCAAGGTCGTTCGATACATGGCGAACAGACGCGCAAACGCGCCTCACCGAAAATGTCGCTGAATATTTAACCGAAGAAAAACGTGTGTTCATCACCGCCCGTGAATTGGCGAGCTTGACCGGTCAAAACGAGACGCTGCGTGACGATGTCGCACGGCTGGAAGCGCGGTTAAAAGTGCTGCAAAAAATGCAATCCAAAGCAACGTGAGCGAACCAGCGCCCGTTTTGTCTGAACCGAACGCAAAGTCCGATTCAAACCGCAAACCAAAAAGCTGGCTGCGCCGCATCAGTGGTGCGTTGATTGCGATCCCCGCCGCACTCTGGATATTCCTCGAAGAATGGCTCTGGGATTCGATGTTGGTTTTTATGGCATGGCTTGGCCGCCTGCCACCAGTGCGTTGGTTAGAGGGCCAGCTCTCTAAATTGCCGCCCTACGCCGCATTGGTCGCGTTCCTCATTCCCGTCGTCGTGCTGCTGCCCTTCAAGCTCGCTGCGTTTTGGCTTATCGCGCACAGCCAAGCGTTTTTGGGTGCATTGGTTTTTATCATTGCAAAAATCATCGGCACCGCATTTTTGGCGCGTATTTTTTCCCTCACCAAAAACGCTCTCATGACGATTCACTGGTTCGCCCGCGCTTACATCGCCGTCATAGATTGGAAACAGCGCATCTATGCTTATGTCCGCGCCATCCCGACCTATCAGCGGATCCGGGCAACGCTGACCGTGGCAAAAGTACGAGTCAAGGCTTGGTGGCGCGCCATGGTTGGGTCTTAATGTTTGATGGCGGCATTCCGCAGATCGTTAACCGTTCAATAAGCCGTTTTTTGCATTCCGTCCGCGTCGAGGCCTGTGCAGATGAGCGGATGCCTGTGATAATGTATACGCTTGATGTCGCGCCCCGCGCATAACGAATAAAATCATCTCATGCGCTTCTTCCGTTTCCTTAAAATCACCACAGTTGTCATCCGTTTCGGCCTCGATGAATTCTTGCCGGAAGGTTTCTTCCGCTCGCTCATCGGCGCAGTCTTTTTTTGGCGCACCTACCAAGAAGCGCGCGGCGAGCGGCTGCGGGAGGCATTAGAAAATCTGGGGCCGATTTCGATAAAATTTGGCCAGCTATTGTCTACCCGTCCCGACCTCGTACCGGGCGATATTGCAAACGCATTGTCAAAGCTGCAAGACCAGGTGCCGCCATTTGGTGCAGATGCGGTAATTGAAACGCTGCGTCGCGTTTATAAGCGCCCATACCAAGAAGTTTTTTCTGAATTCGATCTCAAGCCGATCGCGAGCGCATCCATTGCACAGGTACATTTTGGCGTGATTCTCGGCGGCAAACTGCAGGGCCGTGAAGTCGCCATCAAAATTTTACGTCCTAACATCCGCGAAACGATCGATCACGATATTGCGTTACTCTATGTGGTGGCGGACATTGTGAACGCGATTTTTGATGACGGCAAACGGTTGCGCGCAACAGAAGTCGTCGCCGAATTTGAAAACGCGATTCATGACGAACTAGACCTCGTGCGTGAAGCGTCCAACGCTTCCACGCTGCGCCGCAATTTCGCCGATGGCAAGCTGCTTTATGTACCTGAAGTGTATTTTGATTTCACCCACCGCGAGGTGATGGTGATGGAGCGAATCGATGCGATTCCCGTCAACGATATTGCCCAGATTAGGGCGCACAACATCGACATTAAACGTCTTGCCGTTGATGGTGTGACGATCTTTTTTACCCAAGTGTTCCGCGATGGATTTTTCCATGCCGATATGCATCCCGGCAACATTTTTGTCGGCAAAAATGGCATTTATTCGGGGGTCGATTTCGGCATCATGGGCTCTCTTTCTGATGCCGATAAAACCTACTTGGCACGCAATTTCGCCGCCTTTTTTGCCCGCGATTACAAGGAGGTCGCCATGGCGCACCTGGATGCGGGCTGGGTACCAAAAAATACACGGGTTGATGAGCTGGAGGGTGCGATCCGCTCGGTATGTGAGCCGATTTTTGATAAGCCGTTAAATGAAATTTATTTTGGCAATGTGCTGTTGCGCTTGTTCGAGGTTTCGCGCCGCTTCCATATGGAAATCCAACCACAGTTAGTGTTGCTACAAAAGACCCTTCTGCAAGTTGAAGGCTTGGGCCGCCAGTTGTATCCTGAACTGGATCTGCGTCCTGTTGCACAACCGATTTTGCAAAAATGGATGTCCGAGCAAGTTGGCCTGCGAGGGTTGGTCAAGCAATTGCGCAAGGAAGGTATCCAGTGGACGGCCACCATCCCTCAATTGCCGCGCTTGATACACCGCGCCTTGGAAGCAAACCCCAGCGAGCGTTTGGCGGACATTGAGCGCGCGATTAACCGGGTGGCGCGCACCCAGCGCTTGCAGACCGCCGTTTTGATGGGGCTGTTCGTCGTGTTGGTGACGGTGGCGGCCGCCTATGCATACCTGCTGTTCAGCTTTGCAGGATAGCGGGTTCGGTCAATCGCAGCCAAATTGCGCGATTGCTGAAATCAGCTATCGCGCAAAAACGACTGTTTTGCTACACTTTTATTTTAGATTTTTGGCGGTAGGTTTGATGAAAGCCTTCGCGCCAACTCACCATCAAAGCCGCCGTCCCAGTGGGCGTATCCATGCCGGCGCTCTATTTCTGCCACCTTATTTTTAGGATGTTGTTCAATGACCACCCTCTTGGGCTTAGTCGTCTTTTATTTATTGGGTACGCTTGCCATCGGCCTCTACGCCGCTACCCGCGTAAAAACCACGACCGATTTCGCACTTGCGGGCCGCAGCCTGCCACTGGTGATGATTGTCACCACTACTTTTGCAACGTGGTTCGGCTCGGAAACCGTGCTGGGCATCAGCGCGAAGTTTGCCAAGGGCGGGCTCAACAATGTGATTGAGGACCCGTTTGGCGCCTCGATGTGCCTGGTTTTTGTCGGGATATTTTTTGCGGCACGGTTGTACAAAATGAACGTGCTCACTATCGGCGATTTTTTTCGTAAGCGCTACGGTAAAGTGGTCGAAATTTTCTGCTCGGCGGCCATCATTTTGTCTTATCTCGGCTGGGTCGCCGCCCAAATCACCGCGCTGGGCCTAGTGTTTAACATGGTCAGTCACGGCAGCGTGAGCGTCGAAATGGGCATGGTCATCGGCACGCTGTCGGTGCTGGTTTACGTTATCTTTGGCGGCATGTTGGCCGTTGCCTGGACCGATTTTATCCAAATGATTGTGCTGGTGATTGGGCTCACCGTCATCGCTATTATGGCGAGCAATATGGCCGGTGGCGCTGATAAAGTTTACGCACTCGCCTCCAGCAGGGAGTTATTTAAAGTGCTACCCGAACCGAGCTTTAAAGACATCATGTTCTTCTTTGCCGCGGCCATAACGATGATGCTTGGCTCGATCCCCCAGCAAGATATTTTCCAGCGCGTTATGGCCGCTAAGGACGCCAAAACCGCCTCACGTGGCGCGATCATCGGTGGGCTGTCGTATTTGTTATTCGCCTTCGTACCGATGTTTATTGTGTTGTGCGCGATCATCATCATGCCGGAGGCGACAAAAGAAATGTTGGATGGGGGCGATGTCACCTCCCAGCGCATATTGCCCACGTTGATTCTGACGCATATGCCGTTTTGGGCGCAGGTGGTGTTTTTCGGTGCGCTTTTGTCAGCCATCAAATCGTGCGCATCGGCTACCTTACTCGCCCCATCAACGAGTTTTGTCGAGAACATCTACAAGCATTTCTTCCCGAAAATGACCGATAGGCAGGAGTTATTGGCGTTCCGCGTGACATTGTTTATCTTCACCTGCTGCGTGCTCGCTTATGCCATGCTGACACGCGGTACGCCGATTTATGAAATGGTTTCCGGTGCCTACCAGGTCACCTTGGTGGGCGCTTTCTTGCCATTGGTGTGTGGACTGTACTGGAAACGCGCCACCCGCCAAGGCGCGATTGCCTCCATTGTCCTGGGCATCATAACTTGGCTGATTTTCATGCTGACCGATTTGGGCAAAGACTTCCCGTCGCAGTTAGCGGGTGTCGTGATGGCGGCCATCGGCATGGTGGCGGGCTCTCTTTTAACCAAGCCCCACCCCCATCATGCGCATCCGGTAGGTCATCCTGAAGCAACACCACATCAACCTGCGCCGCGTCCACCCAATCGGCAAACCCACCGCCACGCGGATTAGCCGTGGAAAATTAATGCCCGGGGCAATCTCTTTAAAATCCCTTCGAAACGGCGCAGATATGCGCCGTTTTTATATTCTGCGGCCCGATTGCACAAACCACTTCCGAGCCGCTATCGGCAACTCAAGCCGCATTTTTTGCATCTCGTCGCAATCTGATTGAGCGCCCTGCCGCATCCAAATAAAGTCTCGTCATCCAGTACCGTAAGCGATACCGCAACGCGAATGCGCGGCGACACATAAAGGAAGCAATGAACATGAAAGCCGAAATTAATTTCAACACCCAACGCAACATTAAAGCTCAACTGATTGCCGCAACGGTGTTCGTTTGTGCTGTCGCCTCGCTCACGGCAATCGGGTTAGGCACCAACCGCCACGCCGAAACACAGCCCGCGGAAATGGCTGTAAAAATGGACCCTGTGGTGGTTAGTGCGTGGCGTATGCCGATCAGAAAAATGGATGCCATCATCGTTACAGCGCCGCGGTTGGTTAACGATACGCTAATTGCCCATGCCCATCGCACCAAAACGGTTATGCCGCTCTGATGCATGCAATCACTCTAATTTAAGTCTCCTGTTGTACGCCGTCCCCTAGTCGAAGTCTTTTTCGACTATTTGCCCAGACTAAAAAATAGTCCGGGCATTTTTATGCCACACACCGCGCTATCTCGGCCACCTTTATTCACACCGCATTCACCGCATTGTCACTACTTCTACACAATTGCGTTGCAAAATTGTTCCAATCTGTTTTTGCACATTGGCTATTCGGAACAACAAAGAACAGCGCAAATTAACGTCTCTAACGAAAATTTCAACGGAAATACCACGATGAAAAATACCGAATTCACGCTAACCCGGCTCGCTCGAATCGGAAACCTCTGGGGTGCCATTTTTGCATCTGGAAGTCCATCGATAAAACGGTCTAGCGAGCCGGGCGCTGACCCAGTGCAGGCAGCTATTTCGTTCGCAGCCTCTGCCGACTTGCCACGCGTCAAGGTAGCGGCACTGATATCGCAGGACAACGAACCTGTCGCGCTGGCAGTCCTACCGGTCACGGCTAAAATGACGATCAATGCGCACCCAGTCCGACGCCCCGGCTTGGCACCGCGCTGGAAAGACCCGCATCGTTTGCATATCGGGCAAAGCCTGTCTCTTCCAGCGATGTCGGCGATGCGCCAGCTATAAGTCGTTAGTGAGATCAGTAATTTCATGCGGGCATTATTGGCGATTCTGAAGCTGCGTTTTCAATTTTTAACTTCAATTTTCAGTTCATTCGCTCCTCGCGTCCTCTGCGCCGTGGGCTGGACGCTCGAGCTGTCGCAGATTCATATTTTTCAGCATTTCTAACCCTTTCGGGTTATTTGAGGCTGATTTCCCGCACTTCGTCTAATCGCGCATGACGTTTTAGGTTTCTGGCGTTATGCTCTTCGCATGATTGATTTCCGTTCGACGTTACGCTCCCTATTTCGCGACCTTACCCTACGGCGCGGGCTGGTGATGCTCGTGCTGACCACGATTGGTACCGTGATTGTGCTGCCGTACTTCAAACAAAATGTGGCATTTACGACAGTGTGGTTGCGCATGCTTGTGGTTGCCGTCGTGATGCTGTTGGCAATGACGGTGGCGGGAAACCTACCCCTACAACGGTTTAATCTTCCCGCTTGGTTAAAATGGATAAAGCGCGAACATGCCCAGCTGATTGCCCTCATGCTGGCAGCGTTTTTTGGCACTATCTTATCGGGCTTGCTGATCGGGCGAACGCTCACACAAATGTTTACCGTGGAGGCGTTCTTCTGGGGTGTGATATTTTTTACCGCGACCGGAATTACCGTCGGTGTGGTGGCAACAATGCTGCTTGTATACCGGGAACGCGAAGCACACGCCTACGCCAGTTTGCAAACCTCTGAAGCCAGCCGCTTCCAACTCGAAAAACAAGTGCTAGCAGCGCGCTTAAATCTGATGCAGGCGCAGATCGAGCCGCATTTTTTGTTTAATACCTTGGCTAACGTACAGCATTTGGTCGAAACCAATCCGCCGCTGGCAGCTCGCACGCTAGAAAGCCTGATCGCCTATTTGCGGGCGGCGCTGCCGCAAATGCGCGAGCAAGGCACCTCGCTGGGTCGTGAGGCGGCGTTGACAACGGCCTATTTAGAAATTCAAAAGCTACGCATGTCGCCGCGTTTGCAGTTTTCGGTCGAAGTGCCCGACTCGTTACGAGAAGCACCTTTTCCGCCAATGATGTTGCTCACATTAGTTGAAAACGCGATTAAACACGGATTGGACCCGTTGCAGCAGGGGGGCAGCATTCGCGTCAGCGCTGTTTGCGAAAGTGGCCTATTGACAGTCTCGGTCGCCGACACCGGGCAAGGATTATTATCATCGAATGGCATGGGTTTGGGCTTGGCCAACATCCGTGAGCGCCTGGCGACGCTCCATGGCAAGCAGGCTAAACTATTGCTGGAAGAAAACGAACCGCGCGGCGTAGTGGCGCGCATTTCGATTCCGGTGCTCCCATCGGTTTCGCTTCCGACTACATAACGCGTTCTAAGCGGCTGCCGATGAACTTTGCCAACCTAAAATCTGCTGCTCCCACCGCATTGATTGCGGATGACGAACCGTTGTTGCGCGAACAAATCAAGCTGCGCCTTGCCAAGCTCTGGCCAGAACTCGTGATCGTCGCTGAAGCCACCAATGGCGCGGAGGCGTGGCGGGAATGCGAAACGCATCGGCCCGATATCGCATTTCTCGATATTCATATGCCGGTGATGAACGGGCTGGATGCGGCGCGCTTAATTTGGTCCAGAAAACGCAACGAAGACAATCTTGATCATGAAGGCGATGGCGGCGAGCCGGTTGCCCGCCGCGCTGACGACCACGTCGGCCCACAAACTCAGATCGTTTTCATAACGGCCTTCGATGAGCACGCGATCGCGGCTTTTGAACGCGGTGCGATCGATTACTTGCTGAAACCGTTTAACGAAGTGCGCTTGACTAAGACTATCCAACGCTTAAAAGAAAGGCTCGATGAAAGACCGGGAAACCGCATCCAGACTGGGGTTTCAGCCAGCGCTACTGGCAAAACCGCAGCCTATGAAGACAATGAATCCGATGCGGATACCAACAAATTAAGCATCGTTCTCCGCCAGCTAACCGCGCAAATAAAACCCGCCGCCGCTTACCTGCAATGGATCAAAGCAAGCGTCGGACAGACGGTTCGCTTGATCCCAATTCAAGATGTTTATTACTTCCAGTCAGATGAAAAATATACCCGAGTGGTGCTCGAAGACAGCGAAGTATTGATCCGCAAGCCGATCAAGGAATTATTAGAGGAGCTCGACCCTGAGCGATTCTGGCAAATTCACCGCTCCACTATTGTCAGCACCCAAGCCATTGCCGGCGTGATGCGCGGCTTGCGCGATCAGGCCGATTTGAAGCTCAAGGGACGCCCTGAAACCCTGACCGTGAGCCGAAACTACACCCATTTGTTCAAACAAATGTGATTTAGGTCACACCAAATCGCCACGCAGGCGATTTCTCTGTAGCCCATGCCGCCAATTCTGCAATCCAGCGATTCGCAATTGAGCGGCGCGTTCGACTGCCCTATTCTGGCAGTGTGGCGGCGCCATCTAAAGCGTTTTGCGCCCCGCGACGAAAATGCGTCGTTTTGAGCTGCCGCGACACAGCACGTACACTAACAAAAAGTCTGGAATCACTATGTTTAAAGCAATCGGCACATTCATCCATAAAACGCCCTGGTGGGCACTGATCCTGCTGGGGTTTTCGACGCTGGCATTTTTGGTTGTTTTCACCACGCCGTTTCAGTTATTGCGGTTGTCCGAGAGTGGCTCCAACCCCGAAGAGCGCCGCCAAATCAAGAAAGAAATCGAATCCGCGTGGGTGGACTCGGGGCTTGGTGTGGCCGAAGGCGTGGTGGCCGGTTTTCGTGAACGTGCGACTGATCCCGCCAGAAAGGCGGAGCTTGACAAAGCAATGGACGAAATCTCACGCGCGCGCCAGGAAATTTTAAACGCCGAAAAGGATGGCTCCAAAGCTGCCAAGGAGGCCGCCAAGGAAGCTGCCAATACCGCCAACGAAATCGCACAAAACGCGGTTGCCGCGGCGATGGAAAGTGTGCGCGAGGCGGCCGAGGGCGTATTCGAAAACGCCCACGATCGTCGCATTGAAATTGAGGAGGCGCGAAACAACATTGCGGACTCACTCAAAACCGCCGGCGTCACCAACATGGATGCGCTCAAAGCCATCGATGAGCAGCTCGCTGCCGCCAAAAAATTAGAAGATGCCGCCAAAAAGGCGCTCGACGAACTCACGCGCTCGATGAATAACGACGAGATCAAACTCAATATCGGCGGGAACGGCGTACAAATTTCGACCGGTAACAACACCATCAAAAATACCATTAAAAATACCCTTAAGAACGCCAATAAGCAGAGCGCTCAAGACGGCAAAAACGAAAAGTCATCGGCGAAATCAGACGATGCACTCAAATTTGACGGCACGATCAACGGAACACGATTGAAAGGCTCCATTGATTTGAGTGGTACCGCCATACCGCCAATTAAAGTTGAAACGGTGGATATTGTAGGCTCCCCACCATTGCCGCCACTGCCGCCGACACCATTAGCCCCTGAAATCCGCAATGACATCCGCAAATCCGTGACGACAGCTGCGAAGCGCATTGGCTTGGGTTCAATATTGATACTGATTTTCATTCCGGTTTTTATTGTTACGCTCTTCGCAAAATATTTTATTGATCGCGCCCGCCGGGCCACTGCCTATGCTGAAACGCAGACCCGTGAGGCGGAATTTCAAAGCGCCAACCGGCAGATTGTGGAGGCACGGTTACAAGCGCTGCAAGCGCAGGTCGAGCCCCATTTTCTGTACAACACATTGGCCAATGTCCAAGCGCTAACTGAAGTCGATCCGCCACTGGCCAATAAAATGGTCGGCCATTTGATTCAATATTTGCGCGCTGCGCTACCAAAAATGCGCGAGACCACCTCAACTGTCGGCCAAGAAGTTGAGCTGGTACGGGCCTATTTGAATATCCTCAAAATACGGATGGGGGATCGCTTGGCGTTTGATATTGCCGTGCCGGCCGAGCTCGAAACCCTGCCTTTCCCGCCTCTGATGCTGCCCTCGTTGGTCGAGAACGCCATCAAACACGGTTTGGAGCCGCAGCGCGACGGTGGCCGTATTGACGTCATCGCCGAAAAAATCGGGGAGGATGGGGTTGGAAATGACGGCGCAACGATTCGGATGATCGTCAAAGACACCGGGCGCGGGCTCACCGATGCGCCCTCGCAAGCGGGCGGCGGCGTCGGACTCTCGAATATTCGAGAACGACTGCAAGCGCTGTTTGGCGATTGCGCCAAACTGACTTTGGAATCAAACGAGCCCAAGGGCGTCGTCGCTACCATTGACGTCCCTGCAGCGCCCACCGCCACGATGGCGGCGTTTAGCGCGACGGGTGAAACACCTGCGCGCACACGGTTCGGCAATGCGACCGCCAAACCTGTACAACCCGCTCCATCCGGCTTCGCGGCCCGCACTTGGTGGATCGCCCGCAGGACCCATAGCATCTGGTTGCGCATCCTTACGGCGATTTTCATCGGTGTGGTGATCGTTCTTGGTGTTGGGTTGCTGCTGAGCTTGGTAGGCATTGTCACCGGTGTGATGCCAGTAACGCTGTTCAATCACCTCGAATTAAGCGGTATTGAAGGCATGGCGTTCGGCTCGGTCGTGCTCCTGGCGGCGTTTTGCTTGCTGGTGTTGGTGGCGGTTATATTGGCGGTACTTGCATATGGCTTGGGGGTATTGTTTGGCTTCTTACTGGTGGGGATTCCGATCATCGTCCTGATCTCTGCATTCCCGGCGATGGCACCGTTTATATTGGTTGGGCTAATTGTTTGGTGGTTCATGAAGCGTGGCAAGAAGAAAGCGAGCAACGAGAAATTGGCGGCTTTGGCTGGGCAGCAATCCGCACAAGAAGCCAACAGTAGCGCAGAAAATTAAGCGACAATTCATGGCTAATATCATTTAACAACGTTACTTAAACAACATTATTCAACAACATTACTCAACAACATTACTTTGGTTAAACACATGAACCTGACCGCGATCATTGCTGAGGATGAACCCATCCTTCGCGCCCAACTCAAGGCCAAACTCATCAAGCTCTGGCCGGATTTATCCATCCTGGCCGATGTCGGCGATGGCGAGGCCGCGCTAGAGGCAATTGCAGAGCACCAGCCCACGCTAGCCTTCCTCGATATTCAAATGCCTGAAATGACAGGCATCGAAGTCGCCAAAAGTCTTTCGCAGAACCGCGACCTCAAGTGCCATGTGGTATTCGTCACCGCGTTCGATCAGTATGCGGTGGAAGCTTTCAACACTGGTGCAATTGACTATGTGCTGAAGCCTTACTCGGATGAGCGCCTACAGGCTGCGATTGATCGCCTAAGAGAGCGTTTAAATGCGGTCCCAGCGCAACCACAAAACTTGGATGCGCTGATTCAGCACCTCGCCGCGAAGCTCAACAATGGTGTGGAAAAATTGAAATGGATCAAAGCCAATATTGGCTCTAACCTTCGTTTGATCCCCGTAGACGATGTGTTGTTTTTTCAATCAGACGAAAAATATACGGTGGTCGCGACCAAGGAATTTGACGCGCTGATCAAAACGCCAATCAAAGAATTATTGGATGGTTTGGATAACGAAAAATTCTGGCAAATTCACCGCTCGACAGTGGTAAATGCGACTGCCATCGATGCCGTTACCCGTGATTTTCGCGGGCAGGCAACTGTGAAAGTTAAGGGTCGCAAAGAAAACTTAACGGTTTCAAGGCCGTTCTCGCACCTGTTTAAGCAGATGTAACCCGCCTGTTTTATCAGAAAAATTTTAGCTTCATCGCATATTTTTCCGCCTCGTCGCAAGCAAGTCGTATCGATAAAATTAAACCGGCATAGTAAAGCCAGATATAAATTAACCGGTTGCGCAGGATGAAGAAATTTCCATGGCTCTACATTACCGTTCTCACGCTGTTCGTGGGGCTGCCGCTGGGCGGCTTGGTGGGTCAAGGTGTTGCATTCGCGCACCGTTCGATCCCGCTGGGCGTCGCGTCCGGTTGCGTGTTCGGCTTTTTACTTATTTCACTCATTACGCTTTATTACCGCCGCGCCATGCTAAAGCGCGACCCCAATTTTACGCTGGGCGATCTTGCCACTCGCCGCACAACCACGCTTGTACTGCCCGTTTCGGCAGATGATGCGTTCGATTTGTGTGTTGAGTCCGTGCAATATTTGCCCGGCTTCTTTGCATTCATATCGTCAAAGGCGGAACTCAAAATCGAAGGGACAACAGGCGGTGGCGGTGGTGCAGGTTATTTTTCACTCGGCGCACCAGGTGAGCGCATTACAGTCGCGATCAAGCCCCTTGCGCAACAACAAGCAGAAGTGACATTAGAAAGCAGGCCAGCCACTTTTTTTATTGTGCTCGACTTCGGCAAGAACCGCCAAAACCTTAATGCAATTTCTAAAGGCATCACCTACCAAATCACCCGCCGGTTTGAAGGCCAGCGCGAGGCTACCCAGCGCGCCGAGATGCAACGTGCGCTAACCGAAGCCAAACTCACCGTACTGGAAGCGCATATAGAGCCGCATTTTTTGTATAACACATTGGCCAATGCGCAACTCCTCATCCGCCAAGACCCAAAACGTGCCGATGAAATGTTGGGCAATTTGATTACTTATTTGCGTGCCTCGGTACCAAGCCCGGATCGGCAATCAGAAGCGCCGCAAAATGGCATGAGTTCCACCCTGGGACGTGAAATCGAACGCTCAAGCGCGTATCTGGAAATTCTTAAAATTCGCATGGGCTCTCGGTTAAACGTTCGCATAGACATGCCTGAAACCCTTGCTGGGCGGGGCTTTCCGGCCATGATGGTACAGACGTTAGTAGAAAATTCGATCAAACATGGCCTCGAATCCAAACCCGGTGGCGGTACGATCTCCATTAACGCCGCAACAACAACGACGCAATTAGTGTTGACCGTGAGCGATGACGGAATCGGCTTGCGCGAGGGCACATCGGGCACCGGTTTGGGGCTCAAAAATATCCGTGATCGATTGAGGTTAAGTTTTAACGGTCAGGCGACGTTTAGTTTAAAGCCAAATTTGCCATGTGGCATGGTAGCGGCGATTTCGATCCCATTGCACGGGACCAATGAAAATGAAAAATAACCCCACTGCTATCATTGCAGAAGATGAAGAGCTCCTACGAAACGAACTCGCCTCGCAACTCAAACTAGCTTGGCCAGAACTCAACATTGTCGCGTTGGCTGAGGACGGCGCCTCTGCACTTGAGGAAATTGCGACGCATCAACCCGACACCGCTTTTCTCGATATTCGCATGCCCGGG
>JANYBL010000100.1 GCA_025360815.1 Burkholderiales bacterium
GTCGTATTCACAAGACATTGTGGGACAAATATTTGCGGCCTACTCAGCGCATCAGTTCTCCACCGCAACCAGCCGGCGCGTGCTCGACTTTTTTAGAGCGAGACTGTGAACGCCGCTAGTAAATATTGGCTCAAACCACCGTCGTCTAACCAATTCCGCGAGATTAACCAGTGGCGTCGCTCTGAGGCGACGGCTCGGCTGGTCAAAGCGCCGCTTCCGGGCAGTCTGCGTGTCGGCTTTGGGTCAGGTGCGGCGGTTCCCGCCCAAAAAAGCGGTCATTCCAAGTGTGCAACTCCATGCAGGCTTGGATAATTTAGCCCAGTCCCAAAAGATACAGAGCCAATCGCTGGCCGGAACTATTTGTCGTCTGAGGGTTGGCAGCGTCCACACCATCTCCGGAGTACCCAGTCCGTAAGGGAACAAATCTTGCTGCATAAGCCAAATTTCGAAAGCAGAACTTAGGGAAAATCTGTCCCAGACTTTAATAGATTACTGCGTTCGGTAACCCGTCGATTCCTACGGACTCGTTGTCGCTGACTATTTTGGCAAAGATCACTAAGTCGCGTCTATGTTCGCAGATTACTTTCGCAAATACAGCGAAACGGACAAAAACCCACCCAACCAGCCTAATGCGGACCCAATCCCCAGCACGGTGAGCATTTGATTTAGCGTCAGATATTGAACCGCAAAATCAGATCCATATGAAATAGTGAGTGCCTGCACCTCAGAACTCGCCCACCAAATAAGAGCTGTCATCGCCAGCACAGCGGTTACGCCTGCTAAAAAACCTTGAATTGCACCGTAATACAGAAACGGTCGGCGGATAAAACGTTTGGTTGCGCCGATGAGTCGGCTCACTTCGATTTCATCTTTTTGTGTCAAAATTTGCAGGCGAATCGTGTTGCCTGTCACAAATACCACCGCCAAACCAAGCAACAAGCCAAGCAAGGCGACGATTCGTTCTGCAAAAGTCGCAAAGCGTTTCAATTTTTTCGCCCACTCAAAATCCATCACCACGGCATCAATCTTGGGTAGCGTGGCGATTTCGTTGCGCATCGCTTCTAGTGCGGCGGCATCAACCGATTTGGGTTTCAGCAAAAACGCATGTGGCAGCGGGTTGGTTTCCAACCCGGCGAGCAAATCAGCCATGCTTGTCACGCGCTTCATTTCAATCAGCGCCACATCGCGGGCGATAAAGCGCACCTCGCCCACATTCGCCATCGCCCGTAAACGCTTCTCGATGTCTTTTGCATCGCTATCGGTGGCGGCAACTTGTAAATACACATTCACATTCGGATCGGTGTTTAAACGCCCGGCGGCGGCGGAAACATTGGCAAATAAAGCGTAGAGCCCCAGTGGCAAGATAATCGCCACACCAATCACCAGTATTGAAAGCGCACTCGCAAACGGTGTCATCCAGAGGCGCGTGAGGGCACGGGCGGCGGCCTGCTGGTGTGCGGTCAACCATGCGCCCATCATGCGATCACCTTGCCCAACACCAGCTTCACGTGGCGACAATTGAGCCTGGCCAAGCCGATCTCATCATGGGTTGAAAGCAGCACCGTTACGCCGACCTGATTAAACGATTTAAACAAATCCATAATCGTCGCAGCGTAGGCTTGGTCAAGATTGCCGGTTGGTTCGTCTGCAACTAAAATGGCCGGGCGATTGACGATGGCGCGGGCAATGCACAGCCGCTGCTGCTCGCCGCCGGAAAGTGTAATCGGGTTCGCTTTTTCGCGGTTCAACAATCCGACTTTATCCAAAGCCGCCCGCACCCGCTTGGCCGCCTCGGCGCGTGGGAAAGCAGCAATCGACAGCGGTAGCGAGACGTTTTCAAACACCGAACGATCAAACAATAATTTATGATCCTGAAACACCAAACCCAGATTGCGGCGCAACACCGCCAAGCCCGCTTCTTTAATTTGGCTCAGGTTTTGATTGCTCACCAACACACTGCCTTGCGAGGCCAGCTCAATGCCCGCCGCCAGTTTTAGAAGAGTTGATTTGCCCGCGCCGGAATGGCCGGTGATGGCCACCATCTCGCCTTTTTCAATTGTCAGCGAAACACCGCGCAGCGCTTCAAAGCCATTCGGATAACGTTTAACGGTGTTGGAAAATGTAATCACAATATTGATTTAAAAAAGTGCATCCACAAATTCAGCCGCATTAAACGGACGCAAATCATCAATGGCTTCACCAACACCAATGAAGCGCACGGGAATGATGCGATCAGGGCGCTCTGCATTTGCCCCTAACGCGAGTGCCACAATCATGCCGCCTTTTGCCGTGCCGTCCAGCTTAGTGACGACCAAGCCGGTCAGTTGCAAGGCATCGTCAAACGCTTTCACCTGTGTGAGTGCGTTTTGGCCGGTGTTGGCATCGAGCACGAGCAGGGTTTCATGTGGCGCAGAAGCGTCGATTTTGCCAATCACACGCTTCACTTTTTTAATCTCTTCCATCAAATGCAATTGCGTCGGCAAACGGCCGGCTGTATCAGCCAAAATGACATCAATGCCGCGTGCTTTGGCCGATTGCACCGCATCAAAAATCACCGCGGCTGAATCACCTTGTTCTTGTGCAATCACCGTCACGTTATTGCGTTCGCCCCAAGTCATGAGCTGCTCGCGGGCTGCGGCGCGGAAGGTATCCCCCGCCGCTAACATCACGCTCAAGCCTTGAGATTGAAAATATTTGGCAAGCTTGCCGATGGTGGTCG
The DNA here is from genome assembly GCA_025360815.1 of Burkholderiales bacterium. GTDB lineage: Bacteria > Pseudomonadota > Gammaproteobacteria > Burkholderiales > Usitatibacteraceae > UKL13-2. The sequence continues at coordinate 2,720 of JANYBL010000100.1, forward strand.
TTTTGCCCGCGCCGTTAACGCCCGCTATCAGGATGATGAACGGCTTGGTGGCTGGACTATTTGTTTGCACATTAAGCGGTTGTTCGAGCGGCGTCATCAAACTGACCAGCGCTGATTTAAATTCCGCCTGCAACATCGCGCCATCAGCAATTTTTTTCTCTTTGGCGGCGCGGCGCAAATCAGCAATGAGTTTGGTCGTGGCGCGAATGCCGACATCGGCGGTGATTAAAGCCGTTTCCAATTCTTCAAATAACGCCTCATCCACCGTGGCGTGCCGCGAAAAAAGATCACCGACATCGGTATTTAATACAGCGCGCGTCTTGGCAAGCCCTGATTTTAGCCGTGAAAGCCAGCCCGCCTCAGACTCGGCTGGGATCAGTACCTTGGTGTCGTCAGCCAGTTTTTTGGTGCCAAATAGGGAAAACAATGTAAATCCGTTCAAAACTAAGGGTTGTGGGTATAGCGTAATGATGTAGCGTCATGAGTAATATTTAGCAGTATTCAGTAGTATTTTAAGGCATTGAGACGGTGATGCCATAAAATGCCATCGCAATGTCCTATCGATGCTGTTCAAACACCGTACCAATGTCGTCCTAACGCCATCTAAACGTGATCGCCTATTTGGATTTTGTTCATGTCGTACCAGCAATGCCACCCCAACAACGGCACGTGAACAAGTCCACTCGAACCCACGCCACTCACCACCCAACGTAAAAACACTATGCCATCTTCTAGTTTACTCATGCTCATCGACGATATTGCTGCCGTTTTGGACGATGTCGCCGTCATGAGCAAAGTCGCTGCAAAAAAAACAGCGGGCGTGTTGGGTGACGACCTAGCGCTCAATGCTGAACAAGTTGCCTCAGCAACCACCAACCGCGCCGAGCGCGAGCTGCCCGTTGTTTGGGCAGTTGCCAAAGGCTCGATGGTCAACAAAGCCATTTTGGTGCCGTTGGCTTTAGTGATTAGTGCATTCACACCATGGGCGGTAACACCGCTATTGATGATCGGTGGCGCGTATCTTTGCTATGAAGGATTTGAAAAGTTGGCGCATAAATTATTGCACTCCAAACATCAAGACAGCGCGCACCACGCTGAACTTGCACAAGCTATTGATCGGCCCACCATCGATCTGGTCGCATTTGAAAAAGAAAAAATAAAAGGCGCTGTGCGGACTGATTTTGTATTGTCCGCAGAAATAATCGTCATCACACTAGGCACTGTTGCGGCGGCTTCGTTTGTGCAACAGGTCGTCGTGCTCGTGGCGATTGCGGTCATCATGACCGTCGGTGTTTACGGTTTTGTGGCCGCGATTGTGAAGCTTGATGATGTCGGCTTATATCTCGCCCGAAAATATAATGGTCTACTACGCACTGTCGGCAATGGTATGGTCGCCTTTGCACCGATATTGATGAAGCTACTATCTGTCGTTGGCACCGCCGCGATGTTCTTGGTGGGCGGCGGAATTATCGTGCATGGCATGCCTTCATTGCCATCGACAATCGCGTTATTTACCGCCAATTTCACTGTCAATTATGGTGACGTGGTCGCAAAAGTAGTGCCGATATTGATAGACGGCACGGCAGGCGTTGTAGTCGGCGCGACGGTGTTGTTGATCGTCCAAATAGGGCAACTGCTTTTTAAGGGGCTACGGAAATGACGGCATTAAAATGTTGAAACACGAGCACTGGAGCGGCTTTTGATGGGTTTTTGCTTCAAACGCTCCGCCAATACGGAGGTTTTGATTTTAATACGCATTTTTAATGATGTATTTTTAGAAGCGACACTACTTTTTCAGCGTTAGCGTCATCAATTTCTTCACCTAAAAAACCACCGCTCTGATGTTCCCAAAGTCTAGCGTACAAGCCATTCTCGGCTAATAGGCTGCGGTGATCGCCTTGTTCCACAATGCGCCCACGATCCAACACAATCAACCGATCCATTGCAGCGATGGTGGAGAGCCGGTGCGCAATCGCCACGACCGTTTTGCCTTCCATCAATTTATACAAGCTCGCTTGAATGGCCGCCTCTACTTCCGAATCCAACGCGCTGGTGGCCTCATCCAGCAATAATATCGGCGCGTCTTTAAGCTTTACTCGTGCAATCGCAATCCGCTGGCGCTGACCGCCAGAGAGCTTCACGCCGCGCTCGCCGACGTGTGCATCGTACGCCGTGCGGCCACTCGGATCGGTCAAGGTTTGAATAAATTCATGCGCTTCGGCGCGTTTGGCGGCGGCAATCATTTGCCCGTCGGTTGCATCGGGGCGGCCATACAAAATGTTATCGCGCACAGAGCGATGCAGCAGCGATGTATCTTGCGTGACCATGCCAATTTGCATGCGCAAGGTATCTTGTGTGACCCGTGAAATATCTTGCCCATCGATCAAAATGCGCCCACTGCGCACATCATAAAAACGCAACAACAAATTTACAATGGTTGATTTGCCCGCGCCAGATCGCCCGACCAAGCCGATCTTTTCGCCAGCACGAATGGTGAGATGCAATTCGTCCAACACGTTCTTTTCACCACCGTAAGCAAAACACACCTGCTCAAATTTAATCTCGCCTTTGCTCACGTGCAGTGGTTTTGCGTCGTCAACATCCAGTACCGTATGCGGCCTGGATAAAATCGACATGCCATCGCGCACCGTGCCGATATGCTCAAAAAGCGAGGCAAATTCCCACATCACCCAATGCGAAATGCCGTTCAGCCTGAGCGCCATGGCGGTCGCCGCTGCCACGGCACCAATGCCGACTTTCCCCTGCGTCCAAAGAACCAATGTGGCGCCCGCAGTGCTGGCGATCAGCAGTACGCTCATGATTTGATTCACCACTTCAAAACTGGTGATGAGCCGCCATTGCCGATAAACCGTTTGCATAAAATCTTGCATCGCCGATTTCGCAAAACCGGCCTCGCGGTTGGTATGCGAAAACAGTTTTACGGTCGTGATATTGGTATAAGCATCGGTGATGCGTCCGGTCATGAGCGAACGAGCGTCCGCTTGCGCCTGCGCTACGCGCCCCAAGCGCGGCACGAAGAAAATCAAGGCGCACACATAAAGGGTGAGCCAGCCCAAAAACGGCAACAATAGCCACAAATCGAAATGACCAACCACCGCCACCATGGTCACAAAATAGATCAGCACGAAGACCATAATGTCGGCCAAAATCATCCACACATCGCGCACCGCCAACGCGGTTTGCATAACCTTGGTGGCAACGCGCCCAGCAAATTCATCCTGATAAAAACTGAGCGATTGGCTCAACATCAAACGATGAAAATTCCAACGAAGCAACATCGGAAAATTGCCCGCCATGGCCTGATGCTTGAGCCCCGCCTGCAAGGCAACGGCAATCGGGCTTGCACACAAAATGGCGGCGAGCAGCATTAAATTGCCCCGCTGTTCCACCCATAACTGCGCGGGCGCTATCGTCGAGAGCCAATCCACCACATTGCCCAACATCGCAAATAAAGCCGCCTCAAAAATACCAATGACCGCTGTGAGAAGCGTCATGCCAAGAACGTAAGGCCGCAAGCCACGTGTACACGACCACATAAACGCAAAAAAACTTGTTGGTGGTGAGGCGGGTTTGGCTTCGGGGTAGGGATTAACAAGCTTTTCGAATTGGTGAAACATGGGTTTGAAACTCCAGAAACGGTGCGAACAGCCACGCGGGCAACGCGTGGGTGGACGGCATCATTTTTTAAAAAATAGTCCCCGATTTTACCGCAATCAGAAGCACCATCAGAAGCGAACAGGCTGCGGTAAAATCGGGGATTGTTTCTTAAATAATATTATGTAGCCCGACCACGCGTTTCTCACGTGGTTGTTCGCACCGT
>JANYBL010000114.1 GCA_025360815.1 Burkholderiales bacterium
CATCTCGCTCCCTGTCACGTTTTAGCCGCGCTGCACTGTCGATCACCGCTCGAGCTCGAGGCCCACTGGCAATGCGCGGCGCGCGCTCAATTCGATCGCCTGTTTGCGGGGCGACATCAGACTTGGCTGTGCGAGCTGTAGTGAGGGTAGGGCGGGTTAGTTTTTTGTTCATATTGGCTATTGTAAGGCGGGAATGGCGGCGGTTCTGACAAACCTGGAAAATGTGTACCGCCCGGGGCCATGAACGCAATTGGAAAGCGGGCATTCCATCGTTTCACGACAGAACTACTTCCCCGTAAAAGTCGGTTTCCGTTTCTCCACAAAAGCGGTCACGCCTTCTTTAAAATCATCGGTCTTCGCACATTCCGCAAACATCGCAATTTCGTCATCCAAATGTTGCTTGATCGGTGTTTCGAACGATTGATTGATCAGCAGTTTAGCGCGGGCGTAGGCTTGGGTGGCACCCTGGCTGAGCCGAGTTGCCAGCAACAGCGTTTCACCGTTTAACACCTCTGGTGCTACGCAGCGATTGACCAAACCCCGCGCCAGTGCTTGCTCTCCAGACAATCCCTCGGAGAGCATGATTAACTCAGTGGCGACTTTCATGCCGACCAATCGCGGCAAAAAATACGTGCTGCCGCCATCGGGCGATAAGCCGATTTGTGTGTAAGCCGTTTTGAATTGCGCGGTGGTGGAGGCAATCGCAAAATCGCACGCCAACATTAGGCTCAAGCCAGCGCCCGCGCATGCGCCATGGATTTGTGCGATCACAGGAAAAGGCATGGTGCGGATGTTGATAACGCCTTCATGCAAAATATCGCCCAGCGCGATGACATCATCACCAATCGAATCCTTTTGCTGATAAAACTGCCCCACATCTCCGCCCGCGAGGAACGCTTTGCCCGCGCCTTTGACGATCAGAACACGTAACGTGCTGGATTTTTTGATCTCGGTAGTGATGTCCCGGAACGCCATAATCAGCTCGGTGGACATCGCGTTATAGACTTCCGGGCGATTAAAAGTCATCGTGCCGATACTGCCGTGTTGCTCAAAAAGGACGGTCGAACTTGCTATATCGCTCGGAGCGCTACTCATGATTTCTCCTCTAAATGGACTATTGGAATAATACCGCGGTTCAGGTAAATCGGACGAATGTGCGCCCGCAGTTTCGGCAGATAACGAAGATAAATCAGCGATGCGCAAGCGCACCAGATACCACAGGCGAGAAATGTATTCGGCGCGCCAAGACGGTCGGCCAACCATCCCGCCGCAAGGTGGCCAAGTGGTGCCGACCCTATAAAAAAAGTGGAATAAATGCTCACCACGCGGCCGCGCTTATCGTCGTCGACAATCGATTGAATGATCGTGTTAGCCGCAACAGACGTTCCCATCAGCCCCAAACCGGTCATCGCCATGCAGCCAAACGATAACCCTTCATTGCGCGAGAACGCAAAACCAATTACACCAATCGCCGCAATCGCCGACGTACCCGCGAGCCAACTCGTGAGGCCGCGAACATTGGGGCGCATCGCAAATGCAATCGCGCCGGTCAACGCACCCAACCCGACCGCGCTGATGAAAATACCGTTTAATTTGGCGCCTTGTCCGAAGGTCTCGACGGAGATGGCAGGCATCAAAATGGTGTACGGGCTGATCGCAAACGACACCGCGCCCACCATCAGCATTAACACCCGCAGCACGGGATGGGCAAAGGTATAGCGCCAGCCGTCAAGCACGTCGCGCATGAAGCCCGCGTTGGCCGATATTTTTCGATCAATTTTTGGTGTGATGCGCGCCAGTTGAAACAGTACCGCCAAATAGGAGAGGGCGTTCAAGCCGAAACAAGCCGCTTCGCCAACCTGCGCAATCAGCAGGCCGCCAATGGCGGGGCCGATCAGCCGGGTGCCATTGATGTTGATCGAGTTCAGCGCGATCGCGTTGGGCAAATCAGTTTTGTCGTCAATCAGTTGGACAAAAAACGCATGGCGCGTCGGTACTTCTAAACCATTCAAGATGCCCTGGCAAAACGCGAACGCTGCCAGCGCAGGCAGCGTGATATGGCCAGTGTAGGTCGTGATAGTGAGGGCAGCAGCGAGCGCAATCAACGCGATCTGGATGATGACCAACAGCTTCTTACGGCTCACCCGATCTGCTAACGCGCCGGCCAGCGGCGTGACAAAGATGGCTGGCACCATCGCCAGAAAGCCCACCAGCCCCGTTGACGCGGTTGAATTCGTCAGCCGGTATGCGAGCCACATGATGGCTACCGATTGCATCCAAGAGCCCAACATCGAGACTGCTTGACCGATGTAGTAGCGACGGAAGTTGGGGGATTTTAGGGAACGTAGTGCGTTCGGTAACAGCATTAACCGCAGCCTCGGTTGTGCAGCGCTTTTATTTCAACTTCCCCAACTGTCCGCGCATCGCCTCAACCTTACTCACAAACCCAGCCAACCGCTCTTTCTCCAGTACGACGACTGCTGGTGGCGCACGATCCACAAAGCTGGGGTTGTCTAATTTCACATTCGCTTTAGCAATTTCAATTTCAAGCTTGGCAATTTCTTTGGTTAAGCGCTCGCGTTCTGCTGCAACATCAATTTCTACTTTCAACATCACCCGTGCACCGCCACCGACGGCGATGGCGGCATCGGCATCCGGGAGTGCTGCCACAATAGAAATTTCGGAGAGCCTCGCCAGTGCTTGTAAATAAGGCAAAAATGGCTCAAAAGCCGCTCCTGTGCTAGAGTTTAAATTATTTTCAGGTAATAACAGTGCAGGTACTTTTTCGCCTGGCGACAAACCCAGTTCGCTGCGCAAATTTCGCGCGGCATTGGTGATTTCTTTGAGTGCGGCGACAAATTGTTCTGCTGATTCGTCAATTCGCGACAAATCCGCTTTGGGGTAGGGGGCGAGCATGATGGAGTCGCTCCCGTCAGCCTTCGCGCGACCAACCAGTGGCGCAACCTTTTGCCACAGCTCTTCGGTGATGAACGGAATAATCGGATGCGCCAAACGCAGCATGGTTTCCAACACCCGCAGCAGCGTGCGGCGCGTGCCGCGTTGCTGGGCTTCATTGCTGTTTTGTAGCTGCACTTTGGCCAGCTCCACATACCAATCGCAATATTCGTCCCAGACCAATTTATAGATCGTCGCCGCCACATTGTCGAAGCGATACTCAGTGAAACCTTTTTCGACGTCGGCTTCCGCGCGTTGCAATTGGCTGATGATCCACTTGTCGGCTTGCGATAATTCCACTGGTAGTGATTCGTCCGTCCCGCAGTCCTTACCTTCAATATTCATCAACACAAAGCGCGTTGCATTCCACAATTTATTGCAGAAATTACGGTAGCCTTCGCAGCGTGACAAATCGAAATTGAGGGTTAATGAAAGTGGTGCTAGCGCCGTAAACGTAAACCGCAGCGCATCGGTTCCGTACGCGGGAATGCCTTTGGCGAAATTTTTGCGAACGTATTTTTCGGCTTTTTCTTTGTGCGCTGCAAGCATTAAACCGTTGGTTGATTTTTCAACCAACGCTTCCAATTCGATGCCGTCGATCAGGTCCAACGGATCGAGCGTGTTGCCTTTTGTTTTGGACATTTTCTGTCCCTCGGCATCGCGCACCATCGCGTTGATATAGACGTGCTTGAAGGGTACTTTCCCGTTTGGGAATTCATCATCCGTGGTGAAATGCAGCGTCATCATGATCATCCGTGCTACCCAGAAGAAAATGATGTCATTGCCGGTGACCAATACATTCGATGGTAAAAACGCTTTCAGATCAGCGAGCGTTTTTTCATCTGTCGCGGGCCAGCCGAGTGACGAAAAGGGCACGAGTGCGGAAGAGAACCAGGTATCGAGTACGTCGGCATCGCGCTTCAAATTTTTGCCGCCTGCTTTTGCCTTTGCTTCCGCTTCATTTCGCGCAACGTAAATATTGCCCTCGTCGTCATACCAAGCCGGGATTTGATGGCCCCACCAAAGCTGCCGCGAGACGCACCAATCTTGAATGTTGCCTAGCCAATGGTTGTATGTGGCTGACCAATGCTCGGGGTAGAACTTTACATCGCCGTCGGCAACGGCTTTGAGGCCGCGTGCCGCCAAGCCGTCCATTTTTACGAACCATTGATCGGTCAACATCGGCTCGATGATCACGCCAGTGCGATCAGAGCGCGGCACGTTTAGTTTGTGTTTTTTCTCGGAGACCAGCAGGCCGAGCGCATCCAAATCTTTCAATACTTGCTTACGTGCATCAAAGCGATCGAGCCCGCGATATGCCGCAGGTGCCAAGTCTGCGACTTTCGCATCTAACGTCAACATACTAATCATCGGCAGGTTGTGCCGCTGACCAATGGCGTAATCATTGGCATCATGCGCTGGCGTAATCTTCACACAGCCAGTACCAAACGCTTTATCCACATATGCGTCGGCAATGATCGGGATGACGCGGTCACAAAGCGGTAATTTGACGAATTTGCCGACGAACGCCGTGTAGCGTTCGTCCTCTGGATTCACCGCAACCGCAACGTCGCCCAGCATGGTTTCTGGGCGGGTCGTGGCAACGACTAAATTCCCGTCGCCGTCGGCAAACGGATAGCGAATCTCCCAGATTTTTCCATCTTCCTCTGCGCTGATCACTTCTAAATCAGAAACAGCGGTCCCTAACACCGGGTCCCAACTGACCAAGCGCTTCCCGCGATAAATCAAACCTTGCTCATGCAGTTTCACAAACACTTCGACCACCGCGGCAGACATCTTTGCGTCCATCGTGAAATAGCCTGCTTGCTGCCCTTCGGTATCGGCATAATCCCAATTTGCCGAGTCACCTAAACGCCGCATTTGGCGGGTGATGGTGGAGCCGGACTCTTGCTTCCATGCCCAGACGCGTTTGATGAAATTTTCGCGCGCCTCGATTGGTGTGGAGCCTAGGTCGTGCCGCGATTTACCTTGGGCCTGCAATTGCCGTTCGACCACAATCTGCGTGGCAATCCCGGCGTGATCTGTGCCCACCACCCAGTTAGTATTCTCGCCTTTCATCCGGTGATAGCGCACCAGCGTGTCCATCAGCGTTTGCTGGAAGGCATGCCCCATGTGCAACGTGCCGGTGACGTTAGGCGGGGGCAGTTGAACGCAATACGCTTGCCTGGTCGCGTCAGCAGAATGCTTGAAATGGCCAGCAGCCTCCCAACGCGGATACCAGCAGGATTCGATGGCTTTGGGATCGAATGATTTGGCGATTTCGGATGCTGGGGATGTTGTAATGTCAGCTGTAGCAGAATTCATGATGCCTTTGTTGGGAACGGATGTTGAGGTGATTTGAAACGGCTGGATTAGATGGTGCGCGGCCAATTCGTCCGACGTAACAGCGTTATTTTTTCCGCAACCGATCCGCTAACGCAGCGTTCACCGCATCGCCAATCTCATTGGCAATATCTTGCCGTAAATCACCCAAGACGTGCGTGACGGTGCTGTTGATGTGGGTGGTTAATTGCGCGGCCAAGCGGGCTTCAAGTTTGGCGGCGAGCTCTAAATCGATGCGATCAAAGACGCGTGAAAAAATTTCTTGTGAAAGCGCGTCGATCTCGCTATCACTTAATTGCTGCAACGCTGCCGATGGTCGCGCCGCCACCTCCGCGTCCCATTCCGGTGCGGCCATCACCTCAGTTAATAACGGAATATTACGCTCATCGGCCATGTCAGTAGGCGCGGCGGATGTATTGCCAAAGCCATGCTTACTGATGAGCGCGTCGACCTTGTCCGTGAGCGCGTGATCTTGATCTATTTTATCCATGGGCACGTTAGTTTTTTTTGTTGGCGCTTAAGCCGGTTTTTGAGTCAATGTTGTCGACGTGAAAACCTCTCGCGGTATAAAACTTCGAGCGTTCCCGCGCGGCTTGGCGGTCATTTTCGTCCGTGGTAACAATCTCCCGCAGATACTCAAATCGGCTGAAAAAAGGCGGTGGCTCAGCGCCCAAGCTTAGCAATGCCTCGTGATGTGGTAACGCTTGATCGTCAGCGGTGATAATAATCGGTGTGTCACCAGCCAAGGGGTGATCTGATCTCACGTGTGGCACAAAAGAAAGTGGCAAAAACGTCCAGAGTAATCGGTCAAACTCCGCAGCCAGCCTTGCGTCTGGGGCATAGACCACCAATTTTTTGCCGCCCTCGTAAGCCTTTTTGGCAATCACACAAGCGTAGTTCAGCTTATGCTCAACATTGAAAAAAAACTTAACTTCAGTCATAGATTGGAGAATGAATTGAGGGGCTGAGAATGAAGCGTGGGAGGGGGCGGAAATATGCCCGCCCAGCCCCCAATATAGAAATTAAACCCCAGCCCGATTCATCAGAAACTTCGCCAGCAACGGCACGGGGCGACCTGTCGCACCCTTTTCTTTGCCTGAATTCCACGCAGTGCCGGCGATATCCATGTGCGCCCATTTGTATTTGCCGGTAAAGCGTGCGAGGAAACACGCAGCGGTGATAGAGCCGCCCGCGCGCCCAGCGATGTTCGGGATATCGGCAAAGTTAGATTTCAAACCTTCGTCGTACTCCTCGCCCATTGGCAGCAGCCATGCTTTATCGTGCGCGGTGTTACCGGCCGCTACCAACTCGGCGCCCAGCTTGTCGTCAGATGAAAAAATGCCGGTCGTCACATGTCCCAACGCAACCACCATCGCGCCCGTGAGTGTCGCCGCATCAACGACACAATCCGGCTTGAAGCGCTCAGCGTAGGTCAACGCATCAGCCAAAATCAAGCGGCCTTCGGCATCTGTATTCAAAATTTCAATCGTCTGACCGGACATTGATTTCACGATGTCGCCGGGCCGGGTGGCGTTACCGCCCGGCATGTTTTCGCAGGTGGGAACGAGCATCACGATGTTCAACGGCAGTTTTAACATGCCGACGGTTTTCATCACGCCGATCATTGAGCCCGCGCCGCACATATCGTATTTCATCTCGTCCATCTCGGAAGCTGGCTTGAGTGAAATGCCGCCGGTGTCGAACGTAATACCTTTGCCGACCAGCACGACAGGTGCTGCGCCTTTTTTGCCACCGTTGTGCTCCAACACGATAAATTTTGGTGGTAAATAAGAACCTTTAGAAACTGAAAGCAGTGTGTTCATGCCCAGCTTTTCCATCTCTTTTTTCTCGAGCACAGTGCATTTAAATTTGTAATCTTTGGCCAAGTCTTTTGCGGTGCTGGCCAGGAACGCCGGGGTTGCGATGTTAGGCGGTAAGTCGCCGAGCATTTTGGTCAGGTTCATACCTTCGCCAATGGCTTCGCCATGTTTGATCGCAGCCTTGATGGCTTTTTCATCGTACTTGCCATTAATAAAAAATGTAACCGATTTGCCAACTTTGCCGTCGAGTTTCTTCGTGGCGGTGTATCGGTAGGCCGCGCTGATCGCGCCAACCGCAGATTGCTCCACTTTAAACGCCATTTCTTTGGTGGTGGCGCTGGCGACTGGAATGACCACGTCGGTTACACCAGTTGATTTCAGCGCTTTGAAGGCGGCGGTGGCGGCCCTGCAATATGCGGAATCACCATAGCTGGCTTCCGAGCCTAAGCCAACCAACAACACTCGCTCTGCTACCACGCCATTCACGCTATGTAGCAGCAAGGTGCTGCCCAATTTACCCGTGATATCGCCAGAAGAAACGGCCGATTTGATGGCCCCCTTCGAGACGGCATCGAGGGATGCGGCAGCGGCCGTTAGTTTTTTAGAATCAAACACGCCAACTACGACGCAGCCTGCTTTCAGTTTCGAGAGTTCTCCGCCTTTTATGCTAAATTCCATGTCTATCTCCGTTGTGATTCCGTTGTAATTCTGTTGTGGTTGTAGATTTTGCTATCGCCTAATGCTCGTTGGTGTTTAAGTTGCGTTTGAGTTGCGCTGGTTTGGCATTCAAACAAACACAATTTGTAGCACAGGACCATACGCAAACGACGTAAACCTAAATTATCCCTGTTTACAGGGTGTGCCGTCAAAGTAATGCAATAAATTTATGCACCACCGGATCAGTACCGGCAGCAAACTGGTCGAAATTCGGCGCTAAAAATTGCCATTGCGGCAGTGAATTGCTAGGCTGTTCATCGTGCTTTTTTAGTTTGAATCTGATTTTGCTTCGTTTTTCGTCCTATCCGTTATAGTTGTCATTCGTTTTTCACATACTTTCCATCGAGCAATTTTGTCCATCTTTCAACGCAGCCTCACCCGTGAATTCACTGCTGTCGGCACTGCCGTGCTGGGTGTTTTGACGGCTATTTTGATTGTGTTCACGATGGTGAAATTGCTGGGGCAAGTCGCCAGCGGCACGCAGGAGCCCGAGGCAGTGTCGGCGCTTCTGGGTTTTTTACTCATTTCAAACCTGCCGGTATTGTTGGCGCTGGCGCTGTTTATTGCGGTGCTGGTCGCGCTTTCTCGCAGCTACCGCGATAGCGAAATGCAGGTTTGGTTTTCGAGCGGCTTATCGATTGCCGCGTGGGTAAAGCCAGTGTTGAAGTTTGGTTTGCCGATCTCGATTGTCACCGCATTGTTGAGTTTCGTGCTGACGCCGTGGGCGCTTTCACAGAGCAGTGAATACCAGCGAATTTTGCGCAGCCGCGATGATGTTTCGCGCCTCTCCCCGGGCAGTTTTATCGAATCACGCGGGGCCAACAGAGTGTTTTTTATTGATAAAAGCAAAAGCGATTCCGATGTTGTCGACAATGTTTTTGTGCAGTACAACCAAAACGGCAAATTTGGTGTTGTTGTGGCACAAAAAGGCTTCCAGAAAATCGAAACCAACGGCGATAAGTTTCTGGTTTTGCTCAATGGTCGCCGCTATGAAGGGACGCCGAGTGCGCTGGATTTTAAAATTGTCGATTTTGAGAGGCAAATGATCCGCATCGAGGCAAAAGAAGTCGCGGCGGATAATCCATCGCCCCGCGCGTTGTCTGTCATGGAAATACTAAACGAGCCCACGCCGGATAACATTGCCGAGCTGCATTGGCGGCTGGCGCTACCGGTGGCGTCGATTATTTTGGCGCTGATGGCGATTCCGCTTTCCTCAGTCAATCCAAGGTCGGGGACATCGGGGAATTTAATTGTGGCGATTTTGGTATTTTTTCTTTACTACAACCTGCTCGGCATTTTTCAAGCGTGGACAAGGGACGGCAAGATTCCTATTTGGCTGGGACTCACACCAGTGCACGTCGTCATGATCTCCCTCGTGCTGATCCTGTTTTCTAAGCAGTTGCTCAATTTTCGCTGGCTCGCGCTGTCAAGAAAATAGCCCCGCGCTATTTATCTGCAGCCAACGCCAATTTGCCTAAAATGTTCAAGTCCGCTATCATCGCGCCTCTCAGTATTGCAATTTCCGTAGAAAATAGTGCGGTGTTGGTTTAGCGTCACGCATAGCGCTGTTGCAGTAAAAATGAGTGAGTAGTTCCAGTGTCTAACCGGTAGATGAGCGGTCTTGTTAGTGACTTGGTCATACGCCATGGCGATAAAAAGTAGTTTGTAATTCCAGTATCCGGAGGGGTGGATGAGCGGTTTAAGTCATACGCCTGGAAAGCGTACGTAGGTTAATAGCCTACCGCGGGTTCGAATCCCGCCTCCTCCGCCAATTAAAAAGCCGTTTTCATAGCAGAAAACGGTTTTTTTTTTGCTTATTAAAATGTGACAACCCACAAATCAACCCACATTGTCTGTGTGCTTAGGGGTGGTATCGGTCTATAAGTGCGGGCGTGCCTGTCGGCACCAGACAGTGACTGCAACGAATGTCGAAGGCTGCAGGTGCCGGGCGACGCATTTTGACGGCGCTCTGCCATGCCGCAGCCGCTTTTTGTAAAAGCGCCGCTAGCGATCGTAGCCGGGACTTCTCGACGGCGACCCAACCAAGTATGAGGTTGTCAGTGGCCGATGCGATAACCGCTTCGGAAGAAGTGTTCTCGAGAGCGTGGCTCAACTCTGCCATCAACCGCGTAGGGCGGGAGGGCGACGGATCGAAGACCCTGAATTTATTTCCACGGCGGTTGGTCAGCGCAACATAGTGACCGCGCTTTAGTAGAACTACGCCAGGGCAAGGATAAGCTGACGCGCGGTGGCGATCAGATGCGATGGCCGTTGAGACGGCCCCCACTTTTTGAAAAGCCGTATGCAGCTGCGCGATTGATAAACCACGCTGAGTAGAGCCAACGAGGGCTTTGATTGCGTGCACCGGCGAGGGGACTTTGAAGTGTGCGAGTAGCGTAGAGATGCAAACGTAGCCGCAGTCAGAGTAAGAATGCTGGGCACCAGACATAATCTATCCCGTTACAGAGCAAAGTAAATTACTTTGGCACTAATGAATCTGCGCACATTTGCCCATAGTTACCATCCTTCTTTTTCTGCTGCTCTCCCGACTGGCTTTGAGACTCCAGCCTTTTCGCTCCCCAAGACGCAATCATGGTGTCGGCCTCACCTCGCGCGCGGGTTCGCTGCTCGATAGTGGTGACTGCCTCAATTCGTTTGCGAAGATCTTCACGTCGATTTAATTGACTTTGCTCATTCACTACTGATCCGGAAGAGGCGAAGAAGTAGACGGCTGCTCTATAGTAATCAGTCGGGAGTAACTTAAGCCCATACCCGGGCTGGAAAACACCAACGCCGTTTGAACCGAGATAGCCCCATGCAGCCCCCTCGACCGCCTGGCCTGAGCCCGCTGCCGCAGCGTCAAGCAAAAAAATGGCAGCGTTGCCCTTGTAGGCATCAGCAAACTCAACATTCGAAAACATATTAGAAATATTGATAGGCGGCCTCAATACAAAAGAAGCTTTCGAGGGAACATGCCCAGCTAGTGCAGCTTGCAACAGATACTTCCAAGGCTCAATATCGGTTGCGGTGTACCCCTCGCAAAGTGCCGCACTTTTTGGCAATTCCTTTTCAAGTATTTTAATTTCGCGTCTAGCCGCGCCAAGCTCGTCAGGTGAGATCCCCTCGTCAGCGAGTATCGACCTTACCAAAGAAAGTTGAGCCTGCAACATGCTTTGCGTAGAACATTCATAGTCGTCAGCAGCCAATCTGCACGATGCCCAGTAATTACCTTGATCCGCCGCACGCTTAAGCGAATCGAATGTTCGTGAAAGCGGTAAGCCTTCTTGCGGAAGCGAGTTTTCGAAAAACTGAAGGGACGACTGGTGCTGGTTCTTAGCCGGATTTTCGTTTAAAGCGGCCCGAACTGTAGCCATACCGGGCTGAGGTTTACCCGGGAGTTCCTTGCCTACACCTTTTGGTGAACCAATGGCCGTCGGCTGCTTAGGCACCTGCCAAAAAAATTGACTTATTAACGCCGCCAAAAGTGCGCCCAAGCAAACCATAAGCACAAACCAGCGAACCGTTTTCTTTTTCAATTTTGATCCTGTAAGCTTTTCGTTGTGTACTTAACGAAAGAAGAAATACGAAAGCATCAAAGAAGCATAACGCATTGGAAGGCATCAAGAAAGAGCGACTTAAGCGGCGCGTATTTACGGTTGAATTCAAAGCTGAGGTGGTGCGGCACAAGAAGGCCGAGAACATCAGTGCTGTCGACTGCGCGCAAAAGTTTGACGTACTGCCCAAACTGATTCTGAACTGGGAAAAGCAGTACGACGCGGGTCAGTTGACTTTAGCTGCCGGTCGCCGTACGGTGAGTCCGGAACAAGCCGAAATCACCCGTCTTCGCGCCGAACTCTCTCTGGCCAAGATGGAGGGCAGTATCTTAATGGCCCTAGCCCACCCCGAAAAAGCCACGGTGTACTTTGCCAAACAGCGCCAGTGAAGTACACCATATGCTTGCCGAACTGATGATGTACCCCCTATCAGTGGTCTGCCGGTTGCTCGGAGTCACGCAATCCGGATTTCACTTCTGGAAAAAGCGAGGGCCGTCAAAGCGCGAGCAAGAACATAAACAGTTACGAACCGACATCCAGAGGATGTTTAACGCCAATGGCGGTCGTTACGGTGCGCCGCGCATCTATAAAGTGATGCGTGCGCACCAAGCCTATACCGGCAGCGTCAATCGAGTCCAGGCGCTGATGCGGGCGATGGGGCTTCGTGCCAAGGCCGGGCGGAAATTCAAAGTGACGATCGATTCTGCGCACCGGCTACCGATTGCCCTGAACCTATTGGCGCAAAATTTCAGCTGTGACCCAGCACCTGAGTCGAGCTCGCACGCCAAAGCACCGGATCAGGTATGGCTGTCTGACATCACCTATCTGTGGACGCGTGAGGGCTGGGTCTACGTGTGCGCGGTGCTCGATCTGTTCACCCGCCGGATCGTCGGCTGGGCGATGGCTGAGCACATGACGCGCGAGCTGGTACTCG
>JANYBL010000125.1 GCA_025360815.1 Burkholderiales bacterium
CGCGATGGAAGTAAACGCGATCAAGCGGTCACAAAAGCGGATTTTGTTAAGGCCGAAGGCAACGCGGGCACTAGCGGTTTTGAGCGCAAATTTGAACGCAAACATGATGCCCGGCCTGCGCCTGCCAACCGACCAGGCAATCGCTCGGAAAGCCGCGCCAATGCTGGCGTTTCGGAAGATGGTTCACGCGCACGTTTCGAGGGCCGCCGTGCCCGGGGCACCGATGTGGGCACGAACAGCGGCGCAGGCGAACGCAGTCAAACCCGCCGCTCTGCTGAACCGTCGGCAGCGTCAACTACCGCTGCCGCTGCCGACACCGAGTCCAACTTTCGCGATAAGTACAGAAAGCCAGTCGCACATTCTGCCTCACGGGCCGCACCAAGATCTCAATCAAGCGCTGCACCATCGGACGAAAAACCGGCTTATTCGCCACCACCGAAGCCCCGTAGCGCTCGCAGCCCGAACTCAAAAGATTTTCGCCCCGCCTTGCCACGCGCCGTGGTCGCCTCGTTAGCGGCTGCTGCCGCTTCCGAAAACGCGTCAGAATCGCCTAGAACCCCTGCGCGCCCAAAACCGAACCAAGATGACGGCACTGTGCGCCTGTCGAAAATGATGTCGTCGCAAGGCATCGCCTCGCGCCGCGAGGCCGATGCTTGGATCGCTAAAGGCTGGGTGAAAGTCGATGGCAACGTGATTTCGGAATTGGGTTCGAGGATTTATCCGAATCAAAAAATTACCATTGATCGGGTCGCCGAATTAGAGCAACAAAGCCGCGTGACCATTTTACTGAACAAGCCGATGGGCTATGTATCAGGGCAGGCCGAGGACGGCCATGTGCCCGCCTCAACGCTGTTTACCGGCGAAAATCAGTGGGAAGAAGATGACTCCGAAATCGAATATTTCCCCATGCAGGCTAAAGGCTTGGCACCAGCTGGACGCTTGGATATTGATTCAATTGGCTTGATTGTCTTCACCCAAGATGGCCGTGTCGCAAAGCAATTGATCGGCGAGGATTCTGATGTTGAAAAAGAATATTTGGTGAGGGTGGAAGGCACATTGTCGAACGCTGATCTAAAGCTACTCAACCACGGCTTGTCACTTGACGGCGAAGCGCTGCGCCATGCCACCGTCGATTGGCAAAACGAGGACCAATTGCGGTTCGTGCTGCGCGAGGGCAAAAAGCGACAAATCCGCCGGATGTGCGAGATGGTGGGATTGACGGTTGTCGGCTTGAAGCGGGTGCGGATTGGCAACATCATGCTCGGGCATTTGCCAGTAGGAAAATGGCGTTATTTGGGCACGGGTGAATCGTTTATCTGACGGGTACAATTGATAATATTGTGGTGAAATTTCCCGTTCAAACGGTCCTTCTTCCGCTGCACAAACTCCTTGCTGGACGGCCTTCTCCAGCCATAAACACCTCAAAATCCCCGCCAATAAACGTATTGACTGATTTTAATGAATGGAAATGCAATGACTTCAACCGAAGCCTCCTTACCGTCACAACCGTTGACCGACGCCGAAATCGAGCGGCTTGAGGCGCTGCTTGCATCGCCTATTTTTGAAAAACAAGCAATGGGCCTGGACGAGATGCAGGGGTTTCTGGCTGCTGTGCTTAGCGGACCAGCACCGGTGACGGCGAACCAATGGCTACCGGCTGTATTGGGCAACCCCAAATATGACTCCCCCGCGCAAGAAGCGGAAGTGCTTTCGTTTGTGATGCGGTTTCAGCACGAAATTGCGGCTGATTTGGCCGGTGGCGAATCGCTTGGTTTGCTGCTCCAGCGCGCGGAGGGCGCGGATGAAAACGACTATGACTACGAAACGTGGTGCCAATCCTATTTGGATGGGGTGGAGTTCTCAGCCGAACCTTGGGACGAGGTCGGCGATGCCGATGAAGTCAATGAGTTGCTGTTCCCAATCGCCTTATTGGCAGGTGAAATTGATAAGCAAGCGTTGAAGCAAATAAAGCCACGCGACATGGCGCAGCTCCTGACCGAATGCCGTGAAGATTTGCCGTTGATTTCGATTGATATTTACGAATATTTTTTGAAATTGCGCGGGGAACCCGTGCCAGCGCCAGGTGATCGCAAGCCAAAGAAATTGCATTGATTGCTTGCTGAATTTATTTTCCGAATTTCCGCCTCTTTTAATTTGGAAGTGCCATGTCCAATATGATTTCATGCAATCTCCTCTTTGCATCGGCCGGCGTTGACCGTTTCGCTGACATTCTCGTCAACATTTTCTCCAAGATTTTCACCACCATTCGGGCCGGATGTCCCGGCCGGCTGGCCATGGCACCCCTCGCATCCGCAGCAATCATCATTTTACTGGCCGGTTGCAGCACCACCCGAATTGTCGAAGTCAGATCCGCCAAACCAACTGCGCCCACCGTTGAACGCGGCGTTGATACAACCCCAGAACTTTCACCGGCACTGCAACGATTGTCCGACGAAGCGAGGGCACTAGAACCGCTAGCCACCTCCGATTTGGGTCGGCGTTTCTTGGCAGCCACGGCGAGCCTGTCTGCTGTGCGCCCGCGTGTCGTGTTTCAAAACCCGCAAACCCGCGAATATTATTCGCCCACAGAAATAGCCGCGTTGCCCGAGGCAACAAAAACAAAATTAGTGCAAACCGAGCTCGATGAGTACCGTTATTACTATACAAAATACGGTTCGCCACTCGCCTACGTCCGCGCGTTGGACATCGCGAGTCGGAATGGATTTGTCGATGTTAAGGGCAAGCGGATTCTCGACTATGGCTACGGCTCAATAGGGCATTTGCGGCTATTGGCGAGCTTGGGTGGACATATGACGGGCGTGGATCCAGACAGCTATTTGGATGCGCTTTACAGCGAGCCTAGCGACCAAGGTGAAGTTGCGCTAGCAGCGCGCAAGTCGTTGTTTGGCCGTGCCGGCACGGTCACCTTGGTGCACGCAAGCTATCCTAAAGACGGCAAGGCGGCCGAGCGCGTGGGACAGGGCTACGACCTCATTTTGTCCAAAAACACCTTAAAGCGCGGTTACATCAAGCCAGAACGTAAGGTTGACAAGCACCTCATGGTTGATCTTGGCGTGAGTGAAGATGCGTTCCTCAAAACCCTCTTTAATGCGTTGAATCCCGGCGGCAAGCTGCTAATCTATAACCTCTATCCCAAAGCCGCTGCCGCGAACGAAAAATACAAGCCTTTTGCCGACGGCCGCTCACCGTTTAGCCGTGAGCAATATGAAAAAAGCGGGTTTCAAGTGCTCGCGATTGATCGCGAAGACAATGCCGCTATCCGCCAAATTGGCCGCGCGCTGAAGTGGGATCAAAACGATAAAAATGAAGTTATTGACGATTTAGAAAACAATTTATTCGCCATGTATACCTTGGTCGAAAAGCCGGGCCACTGAAGTATTGCGCAGCTCTTAAGCCGAATTTGCAAAAAATTGTGCCCACTATTGCGGAATAATTGAATTCTTGTCATGATTTGGCAGTTTTT
>JANYBL010000091.1 GCA_025360815.1 Burkholderiales bacterium
AATGTCAAGTATTGCCTAGATTCGCAATCCGCTCGCACCTCGATGGATTCATGCCAAATGCTTTTTAATACCTAACGAATGTTAACGGAAATTTAACCTGCAGGCGCACCCAATCCCCGATCATTTGTTTTGTTGAAGCCAATCAACTAAGGAACAAATTGCTGTTCCTTAGTTTACGTTTGACAGTCATCAAATATTTATCCTTTTTCGGCTATAGTTCGTTACGAAAATTATGTTTTTAAATGTGCTTAGGGCTTTCTATGGGTGATAACAGCAATATAAGCAAAGTCAGTGATGACCCGAGCAAGCGTTATTTATCGTTAAGAACTGATCCGCATAGCGGCTTTGGGTATGGATTAATGCGTCGCACGCAAATGTTGCTAAGTGCCATCGATGCACATGCGCCTCATACGAATGATCTGCGAGTTGTTGATTTCGGCTGTGCTGACGGTGCTATGTTGGCCGCAGCGGCAGCGCATCTAGGTGGGCGATTTTCTTCCGGTTTGGGTCTCGATGTTTTTCGTGCTGGGATACCAACCGGCATTGCTGACAATCGCATTGAATTTGTTACGGCTGATTTGTTTAAGCACTATCCTTTTCCTATTCCTGACGCAAGTATTGATATCGTTATCGCGTCGGCATTTTTTAAACATCACCCTGAGCCGATTAAATTCTTGCGAGAGGTGACACGTGTTTTGAAACCTGGTGGTCTCGTTGTGTTGATGGATCCACGTCCATTTGTCGTTCGGATTGGATGCCGGATTGGGCGATTTAATCCGGAGTACAATCCAAACATCTGGTCTTTAAATACGATTGCTGGCTTTTTGCAGCAAAACAGCCTTGGCTTGAAAGTTAATTCATTCAAACGGTATTGGATTGCCCCAACCGCAGCTTCATACAGCTGGGGTATCGAAAAACTGATTCCGGATTTTATCGGACAGAGTATTGCATTACATCAGTGTCTTACGATGTTCAAAATTGACGTCGTCCAATCGTAATGTCTCAAGCAAACCAGCCCGCTCAAGGCGAAGCTCGACCTAAAGTCGAACAGGGTCTAGGTGCGAAAACATCGTTGCGTGTGAACGAACTTGATTTGTTGCGCTTTATCGCTGCATTGATGGTGGTGATGTTTCATTATGGTTTTCGCGGTTATGCTGCGGATGGTTATTCACTACTGCCTTTGCCAGCCTACGCGCCCGTTTCAAAATATGGTTACCTTGGCGTTGAACTTTTTTTTATGATTAGCGGTTTTGTAATTTTGATGACGGCGTCATCAGGGTCGCTAAAGAAATTCGTGATTTCCCGAGTTGTCAGGCTCTATCCCGCCTTTTGGGCTTGTTGCACCATCACCTTTGTCGCGATTTTTATTTTTGGAGATTCGCGATTTACGGCGACTTTCAGCCAGTACTTGATCAACCTGACGATGCTCAATGAGTTTGTTGGGGTTCGTTCCATTGATGGCGTTTATTGGTCGCTTGCTGTTGAGATTCATTTTTATTTTTTTGTCGTGCTGGTACTCTTGGCGGGACAAATTCGCCATGCGCTTTGGTTTCTCATCGCATGGCTTGTGATTTCAATCGCACTGGATGTGTTGCCAAAGGAAATGTTTTTAATGTCTAGGTTGCGTTCAATGTTTATTGTAGATAGTGCGTATTATTTTATAGCGGGCGCAACCTGCTACTTAGTTCGCGCTAATGGCGTGTCGATACTAAAAGGTCTGGTTATTTTAGTCACTTGGCTCATGGCGACGTGGACATCAATCCAGGCACTGGGAGGGCTTGAAGCGCGCTATCAAACAACGATAAATCCGCTAATAGTAGGGCTATTAATTGCTCTCTTTTTCGCTGTTGTTGTGCTCATGTCATTCAAGCTGACTGGTTTTTTGGCAAAAAAGCAGTGGATAACATTGGGGGCATTGACCTACCCACTTTATTTGCTCCACCAAAACTTGGGGTATTTGAATTTCAATTACTGGTATGGTTCAGTCAATGAACATATCCTGCTGTGGGGCACGATAGCCGGTATTTTGGTCTTGGCATATTTCGTGCATGAACAAGTCGAAGCAAGGGGCGGGGCGCAATTAAAGGCATTTTTGGATAGGTTGATAGAAAAATTGGCCAAAAGTGAGCCCCAGGCTGCACAGCCGTAATTAGGGGATGCCTTTGCCAGAACCGTCACAATGTGTTCTAGAAGATATATTATGATTTCGGTATTTTGTATGATTGCATTCATAGCGTCGACAGCTAGTTAGCAAATAGCAACAGTGCAATCAAACCGTGTCGAAACATCTACGTCTTTGCACATCGGGCGTTCTCGTTATTGCGCAAAATGATTCAGATTCAAATCGAATTCGTTTTTAGGAGAATCCAATGAACAAACTTTCACGCATGTTGCTGCGCGTTTCGGGAGCTGGTGGTGCACTTGCATTTTCTGCTGCTTTTTCATTGGCTAGCGCACAGACTTGTCCTGTCGTCCCGACACCAACACCTGTGATTCTCTACACTGACATACTGTCTGGCCCTAATACTGGCGGTGAGAATAACAAAGGCATTTATCTTTCTATTTTTGGCAAAAATCTTGGTGCATCCGGCATTGGCACTTCAATCAAAGTGTTTATCAATAATGTTGAAGTCGACAACTATCGCTATTTTGGGGTTTCCCGTGGCCGCCAAGATATTCAGCAAATTACTGTGCAAGTTGGTGCGCTAGGAAGCCCCGCCGCGGGCAGTCCGCTGCCGATACGGGTCAGCGTGAATGGTGTTGATTCAAATACCGATAAGACGTTTACGGTTTTACCCGGAAATATCTACTTTGTGGACAATGTTAAAGGGGTCGATACTTCCACGACAAACACCGGCGGCACCTTTACAGCACCTTTCCGCACGGTACAAAAGTCGACTGGCGCACGTTTGACGTTTGGGATTGAAGCGGCCAGCGTATCGGGGGCTTGGGGGCGGGTGCAAGCCGGAGACTTTATCGTTATGCGCGGCACCGGTACGGCATGGACGTCTAAAGGTTATTTGGGTTACTTCCTTCAGACGCTCAATAAATCAGGTTGCCCAATTTCGACGGCTTGCGCGACTGGCGGGAATAGCAAAGGCCCGATCACTTTTATGGGTTATCCCAACGAAGATGTTTTCATCAACGATGTCTACGATAGTTCAGGAAGCACAAACGGGGCGCTATCGTCGGCAGATTACGGTCGAATAACGCTGGGTATGGGGGCGTGGATCAGCGTCACGAATTTACGCGTTGAGAGCGGAAATGCAGACGGACCCCTTAATACGCAAGCAGGCGGTAACAATTGGCGGGTTGTGAATAATGAATTGACGGCAGCAACTGCTGTTGGGAACGCCACCGCCAGAGGTGGTGGAATTGCCGGTGATGGTCACTACTGCCCTAGCACAGGCGTTGAAAACTCTTTGGCGTGTCCGGATCCAGGTCAATACTACGTCGGTAACTATATCCACGATATATTCAATGGTCCGGATGATGGATCTAGTAATTTTGAAAATCACGGTATTTACATTGACGGCTCTGGAAGATATGAAATCGCCTATAACCGTATTTCTAAAATTCGCGGTGGTAACGGTATTCAAATGTATGCCAACGGTACGTCCAGCAACAATAATGTCGATAACGTCAACTTCCATCACAACATTATTCAAAACGTCGGCAAGCATGGCATAAACGTCGCGGACGGATCGCGCGGTGGTTTTGTTATCTGGAATAACATCGTCACGGACACCGACCGTGCAGGTATCCGATTCAATACCGTCGATTTGGCTGGCGCAAAGATTTACAACAATACGTTTTACAACACTAACCTTATCAATAACGCGGCGGTAGGCGCCATCATGAACGACGCTATTTTTCCAGCTGGCGCGATCGATCTACGGAATAATATTTTTGTGCCAATCACCGGCGACTACGATCAGGGACCATTTGCCGGTAAAGGAACGTTTTCTAATAATCTTTGGTTCAGCGGCACAGGAACTAATCCAGCAACGACATATTCAACAGCTTCGCTTCAAACGAATCCACTTTTTTTTGCCGTATCGGGAAGAAATTTACGGTTAGCGCCCACGAGCCCGGCGGTAAATGCGGGTACAAGCGCAGTGTCAGCCGTTGTAATCAATGATTTCGACGCCATCATCGCCAGGCCGTTAGGGGCAGGCTACGATATCGGCGCTTACGAGAAATAGGAATTTAAGTGTGGACGCGATCATCAGTTAACCTAAGGCATCGACTGGGATCAGGTAAAGCACGCTCGCTTAAAACAGGGGCCCCGAAGCTGAAAAGCCACTAGGCCCAAAATGGGTTATTGATGCAATTGAAATCGTAGCATTTGCGCTTATTGGCTGTAATTCAGCCACCGCTGCTAAATTACCTAATCCTCCGCAGCTGTTGTATACCGATATCGTTGCCGGGCCCAATCACGGAGGTGAAAATAATAGCGGCGCATCCCCCTCGTTGTTTGGTCGACATTTTGGTGAGTCTGGGGCGGGTACAAGAGTAAAAGTTTTTATTAATAATGTTGAAGTTAATAACTATCGGTATCTTGGCAGCGCCAATACCATTCCTGGTTTGCAATAGATCACCGTGCAAGTTGGCCGCCTTGGCAACCCTGTTAAGGGCCTGAATTTGCCAATCAAAGTCGTGGTAGATGGAATGTCATCAAATTCAAACCATTACTTTATGGTGAATCCTGGCACTGTATATTTCGTGAGTTTGAAAGGGTCAGATTTTCGCGGAGATGGCTCATTTGCGAACCCCTATCGAACGCTGCAGACCGCCAATATTAAACTCAATCGCAGTCGTGGTTGCCAGCTGGGAGAAGCAAGTCAGTCCGTTGCGATGGCAGGGGTTTGGGGCGCAGTTAAGCCCGGCGACATGATTATTATGCGCGGCGGCATATGGACGGATGTGGACTGATATGGACTGATGTGGCCATTGATAGCTTCTTTTTGCGTACGCAAAATAAATCAGGTAGTGCTCCCGAGGGTTTGAGTGAAACTGGCTTTATAACGATCATGGGATATCCAGGGGAGAAAATTGTTATTGATCGCACAAATGCTGTTGGCGATAATCAGAGCGGCGGCGGGGTTGCGTCAGCAGACTCTGTCAGGCAGCGCCTTGGCTGCGGTGCATGGATAGCGCTATCTAATTAAAAATAGAATCTGGATTTAACGATGGGTCTGTTAATACCCAGAATGGGAATGCAAATCCGAAAGGAAGCCATTGGCGTGTCGTCAACAATGAGTTGACTGCCAAGAGTTGTCAAATTAGCAATAAATGCCGGGCAGCCGGTTTGGCCGACAATGGGAAAGGGAAAGGCAATTTTTGGGTAGGGAATCACGTACGCGATGTCTATGATAAGCCTGATGGCGTGACCGATTTTGAAAACCATGGCGTTTACATTGACGGTGATGGTTCTTATGAAGTTGCCTATAATCTCATTGACAACATCGTTGGTGGGAATGGCATACAGGCACACAGCACGTCTGGCGGGCAAATAAATAATGTCAGTATCCACCATCATATAATCTATGGAGTCGGCAAACATGGGATTAACCTCAGCAGCGGCTCAGCTAAAAATTTTATGATTTATCAAAATATCGTGCATGGAAGTGATATGGCTGGAATTCGTCTCGATGCGGGCAAGCGCCGTTCAGCGAAAGTTTTTAATAATACTTTTTTTGATACGGACCGACTAGATATTGGTAATCCACGTGCGGCAGTCATGAATGATGCGATCATTGAAACCGTATCGCTCGAATTTAAGAACAACATTGTGGCTGCCGGTAACGAGCGCCGTGCTTTTTTGGGCGGCTCGGTGGGCCTTGAGGCCGCTGTTTCCAGCGCATCACATAATCTATGGTATTTGGGAAAGAGCTGAAAGGGAGCTTGGGTTATGCTGAATAAGTCTTGTACATTGGGTTTCTCGAGCTTTTCAAACGCCCCAAAATTTGCTACAACCAGACGTGGCATGGAAAGTTTCCGGTTGCAAGTTGATAGCCCCGCTCGCGAGGCCGGAGAAGCTTTTATCGCTGTGTTTTCACAGCATTTTCCCGTTGCGTAACGTACTATAAATGGAAGTAGTCGCGTCGATTTGGGCTCGTATGATTTGGTGCAGTAATCGCCAACATGATATGACTAAATTAAGGTGCGTTTTTACTCGATAACCTGCATTCGTAAAATCTGATGAATATACTCAAACGACGTCCCGATTACTGGCTTCCCGCCTACGCCATGAACACGTTCGCGCGCGCCCGCGCGCGTCGTGCGCGATCAAGTCACCTCACACATATTATGTTCTTGGTTTGTGATCACTACGAGCCTCAACATGCAGCTAAAACACCCGCTCAGCCAGCGGAACGCGTACAAACATGGTTGCGAGAATATGCGCGTTTCCAAGCGCGTTGCGCTGAGGCATTTGGCACCTCACCGCTGCACACTTGGTTTTACCCGCCACATCATGGAGAGGAGCATTTAAAGGCATTATCACAAATGGTGTTTGATGGCTTAGGTGAGGTCGAGTTGCATTATCATCATGACGGGGACACCTCAGAGACATTACGTCGAGATTTGATTCAAACAATTGATCTCTACCGCTGCTGGGGCTTGCTGCTTGAGTCAGGCGCACAACCGCAAACTAAGTTTGGTTTTATCCATGGTGACTGGGCCCTAGGTAACTCGGGTGGTGGCCATTTCTGCGGAGTCAATGACGAGCTCACTATCCTCGAGGAGCTAGGTTGCTGGGGCGATTTCACCATGCCTTCGGCCAATCATTGCCAAACGCGGAAAATTAATTCTGTTTACTACGCAGAAGGCAACGCGCAAAAACCAAAATCGCACGATTGGGGGCCAGATGCCGAAGTGAACGTCACCAATCAGCGTGGTATGTGGCTGATGCAGGGGCCGCTCGGTATTAACTGGGGTGCGCCGAAGTATCCACGGATCGAAAACGCCAGTCTAACCAGCGAGAATTGGGGGCGTCCGGACCGTATTCGAAAATGGCTCGATAGTAACGTGCATGTGAAGGGACGTCCGGACTGGTTGTTCATCAAACTGCATACGCATGGCGCTATTGAACGGGATTTCGACGCGCTTTTTGGGGAGAAGGCATTTGCAATGCATAAAATGTTGAATGAACAATTCAACGATGGTGAGCAATTTCGGTTGCATTACGTCACCGCCCGCCAAGCGTTCAATATTGCTAAGGCCGCGGAAGACGGAAAAACAGGTGACCCTTCCCAGTGGCTCGACTACCGTATTGCCAAGCAACCGCATTCGTTTTATATGCTGACAGTTCGTCATAAATTAGTAAGTTGCACGAAAGATAATATTTGTGTCGGAGAAATTGACTGTGGGACGGGTGAAAATGCATCCGGAGCCACGTTATCGTTGGCGTTTGGTGCGGTGCAGGAGATTGAAGGTGTATTTAGTTCTGCAACTCTTGATATGGCCAAGCGAACCCTCCTTCTTGACGGCATGAGGCCACACGCAGTGTTACGGTTAAAAAGTAGAAAAAATGCCCAATTGCAATTTAACGAAAGTAATCAGATGTTAGAGCGTATAAGCCACGAAGGTTATGACGTGCATTGCGTTAAAGCGAACGCTGACGGCCGCCTTGCGGTTTGTTACGTTGGCGCAGAACTCAGCAAGACGGCTTGAACATGAGGTTATTAGAATCGTCTTCAGGGTTGTTTGGAGTAATCGAAATTATATTTTGGTCCATGGTGCTTCTGGTTATCTATCCATATTTGATTTATCCGCTTTTGATTTTAGTGATATCTTGGCTTAGGCCACGTCCCGTAAACGCAAAAGTCGCTACCCCGAGCGTTACTGTACTGATCCCCGCTTATAACGAGGCGAGCTGTATTCGCGCAACTGTTCAGAACAAGTTGGATCAAACCTATCCGTTCGAAAAATTACAAATTATTGTTGTCTCAGACGGGTCCGACGATGGCACCGATGACATTGTGCGGGAGTTTCAGTCTCGCGGCGTGCAATTGCTACGGCGCGAGGGGCGCGAAGGAAAAGCAGCTGCGCTTAATGCAGCTGTCCGGCACGCCGATGGTGAAATTATCATTTTTAGCGATGCCAATTCACTGTTTAGTCCGGGCACGGTGCAAAGTATAGTCGGGAATTTTTCTGACCCCGCAGTTGGCTATGTGACGGGTTCGCTTGCGTTCACTTCAGATGGCCGAAGCCTCAGTGGGGGCGGCTCTGGAGCCTATATGCGCTATGAAAATATGCTCAGAGCGGTTGAGACAAGATCAGGTTCGATTATCGGCGTAAATGGGGGCGTGGATGCGATTCGCCGCGACCTTTATGTTGATATCCCACGTCAGCTTATTACTGATTTTGTGTTGCCCCTGACAGTTATTGCACGTGGGCACCGCGTTATATTTGACCAGAATGCAACTTCTCAAGAAGAGGCAAATAGTGAGATGCAGTCCGAGTTTAGGATGCGGGTGCGAGTTGCGTTGCGTGCCTTGCAGGGGCTTGTTTACATGAAGCGCCTATTGAATCCTTTTACGTATCCGTTGACATCATTTTGTCTGTTGTCGCACAAGGTTTTGCGCTATGTTGCTTTTTTATTTCTTGTTGTTGCGTTGATTTGTAATTTAGTACTCGCCACGGCGAGTGGTTTTTATCAAGTATTGTTTTTGTTGCATCTGGTCGGTTATTTGCTGGCCTTGATGGGACTTTCTCGGCAATTGCCAGGCTGGTTGCGCAAAATCACGATTGTGCCGAGTTATTTGTTAATGAGCTACGCCGCCTTTGCAATGGCGACGTTTAAGTTTTTTCGCGGCGATTCAATGGCTGTTTGGAAGCCGCGCGCTGGTTAGCTCAACGCAAACCGTTCTGTTTCATGCGCGGGCAAAAGTCGCGTATTGACCACTAATCGCGTAAAATCTGGTTATATTAATTAGATAATTTCAGGTACGTCGCGCATGTCAATTTCCCCTGCACCGTCAAAATTCGAGACCAGAATCGTCAACGCGCTTACCGTTGACGTGGAAGATTATTTCCAAGTGTCCGCGATGGCTCCTTATATTGCGCGTAGCGACTGGGATCGGATTCCGTGTCGCGTTGAGAAAAATGTCGATACCTTACTCAAACTGTTCGACGCCAACAACGCACAAGCGACGTTTTTTGTTTTGGGATGGGTTGCTGAGCGTTATCCGGGGCTGGTACGTCGTATTGTTGCAGCTGGGCATGAGCTTGCCAGTCACGGCTATGCGCATTTGCGTGCCAGTGAACAATCACGTGGCGAATTTTTGAATGACATCACCCGAGCTAAAAAAATATTGGAAGATGTGGGCGGAGCGGCGGTACGCGGTTATCGCGCACCAAGCTTTTCGATTGGTTTAGGTAACCTGTGGGCATTCGATAGCATTCTTGAGGCAGGTTACGCTTACAGCTCAAGCGTCTACCCAGTTCAACACGATCACTACGGGATGCCTGACGCGCCGCGTTTTCCGTATCGTTCAAGAGCAGGGTTAGTGGAGATTCCCATTACAACCGTGCGCGCTTTTGGCCGAAATTTGCCTGCGGGTGGTGGCGGCTATTTTCGTCTCGCGCCATACGCTTTGTCCCGTTTGGCGATTCGCCGTGTAAATGAAAATGATGGCCGCCCCGCGATTTTTTATATGCACCCTTGGGAAGTGGACCCTGATCAGCCCCGCATCGTTGGAACCAGCTTTAAAACTCGTTTCCGCCACTATTTAAACTTGGGTCAAATGGAGGCACGCCTTAAACGGCTGACGACAGATTTTCAGTGGGGCAGAGTTGACCAAGCTTTTGCATCTGATCTTGTTTAAGTTCGGTGCGCCCGTGTTGTGCCCATAGAAATTTTCGCCATTTAGCCCAAACAATATCAAGGTTCGCGTGGCAACAGTTATCCCACCAGAAAAATCGCTATCGGATCGTGCAGCGCTGCTTATTCTGGCGAATCTCGTTAAATTTTCAGTTGGCATCATAATGCCTATGGTGCTGGTCCGGCTGTTAAGTCAAAACGATTACGGCTCTTATCAACAGATGGTGCTGATTAGTAACACGGTCATGTCGTTATTGACACTTGGCCTGCCAACCTCTGTTTATTATTTTTATGCTCATACCGAACGCGAGCGACTGCCTGCACTAATAATGCAAACGACTCTACTGCTGGGCGCAGCGGGCATCGTGGCGACTGCAATTGTTTATTTTGGCGCGTCGCCGATTGCCAGAAATCTTAACAATCCAGAGATGGCGGGTCTTCTCGCAATCTATGCATTTTCAGTTGCTTTTTTGATTGCTAGCGAACATTCCATTGCGCTCCTGATTGCACAAGATCGTTACAAACTTGCACTCAGTGTTGAGATTGGCGAAACAGTTGTGCGCGTCGTCTTGTTGCTGGTCCCGCTGTGGATGGGTTGGGGATTTAAAGGCCTCATTATCGCTATTGTTGTGTTTGGCTTCCTTAGATTTGTGGTGCGAACCACCATTATGTTTCGGAACAAAGGGCTTTGCTTCAAAGATTGGCGTAAAAACACGTTTGCCAAAGAGCAGCTTCACTACAGCCTGCCACTCACGTTGACCAGCTTGGCTGGGACAATCGCGGGTTTCTTTAATCGGGGTATTGTTGCAGCAGCGTTTTCGCCCGCACAGTTTGCAATTTATGCCGTAGGCCGAATGGATTTTCCATTTGCGACTGTTTTCCAAGCCTCTATTGCCAATGTTCTGCGAGCATCTTTGCCGCCGCTGGTAAGAGATGGAAAGCTTGAAGAGGTTGCGCATATTATCCGTGACGCGACGAGACGTCTATCAATTATCGTGTTGCCTAGTTTTGTATTTTTGTTTGGATTTGCGCCTGAATTCATAAACCTGCTTTTTACGAATGCGTACGATGATAGCGTGCCGATTTTCCGCATAAGCGTGTTTGAAGTCCCCTTGCATATGTTTTTTTTGAGTCCTATCCCGCAGATTTTTGGCCAAACTAAGATTAATCTTTATGTCAATCTTTGGGTGGCTGCAACGCTGGTGGTGCTGACCTATCTATTGTTAAAAGGAATTGGTTTCTATGGTCCCGCGATTGCAGCCGTCGTTTCGCAGTATCTCGGCTCAATCCTTTTCTTAAGGGTCGTGTTGCGCTTTACGAACAGTCGTCTGACGGATGTTTTGCCGGTAGCAGGGCTGATGCGTGTTTTGTTGGCTGCGAGCGCGGCGTATGCAGTCGCCCAGTTTTTTCGAACGGCGACTTCTACGTCTTTTTTAAATTTTTTCATTGTTGCCGGTATTTACAGTGTTATTTTTTTCGTGATTGCCGCACTGATAAATATTTTTAATAAAGATGATATTAATTTGATGCGTCGTTGGGGCGGCAAATTAATTCCTGCTCTAAGCCTAAGAAATAGCCCATGAAAAATAAGATGGATAAGCGACTTCATGTACTACATGTCTTGTTGAGTTTGGAACCTGGCGGGTTGGAAACTGGGGTTGTAAATGTTGTAAATCGGCTCAATCCTGATCATTTTCGTTCATCGATTGGCTGTATCAAACATGCCGGGGAATTTGCGGCTAGGATTACTGCGTCGGAGGTAAAGATTTATGAGCTTGGTTGGCGCGGCGGAAATGATCTGATCTTACCGTTTCGATTGGCAAGACTATTTCGCAAGGTGCATCCCGACATCATACATAGCCGAAATGCGGAGTCTTTTTTTTACGCCTATTTAGGTGCAAAGTTGGCTGGTGTCAAATGCATTGTTCACAGCGAACATGGGCGCACATTCAATGATCGGAAAATACGGTTTCTCATGCAAAAATGGTTTTCCGAATACACACACGCTATTTTTTCGGTATCCACCCAGTTAAAAGCCGATTTAGTAAAGCACATTCATATTCCCAAAGAAAGGATTGAAGTGCTCCACAATGGCGTAGACCTTAACCAATTCAAGTCTGTACAGCGTCAAGTCGTTAGAGATAAATTGGGGTTCCGAGACGATCAAATTATCATAGGAAGTGTTGGCCGTTTAGTCGCGGTGAAAAACTATGCACTCTTACTGAGTGCGTTTCATCAACTCAATCTGAAAAATGCCGTCGTCATGTTAGTGGGCGAGGGCGGAGAACGTAAGATACTTGAGGAACTTGCCCAGTCGTTGGCTATTGCCGATCGAGTTCATTTTCTTGGCCATCGTGACGACGTTGCTGAACTATTGCTAGCCATGGATATTTTCGTATTGCCATCCGTCAGTGAAGGTATGTCTAATACACTGCTTGAGGCAATGGCGGTTGGCATTGCTCCAGTGGCCAGCGATGTCGGGGGCAATCCTGAGATCGTTGAGCATGGTGTAAGTGGCTTTGTTTTCCCAAGCCGTGACGAATCAGCTTTACGAGAATACCTCATGATGCTAGCAACCGACACGGCTCTGCGCGGCGAGATAGGGAGCGCGGCTCGGGATAAGGTTAAGAAAGAATTCACCATTGACGCGATGGTGGCAAGATATGAATCTCTATATCACCGGGTGTGGTTAGAGCAAAATACGGAGAACAGGCGTGAGCAAAATCACAGACCAACTCGTTAATAGTAATTTTTGTCGTAATACGGTGAGCTGGATGTCCAGGCATCGTCTCGGGCGTCCGTTGATTTTGTTTTATCACGGCGTTTCCGTCGAAGCCGTTTCCGCGCAGCACGCCACAGCGGGACGATTTGGCGATAAGCATCTGCCGCTTGATTCGTTTGTAACCCACTTAAAAACATTGAAGAAATCTTGGCGGGTTATCGCACTTAGCGAGATGGTTGCTGGTTTGCGGGCCGGTGATGAGATGAGAGGGACGATCGCAATTACTTTCGACGACGGCTACGAAAATAATGTTTTGAAAGCGGCCCCTGTATTGGCAGATTTTAATATGCCTGCCTCATTTTTTATTGCAACTAATTTTATTGGCACGAATAAGTGGATATGGACAGATCATGTGGAGGTGTTACTCAGACGCACTAAAGCAAAAACAGTTTTTTTTGCTCCGCGTAATATTGGTTTCTCCCTTGACTCGGAAGGTGGTAAAGACATTGCCATTAAAGAAATCAAAGCTGCCCTGAAAGGG
Organism: Burkholderiales bacterium; assembly: GCA_025360815.1. GTDB lineage: Bacteria > Pseudomonadota > Gammaproteobacteria > Burkholderiales > Usitatibacteraceae > UKL13-2. The sequence continues at coordinate 13,093 of JANYBL010000091.1, forward strand.
CTTGGAAACACGGAGAAGTTGGCAGCAATCGAGGCGCTTGGAAGAGAATTACGGGACGACTTAACTGATGTTCCATCTGGTGATCAGCGGTTCATGAGTTGGGATCAGGTAAGGAGTCTATCCGAATCGGGATTTGAAGTTGGCGGACATACAATGTCACATCCTATCTTGTCGCGCCTTCCCTTCGAGGAAGCAAAAAAAGAAATTCTGGAATGCTGTGAACGCATCAAGATAGAGTTGGGCAAGTGCAGTCCAATATTTTGTTATCCAAACGGAAAATCGGGCGACTACACGAAAGAGATTATGACGCTATGCGCGGCACATTTCGATTCTGCTGTCTCAACAAACCGGGGGGCGGCACGCGCGGATGAGTTGTATGAGTTGCGGCGGCTTGGGACGCCCACAGGCGCGCGCTTGTCGAATATCGACTGGTTGCTTTTTACTTCAAGATAATTGCCAATGGAATTTCTCTATCCATTATTGACGTTTTTGCAACCCGGTATTCTTTGGTCCACGTTAGCGGAATATCGAATCATGCAAATTGCTTCGCTTCTTGCATTTGTTGCTGCATTCACCCGTCCAGCGCTGTATCCACGGACTAAACCGTTTACAAACTTGGTATTTGTTTGGCTGTGTTGCTTTTTGTTTGTTCAAGTAATCTCAGTTTATTACGGCGGTTTGGATGCCGTGTTTGAAGAGTTTTCGTTTTGGCTCCCTTTTTTCATGTTTATGGTCGTTTCGGTGCTTTTGATTCGTGACGATGTTGCACTTAAGCGCTACATTTGGGGAATGAGTTGGGGCTGCCTCTTTGTGGTTTGCTACGGCATTTATATGGCTATTTTCGAAGGTGGCTACAGCGAGGGTACCTATGAAAACACCGGGCGCGCCGGCGCCTATGGAATGTACTTGAATCACAATGACTATACATTTATCGTAATCCAAATTTTGCCGTTCCTGTTTACACTGCGGCGAATCGAAACGGGTTTTTTTCGCCGCCTAATTCTTTTGCTTGGCATGCTGGCATGTGTTTTAGGGGTCCTCCTATCCTTATCTCGTGGGGGTATTTTGGCGTTAGTGCTTGAATTTACACTTATTCTATTTATTGCAATGAAAGGAAAAAGACGCTTTTTATGGTTGCCAGTTCTAGCCGTCATGGCCGTTGTTGCCGTTGCTTATTTGTGGAAAGCGCGCGCAGAAAATCAACCCGGCGATTACGATGCAAAAGCCGCAGAAAGTAGTCGTTTCGAATTTTGGGAGTCTGGTTTTTTGATGCTGGAAAAGCATCCTTTGCTAGGCGTTGGCAGTCGGCGATTTGCTGAGTACAGCCGATTCTACGGCGAAGTTACGTCCTTCCGTATTGGGCGAAACTCCCACAACACCTATATAGAAATTTTAGCGGGCAGTGGTATTTTAGGCTTCGTACCATTCGCGCTGTTTGTTTATTTGCTGGTAAAGGAAATGTATCGTCGTCCACCGACTCATGCGCCGCCGTTGTTAAATGCCGTTCGAGTTGCGACTTTGATTAGTTTTTATTCATTACTATTTAGAGCATTTCTAGATGCAAAAATGTACGATTGGAGTTTCTATACACTCTGCGTTATAGCGGTGAGCTATTCTGCCTTAAGGCAGCATTACTGTACCTTGCAAGATAAGGATAGGAAGACTAAGTTGCCTGATATCAATGGCACATTGCCTGTTCATAGAAAGTTGAACGATGCAATCGCGGCTTGAATATCGTGTTTAACGAAGAACTATCTTTTATGCTCAGATACTTCCTAGCAACCAATTGTCCGGGGTCGTTTTGCGCATATTAGTTGTGACCACATTCTTCCCAAATTCAGTTGATCCTCATCGGACTGTGTTTGTGAAAAACCTCGTTAACGCGATGCATAAGCAAGTTAAAATTAGTGTCGTTGCACCCGTTCCGTATGCCCCGCCGTTCCCAAAAAGAGCGCGCTGGCTTGCTCAGCGGCGCATTCCGTTTAGCGAACAGATAGGCGAGATTTATGTTGAGCATCCCCGTTTTGTTGCGCTTCCAAAAATTGAGTGTCTTACCGGGGTTGGCTATTTTCTGAACGTAGTCCGAATGCTCTCAGGCCGCATTCGTAAGCTCCAGCCTGATGTCATTCATGTGCATTGCGGATATCCTGACGCCGTCGGCGTTGCTCTTGCAGCGCGTGTTCTCGGTATTCCATATGTGATTACGCTCCATGGCAGCGATATTAATGTGTACGCGACCCATCGCCTACTTCGTCCGCAAATCCGGTGGGCATTGAAAGGTGCTTCTGGTGTAATAGCGGTCAGCAATGTGCTTGCGGCGAAGGTGCGGATACTAACAACCGGTCGAGTCTCGCATCTCGTCACTATCCCCTGTGCCGGCTTCGACCCAAATTTATTTTATGAGCGTCCTTCAGCTGAAAGCCGGTCGACGGTTGGCATACACGATTCTGTTCGATTGATCGTATTTGTGGGCCATCTGGTTCCTGTGAAAGGGATTGAGTTTCTGATCGATGCTTGGGGGCTTTTGATGAATCGCAATGCTGCAACGGTTGCGCGGCTAATCATTATTGGCGAGGGCAATTGTCGCGAACCTCTTGAGCGACGGGCAAAACACCTTAGCGCCACCACTAACATTACTTTTACGGGGGTACTCTCGCAAGAAGAAGTTTCAACTTGGATAGCGGCGTCCGATCTTCTCTGTTTACCAAGTCTAAATGAAGGCACGCCCAATGTTGTCGTTGAGGCGCTTGCGACGGGGATTCCAGTTGTGGCGAGTAGAGTAGGCGGCATTCCAGCGCTGATAAAGGATGATGAAAATGGCAAGCTAGTTCCGCCCTGCGATGCGTTGGCATTAGCAAATGCAATTGAAGAAGTGCTTTCGCGTCAGTGGAGTCGCAGCGTGATCCGATCGTCCGTTGCTCATCTGACATGGGATGCTCTAGCAGAGAAAAACATCACATTTATCGAATCAGTCATCACCAAGTAGGCAAGTAAAGTATTTATTCGCATTTTGATCTTGAAGGTGTCACATCTACCTGCGACTATGGATCAGCGAAAATCGCTGCCGCATAACCAACTCGGGAGGCGAGAGGGGACTGTGCTTGAGCCTTTGACGTTTTTAATGCGTAAAATAGTGAATTTATTCATAAGAGTAATGCAACTCTGCGCATGACGTCTTTACATGCGACATTTTCGGCGGTCATTTATTGAATCCAAGATGCCGCGCAATAACTAGAATATGCTCCGCTAAATCATGTTGCGTCGATCAATAACTACGCTTGAGTCCTCCTCCGGAGTCCCGGATTGGTGGGTGCCTTTATTTGCTGAGGCAAAACGAACATCCATTTTTTTGACGTCCGAGTGGATTCAAACTTGGCTAGATGTGTACGGGCGGGATTTTTCAGGACACTGGATTTGTTGGGATATTGACGGCAAAGTAGTCGGCGGCTGTCTGATACTGATACGTGTGACGCGCAAGCAAATATTTTCACTACGTACTATTTACTTTAACGCCACGGGTGATTCTGCGCAACGAACGCCATTGGCTGAGTTTAACGATGTGCTTTTTATTGAGCCGTATGGCGAGAAAATTGCAAACGATTTGGCGGAATTTCTAATGACACGGCACTGGGACAGGCTATCCATTTCAGGATATGAACCGGGCGGGGTGCTGAGTCTGCTAAGTGACGCATTGCCAAACTCAAGTTTCCAGCATGAGCCGGAAACCGCGGCGTACGTTGATCTCAGGTTGCTAAAGAACTCTCCATTTGAAAAAATGTTGAGCGCCAATACTCGAAGTCAACTTAAGCGCTGTCAGCGCCGGTACGAAGAACAGACGGGGGGAATCACTATTTATCGTGCTACAACCGTAACGGAGGCCATTGCCTATCTTGATCAACTTGCCGCATTTCACAATGAACGGCGAGCGGCAAAAGGTGAGACTGGCTCGTTTGAGAGCACTGCCATTGTCGGCTTCCATAAAAGACTGATCCCGCTCTTATTTGACCAAGGTCAGGTTGATCTCCTGAGAATTGCCTCGGGTGTTACTTCTATCGGTTATCTTTACAACTTTGTTAGAAATGGAAAGGTATATTTTTTCCAATCGGGCTTTCACTATAATGGAGATTCAAAAATGAAACCAGGACTGCTAGCACATGCGCTGGCGATCCAGTACTATGCAGAAAATGGGAGGGCTGAATATGATTTTTTGGCTGGTGACTCCCAATACAAGCGTTCACTCACGAGCCAGTCGCGTCCGCTCAATTGGTCGGTTCTTTATCGGGACAATCGGCGGGTTCGCGGCTTACTGGTGCTAAAACGATTTTCCGATTGGCTTTTAAACAAGCTTCATTAATATCTATCTGGTTCGTGGCCGTTGTGCCTCGGCCGAAGTGCTTTGCACTGCTTTCGAGACGGCAATAGCAGATCATCGAAAGATGCCGATCGCTAGCGCAAATTTTTTCGCTATTGCTACCGCAAATTTTGGCAGTACAGCTTTTGCAAGCACTCTCGCCAGTACAATATTAGCGGGCTTTCTGATTGCGCTTTGCCACAAATAATTCAAGGCTAACAGCCGAGAAGTCACTATTGCACCTTCCGCTGCATCAAGCCAGCACTCCGCTATTTTTGCTTTTATGGCAGGTAAATTCTTGGAAACAAGAGCTGGGTCGGATTGGCGTATTTTTTCAATGACCCTGATTGTCTCAAGAGGGATTTTTGCGCTTGCCCGTTGTGAGATCTGTCCGGCGCCCAAACGATAACGAAGCAGCGACTGTTGTATAAAAGCAAACGGACCCAATCGCGACGCGCGCAGTATCCAATCGTAATCACTACTATAGAGCAAGCCGGTATCAAACAGCCCAACTTTTTCAAACGCGTCGCGCCTCACCATCACTGTTGGGGGGTGCACAAAATTCCCCCAGAGCAATAATTCGCGGCAGTCCCCGACGTACACAGACGCATCTCCCGCAACCCCTGAGATCGGTATTTTACGTGGGTAAATTTTATTCATTCCCCCGATACGGTTGGGCGCGCCGTAATACACCATTTCATAATTCTCGATCAGATCGTTGGGGTCATCTGAGAAAGCTGAAAAGCCGGTGGACACAAGCGCAATATCTTCGTAATCGGCGAGTACCAATTGTTGTTTCGCTAATCTATCCTGCTCCGCAATATCGTCTGCGTCCATCCAAGCAATAAATTCACCAGATGCGGCTTGAACGCTAACATTGCGTGCATGGGCGATTCCGCCATTTTTCTGATGAATGGTTTTGATTCGCCCTCCAAACGAGTCTAATATTTCTGCCGTTTTATCGCTCGAGCCGTCATTGACAACAATAATTTCAACATCGCTATATTTTTGCGCAAGACAGCTCTCGATGGTCTTAACAATAGTTGCGCTGTTGTTGTAAGCGGGTATCACAATTGATACACGGCCCACAACAACGGGTGGAAAAGACATATTTCTCTTGGGTAGCGAGCAATTCATCTAAATCCCTGTTTACGACAGTTTGAATTCTGAGAAGCACGTAATCCAAATGCAATTATGTTCGTCTACGTAGGATAGCAATGATTCCTTAGACCAATAGACGTGTCAAAATTCGGCGCGCTGTTTGACCATCCCAAAGCGGTGGTCTTGCTGGTACACGCGCCGCAGCCAAGGCGTTAGTGAACGCGCTCCTTACAGCAGCGGCGTTAGTACCTACCAAATAATTAGTGCCGCCATGTTCAATTAGGGTCGCCGGGCGCTCAGTATTGGCGCGTAGCGTGAGGCACGGTGTGCCAACAACACAGCATTCTTCTTGGATGCCGCCGCTGTCGGTCATTACTAATTTTGCATTCATCGTCAGCGCCAATAAATCGAGATAGCCCAGCGGCTCGACGATTAGGATGCGCTCGCTATTGCCCAATTGATCCCACAATCCAAATTCCTTGAGCCGCCCTGCGGTTCTAGGATGAACGGGAAAAATAATCGGCAATCGTTCAGAGAGCTCGAGCATGAGTTGAATATTCTGAGTGAGTATTTCAATCTCATCTACGTTCGATGGGCGATGTAAGGTCAACACGCCAAACCCGCTGTCGATAATTTCGTGGGCATTCAAGGCGGGCAATGAGCCCTGCCGATTTGCAATGATAATATCCGCCGGGATGCGCAGTTCGGCCATTGCCCGCTGCGACTCCAAGGTATCGATCATGATGTTGCCAACCATGACCACACGATCGCTCTCAGTACCCTCTTTCGCGAGATTGGCATTTGCAAATTGGCAAGTTGTGAACAGCAAATCAGACAAACGGTCGGTAACGACGCGATTGATCTCTTCTGGCATCGCCCAATCCTTTGAGCGCAGACCGGACTCAATATGGGCAACTTTGAACTCATGCTTTTTGGCGGTTAGCGCGCAAGCGCATGCCGCATTTACATCGCCAACGACAACGACCCAATCAGGCCTTTCCTGCAGTAGCACAGGCTCGAACTCAATCATCGTTTGGCCAACTTGATAAGCGTGAGAACCGGAACCAACATCGAGATGGTGATCCGGGCTGGGAATTCCAAGTTCGTCGAAGAAACGTCCTGATAATGTCGGGTCGTAGTGTTGGCCGCTGTGGACAAGTACATGCTGAATTTGCTGGCTTGAGCTTGCCTTATTATGTTCGGCAATGGCAGCGACCAAAGGCGCGATCTTCATAAAATTCGGACGTGCACCGACAACAGATAGTATTTTCATTGTGCAAACGCAGTCAAACGCCCGCGTACCGATTTGATGATGCCCGCCGCGCTGGCAGTGGCACCGGAGGTTGGAAAAGGAGCCCACGGAAGCTTGGTTGCTGGCAGTTTTTCAATTTCAGTAACAGCCTCAAGAGTTGTAATCGAACGATAGCCCCATTGTTCTCGTGCCATGTTGGAAAATCGTGCTAGCCGCTCAATATAATTGGGAAAGGCTCGAAATTGGGTTCGCGTACGATTGAATTTTAGAAAAGAAAAACTATGTAGCGTAAGAAAGAGTGGATTTGCGCCGTGCGCCAAAATATCACGAAGTTCGCTAAATGAAACGCCGCCAATATCGATGCGACGTAATCGCCCGGTAAGGCGATCACGGTAACAAGTACCTACACCGCAAAGCATGCCATCAATCTTAGTCCACCCGTTACCGCTGATCGCTTGTGGTTCAAATCCGCAGCTTTTACTCCATGCGCTTGCAGAAAAGTCAGCGCGAAACCGACAATCTCGTAACGCTGCCAACGAACGGTGGTCTGCTGCCCAATCTCCCGCGCGATGCAGCACGGGACGTGTTCCCGTCCAATCGTTTATTCGATCCGAGCCGAGCTGGAAGATTTCGCGTTGCTCACGGAGCGTGTAATCACGGAGCTGCTGGCGGTTACTGTCAAATGCCGGTGCTGGGTGCGTGTGAAGTTGCAAATCATGGCCACTCGCGGCAATGAGCTTAGCCGCAGTTCTTTGATGCGCAAGCTCTGCGTCAGTCTTTCCGTACACATCCAGAAAAAAAGTTGCGCGCAATGCGTGGTTATTAAACGCCTCAATCATCCGCTCTATCCCCCAATTGTCGTCGCCAACTCTTCCCCACAACCCTTGGCCGTCTGGAAAATTTGATAACTCAGTATCAACAGTGATGAGAAGTTGTGGCAACATTTTATTGGCTATATAACTAAGAAGAGGAGCTGACGGCTGTTGGGTTTACAGGCGATTTTTTGCGCGGGTATAAGCGGCTTCATAGGCTGCCGACATATTTCGCCACTGGCGGTTTGCCACGACATGAGCGCGCGCATTCTGCCCAAGTTCGACGGTATCGATTTTGCCACAGAGAAGTTTCTCCAGCGTAGCAACCAAGGCGTGACGCGATCCAGCCTCAAATAATAAACCGGTTTCGCCATCGTTGATCAGCTCAGCTATGCCGCCGACATTACTGCCGACTACACACCGTGCCATGGCCATAGGTTCAAGAGGTTTTAACGGTGAAATCATATTGGTTAGCATGCTCGGATAACGTCCATACACCAGCACATCCATCGCTGCGTAATACTCCAATACGCTGTTATGGGGCACGCTGCCGACCACCCATGCACGATCACCGAGTGCAAGCTTGGTGACAAGTTGCTCCACTTTTTGGCGATCTTCACCATCGCCGACGAGCACCAGACGGGCATGCGGATATTTAGAACTTAGTTCGGCAAAAGCTTCAACGAGAAGCGGCAAGCCTTCAAATGAAAAAAAGCTACCAATGAAACCGATCACAAATGCATTTTTGATATTGCCCGCGCAGCGGACGCGGATTTCTTCATTGGCAGTTCGCGGTGTAAATGCTTCAATATCAACACCATTGCCAACGACAAAAACGCGGTCTTTAGCTGCGCCTAGCGCAATAGTGTTGGCACGCAGCGCCTGAGTAATTGTGCAGACTGCGTCTGCGCTTACCGAAACCCGGCGGTCCATTGCTCGCGCAATTTGATAAAAAGGCCACTTGCCGCTTATTTTGCCGCGAGCCTTTGCGCTTTCCTCCCACAAATTACGTTTCTCGTAAACAAATGGAAGGTAGCGTTTGCGTGCTTGAGCGAGCGCAATACGCGCAATCGTGAAGGGTGTGTGGGCATGAATTAAATCAAACTGCTGCTGCGCCATTAGGCCCGTAATGCCGCGGACAATCGCTCTGCCGAACACAAGGTGCTTTGCGCCGAATGCAACGGCAGCACTTTCAAATTGGGTGTAGTGAGTCCGAAAATAGCGCACACGATTAATAGTTACGTCAACCGCGCCATGCCCTTGGCTCGGGCTGGTAAGAACTGTGACCTCATGCCCCGCTGCGGCTTGCGCCTCCAACATATACTTTGCGCGGATGGTGTAGCCATCTGTCCGTGGCAAAGAGTGATCCATGATGTGAAGGATTTTCAATATGGATCCCTTTGTTTTCCAAGAATGAAATATTATGAAATTATAGCAGTTTAGATATTTACATTTGATGATTGAGCGCTATTTATGGCTTCGGCTGGAAGTGGTTTAACGAGGCAAATTGGCCGTAATCGAAAGTATTGTTGGCGTTAGCAGTACGGCTAGTGCAGTGGCACCTTCGTTCGTAAAGTGTGCGTGATCTGCAAACCATTTAGTCTCTCCGCTAAGTTCTTTATCGGCATCAACGAGTAGCACGCTTTGCGTTTTCGCAAGCCCACGAACGATCTCGTTTGCGCGTAGTTCAAGATCTAGAAAGCCTGCTTCACGAAGTTCTGGATATTGCTGGCGCCATTGGGTAAGACGCAACGGGTCATCACTTAGCTGGTTTTTACCAAATCGATTAGCATGCGTCACCAGTATCGGTTTCATGCCGAGTGCACTTGCCGCATCAATTGCGCATATTAGGTCAGTTCGGAACGCTTTCAAACTAATTTCGTCGACTCGATCGAGCAAGGGTTGGTCGCGGGTTTGCCAACGAATCGATATTTTTCGTATTTCATGCTGCAAAGTCGGAGGTACGATTTTTTTGAATTCTTCGCGAAGTTTGTCCCCAATTCGTATACCCGGCCATAAATCGCTAATGACCAGCAGCGGTTTCGGTGGACGATTGCAATATGGGCGGTTAACGCCGATGTAATGGGTTGGCGTTGGATAGATAATAACCACGCTTGGATGGAATCGGCCCGCCAGTTCTTTAAATAGGGTAACGCCAGAACCAACACGCATACCGGGTAAACCGGCATTGAGAACTTCAAATTGGTCAGGAACCGCGCGGCGGTTGAGTTCACGCTCAAGAGCGCGAGGATACTCTTTTCCGTTTTCCTCAAATATGCCAAAAGTTTCCGATGCGCCGTAGGTCAAAATTCTGATCTGCCCGATATTGGGGCGTACGTCTTCGCCTCGAAGTCCGTCGGCATTTAAGCGCCAACGAAGATACTGGGCATTCGGCGCGCCGCTCAGGCCTCGACCATCTACCCGAAACAAATGATCAAACTCATAACGCTTAAAAAGTGGCGCACTGTAATGTATCCAATCGTCAACGCGCGCGGCGCCTTCGAGTGTGAAGACAAACAGAACCACCAATCCCAAAGCGGAAACAATTTGTCTCAATCGTGCTGGCAAATGAAATCGTTTAATGGACATCGTTAGAATTGAAAATATACAAAAGCTTGCGGTGTTCCGCCAAGGAATACGATGCTATAAAGCATTAATGCATATATTACTGCGCACGCGGTTTTAGGCAGCCATTTGAGGCGATGGAACTCAAGGCGCTCACTGTTGTACTGAATGATTTGAACAACGATAAGTGGCGCAATCAGCACCAAAACTTGGCGGAGTGCATCGATAGGGATACCGACCAACGGTTGTGCTAGAGATGTCGTCATTGTGACAATTTGCTCAAGTGAAGTTGCGCGAAATAGTAGCCAGCCGTAGCAAGTAAGCACAAACATGCCGGCTATACGCAATAACAGCCATGGCATTCGCCAGAAACCGTGTGCACGGTTCGTGATGGGTTCAAGCACGGGGACCGCAAACCGATGCCCAATTAAAATAGCACCATGGAAAAGTCCCCAAATTACAAAATTCCATGCAGCGCCATGCCACAGACCACCGAGCACCATCGTAATCATCAGGTTGCGATAGGTCCGTACAATGCTGTCCCGATTGCCGCCAAGGGAAATATATAAATAATCACGAAGCCACGACGATAAGCTGATATGCCATCGCTTCCAAAAATCAGGCGGACTCGTAGCGAAGTAGGGCAGGTTGAAATTGAGCATGAATTCAAAACCCATCAGCTTGGCCACGCCGCGCGCGATATCGGTATAGCCTGAAAAATCGCAATAAATTTGAAATGCGAACGCAATTACCGCGACGACCGTCTCGCCGCCGGACCCCGTCGGCGAATCGAATACTTGATTTACAATTGGGGCGAGCCGATCCGCAATATATATTTTTTTGAAAAAGCCCCACATGATTAGGTGTAACCCGTCGATCACCTGTGCTCGGGTTGTATTCCGCGGTTCGACGACCTGCGCAATGAGCGTTGAAGCTCGCTGAATTGGGCCTGCAACCAGGTGCGGGAAAAACAAAACTGCGAGAAAAAAATCCCAAAATGATTTAGTTGCATGGAGCTTGCCGCGATAGACGTCGATGGTATAACTCAGGGCTTGAAAAGTGTAAAAGGAAATGCCGATGGGCAAAATAACGCGCAATGCAGGCTTAGGCAGATCGATCCCACCGAGCAAGAATAGATCGTGGAACGAATCAATAAAAAAGTTAAAATATTTAAAAAATGCCAATAGCCCGAGATTTGTAACAAGACTGAGATAGAGATACTTTCTCCGCGCCGCAATAGGCGCGTCGATTTCAACCAGCGCACTGATTTTGGCAGCGCAAAAATAGTCAATTGTTGTTGAAAAAAGCAGAGGGAGTAAAAAACGCCAATCCCAGCTGGCATAAAAAAAGCAGCTCGCCAAAACCAAAAACGCATTTTGACGGCGATGCGGAAGGAGGTAATAAATGGAAAGTACGCAAGGCAGGAACAGGAGAAACTCTAGCGAATTGAAAAGCATCGTGTGGAGTCTTTAGTGCGTAATGCAGCTGATAAGTAGGAATGTCAACTTGCCCAACCATGCATGAGCGGTTTAGATATTCAACGGTAATATTGCGGCAAGTCAGTTGCGAACTGTTCAATAAAACTAGATAAATTTGCTGTTATAAATCATCCCGCTCCGCTTCGCGCGCGCGCATCCACTCAATCAAATTGCGGAATTGGGCGATCGTTGCGGTATTGCTGCGTTCGACTTTTAGCATTGTGGTTTCCAGTCGAATCAAACCTTGTTCAATTCGCTGGAGCCGCGCTTCGTGTCGGTCACGGGCATGCTCGCCCGCGGCTTTGTATGCAGCCGCAGCTTGCTCGTTAAGTGCGTGATGTCCTAGACTGTCTTGACTAAACTCGGATTCATTTCCACCGGCGACCTGTGCGCCGTTCAATCCATGAGCGCCCATATTTTTGGGTGCGCTGGTTTCCTGATTGAACTCGCTAGCGATTTCGACGACATCATCTTTATTGAAGGATCGCTTATCGGCCAAAAATCCGGAAAGGAGCAATCGATCGCAGATGGAGTTAATGCGACGCGGAATCCCGCCGCTAACTTCGTAAATAGCGCGATAAGCGGCGGCGTTGATCTTTGGTGAATCCTTCCAGCCGACGCAGCCTAAGCGGTGCTCTACATAGCCCTGCGTTTCGTCTACATCCATTGAGCCGATATGGCAAGCCGCAATCACACGCTGCCGCAGCTGTTTCATATCTGTGCTTTCCAGCATTTGTCGAAACTCCGGCTGGCCAACCAGAAAACTCTGTAACAAAGCATGCGTTTCAAGCTGAAAATTCGAGAGCATGCGCAATTCTTCAATTGCTTGACCACTCAAGTTTTGCGCTTCATCAACGATGAGTAGTACCCGTTTTCCGGTGCTGGCTGCCGAGGTCAGAAATGCCTCAATAGAGAGCAGTAGTTGGGACTTGTTGGCGTCTTTGATCTTGATGCCGAATGCGGAAGCCACCATTCGCAGCATATCGTCCGCATTGAGTTGCGTGCTGACCAAATTAACGGCAATCATCTCATCAGGATTTAGGCTTGCGAGCAAACTCCTGACCAAGGTTGTTTTTCCGGCGCCGACTTCGCCGGTGACAACAATGAAGCCTTCATTTTGATGTAGGCCATATTCCAGAAACGCTTTTGCGCGCTGGTGTTGGCGGCTGCCGAAATAAAACGAGGGGTCAGGATTTAGCTGGAAAGGCTTATGGGTGAATCCGTAGAAAGCTTCGTACATAGGGCAGGCTCAGAACCGAACAATGAAGGTGCCAACAAGCGCATTTTCACCGTAACTAGTGAATGCAGTACTTTCGAATTTTACGTGCCTAACACCCAACGATGCTGAGGTATGCTGCCCAAGCGTCTTTGTGATAAAAAGGCTATGCATTTGCTGATCAGACCGGGGTATTAGTATAAATGGCGCCGCATGCAGCAGTGGGGCCAATAAGCTGTCGGTGCGCGTGCGTGATGCCTGCAATGTCATTACGGTAGTGGATGTCAGGCGATATGCCCAAGACAAACTTGCGCGTTTCCGGCGAACGTTGTCATCATTGGTGAATGTGTTAGGCGTCGCCGCCTCGGCTGGTAAGTTACCGAAGCTGCGTCGGTCAGACTGCGAAACCGTTGCTGTAATCGTATTGCGCAAGCCAAGCAATGCAACACTGGCCTCGGTATTTTTAGTGACGTAAGGTCGTTGGGTTAGAAAATTACCAGTTGTAATAGGATTGGGAGCGCCGCCAACCGATTCAAAGCGATTGCGTACCGCTTCGGCGCGTGCTACGGGATTCGGTATAGAAGCTGCGACGAGGTCGCTCAGTAATGATGCCAATACGCCACCGTTGCGAGTTGCCAGCTCGTTTGGCAATGTAGCGATTTCCCGGGCGCTGGCTAACCGCCATGCCGTAACTGGTGTGCGATGCGCAAAAATGAAATTATGCGAATGACCAAAAAAACGCGATTCACTCCCTGCCAATACCTGCGTTCTAGGATTAGGCGTGTATTCGACCGCAGCACCGTACGTTGTGTTCGTTTTGCGATCCACGCTGGCAAAATCACTTCGTTCCGCGCCACCGATCAACGAAACATGTAGTTGGGAATTAAAGCCGTAAATAACAGAAGCCGATAGACGCGCATCTAACTTATTACCGATCACGCTACTTCGTACCGCCAGAGAATTTAAATCTAACGCCCAGCCCATCGGGGCGGCAAGACTGGCGTTGCGGATGCGTCCGATCCATTCGGTACTGCGCGTCGTCGGAAATGACTGAGAAACGGCATTGGAAAGGGCGCCCCGATCCGACTCACTTTGCGTTTCATTCAGTCTCAACTGATAGACTGCACGATCTGTGAAGGAGCCGCGGATGTTGGGTGAAAGCTGATAGGTTCGGGTCTCGGTGCGATCTTGATTGTTCGCTGCGGCGTTTGCAGAAATAGCTGATCCGAAAGCAGATTGGTTCTCCTGCGAGATATTGGCGCGTGCGTCCAAAAAAAACCAATTATCAACAATTTGTGTCGTCAAACTAGAAGTAAGCGCGTTTTGCCGATTATTTAGTCGGGGAAAATCGCTATAAAACAATTGTTGTTGCGAGTAGTTGATGGATACACTGGATCGCGGGCCTTGCCGTTCGATCCGTATCGCGGCGGTAATATTTGAGACCAGACTGTCCTTTGCAGAAGCGCTAGGTGCGAGTTGGGCGTTGTCCGTGTAGGTCTCAGACAAAGAGATTTGCGGGACGACGCGCCAGGGCTCAGCCCCTGCTGGCAGGGTTATGAGCGCAGAGCAAAATGCCCCAGCCAAAAGGCGAAGCGCATTCGGGCGCCGGACTATTGCGCCGACTATTTGACTTGTCGTTTTTCGATTATGAGCCATAGCTTTGGTAGCCGTAACCATACGCCGAATGCGAGTTGGTGCGAGCCTGATTAAGCAACATCATTTTGACGGGACATGCCTCAATGGCTGCAAGGCCATTCATGACATCGCGTTGCAGCGTGTTTTCCGCGTTGACAACGAAAATGATTTGTCCCATGTGCGTTGCCAGAACCCGAGACTCAGTCGTGAGCAACAGCGGTGGGGAGTCGAAAATGATTATACGATCCGCATAGCGATTGGCAACTTCGTTGAGAAGGGCAATCATGGCATCACTGGCCAGCAACTCGGTGGCGTTGGCGTGCGACACGCCGCTGGGTAGTATGGTCAGCTTGTCAATATTGGTGCGCAGCAATACTTCGCTCAAATCCATGTTTTGATCTTGAAGCACATCTAACAGCCCTTTGCCGACCGGCAAACCGAGAAGATTCGGAAACGACGGTCTGGCCACATCGGCATCCACCAGCAATACGGTGCGGTCAAGCTCCATCGCAATGCTCATGGCGAGATTGATCGCTGAAAATGTTTTTCCTTCCCCCGGCAGAGAGCTTGTCACCATCACTAAATTGCCATTGACAATATTGGGCATGATTTTGCCGGCGGCGTTGGCGATCAAAGTACGCTTGAGATTGCGAAATTCTTCGGCGATTCGTGATCGCGGAATATCGGGGGTCACAAATCCCTTCTCGGCCAATTTAGCCAAATCGATTTCGACGCGAGCCGAGTCGGCAAGCGCTGTCCTCACGGAATATTTGTGCAGCTCGGATTTCGTTGCGGGCTGCACTGTTCTGTTCGCCGATATTGGCTCAAATGGCGCAAAGCCGGGATTCGCTTTACGCTGCGCTATCTCGCCAACAGAGGACGGCGAAGCGCTAGATTTCTCGCGGGCATCCGGGATGTCGACGCCGCTACGGCGCAGTTCTTCGAGACGTTTTGCAGCTTTTTCGATGAGACTCATTGTGGCCTCACGCTAATCGCGCTGAAAGCATTGAAATCAAAACATAGCCCACAGCATATACAACAGCTAAAAGTCCAAGGCTGCCAACCAACAAAAACATATTTTTTCGCTCGATAGCTTTCTGTGAGGGGCTTGTAACCAACGATACCGCGCCCAAGATAGGTAGCCCGGTTGCCTCACTCAACGCACGACGATCATAAAATGTTGGACGAATTCCTTGCATCGCGAACATGGTAGCCAAGCCTAGCGCAATCGCTATAAAAAAAGCCAATGGCATCAGCAAACGACGGTTGGGCGAGACGGGCTGGGGCGATACACGCGGGGGGTCGACGAGACGGAAATCGGCAACGCCGGAGACTGATTGCATCGCGCCAGAAAGGTTAGCAGATTCGCGGCGAGCAACCAAGCTCTCGTAATTTTTCTTGTTTACTTCGTAGTCGCGATTCAATTGTGCCAATTCAGCCTCCAACTGGGGCATCAACGTCGCTGATGATTTTAATTGGTTATAGCGCATCTGATATTCGGCAACCCGAATTCGCAGTGACGCCACCGCAGCCTCGGCTGCCGCGAGAGATACTTTCAATTGCTCGCTTGCGCGAGCACCGTTGAGCATGGTGGGTGCTCCAATGGACTCGCGAGGGCGGGTTTTAATAATTTGTTGTCGTTGTTCCTCAAGCTCCTTTAGGACACGCCTCGACCCGATAACATCAGGATGATTTTCGGTGAAACGCTGAAGTAATACGTCAAGATTTCGGCGCATCGATTCGAGGCGGCCATCAATATCGGTCAAACTGGCAGAATTCGCTGTACCTGCAGCACCAGCGTTGACGCCGGACGCGTTGGGAGTTGCCTCTTCACTACTGACCAAGCCGCGGCGAAAAGCGTCTCGCGAGTTTTCGGCTTCGCGCAATTCAAGTTGCGCGCGGCTAAGCTGCGTACTGGCTTCGGATAGCCGAGTAAAAAAACCTGCACCTTCGCCCGGAGACATTCCCAAATATTTAAGCCGGAATTCCTTTAAGCGGGCCTCAGCGTCTTCAAGCTTCTTCTCGTACACACTAATCTGCTCGTCAATAAATTGTTTCGCAGCATCTGTCTCGCCTACTTTGCCGCCTTGGCCGGATTCAATAAACATCGTTGAAAAAAGCTGCACCACTTTTTTAGCTCGATCGGGGTGGGTGTCGCGGTAGACTAAGGTATAAATATTGTCGCGGCCGCCACCGCGTATTTCGAGCACTCTGCTCACTTGGTCGACAAGTCGCTCGTATTCCTCTTTACCGCTTACACCGGTATCAAGGCCGGTTGATTGGATGAGTGTCTCGATATTGGGGCGACTAATAAGCACGCGACTGAGCATTTTGATCCGTTCATCGTCGTTGGGCTGAACAGTCATTCCCTGCATAAGTGGTTTTAAGATTGACGCTGTGTTTACGTAAATACGCGCAGAGGCTTCGAATTTGTCTTTTACAAAAAACAGGGCCCCCAAGCTGATCGCCGCCACAACCCAAGCAACAAACACACCGAGCCATCGATGCTTCCACATTCCTCGCAGGACAATGATTGCTTGTCGCTGAATTTCTTCCATCACCACTCCCTGTTTTTTGTATCTATTTTGTAGCTGTTGGTGTTTGATTAATCAGTGTTTTCTCAGAACGCTGTTAGGGTCGGGATCGTTCCTTAAAACGTTTCCGCAGCAACAGAAAAGGAACGAAAAAGCAATAAAACAACGCGTAAGAACTAAAACCAGCTCTGCGGAATGATGAGGACATCGCCTGGTTTCATTTCAACGTTTGCAGAAACATCGCCGCGTTTAATGAGGTCCTTGATGCGTACGCTGTATTGTTTGTTGCCCTCAGCCGTACGTAAAATGCTGGCCCCATTGCCATCCGCAAAATCAGTCACGCCGCCAACGGCTATCATGACGTCAAGCAGCGTCATTTTTTGTCGATAAGAAAGTACCTGCGGGCGCGCGGCTTCGCCTACCACCCGGATTTGTTCGCTATAGGGGCCGACAAAATTGGTAACGACAACCGTTACTACTGGGTCGCGAATTACTTTTGATAGTGCTTTTTCGATATCGCGCGCTAGCGTGGTTGAATCTTTGCCGAGTGCTGTGAGGTCCTCGACCAAGGGCGCGGCTATTTTGCCGTCAGGCCGAACAGGAACTGTCATCGATAATTCGGGGTTGCGCCAAACGACGATATTAATGGTGTCGCCTGCGCCAATCACGTAGCGATAGTCCGGCGATGCTGCGGAGGCGGGGGCGGGTGGGTATGACGACGTGGCGCAACCAGCCACGACGCAACTTGTAATCAAGACTAGGATAAAGTTTGCCTTTGTCTTAAACGCGGCTGCTGCAGTGAATGCGGCACGTAACAATGCGATTGGCATGGTGAGCTCCTCAATAAGGATAAGAAATCAGGGTGAAGCAGGAAGCAAATTTAGCTGCATGCCTATTCTGCAAAGGCTGGACGTTTGTTTGTCTGTTGTACATAAGTGTTTGTGCGATGCTTACCGCATAATTATTATTTTTAGCGGAGTGCTGTCTTCGATTCTCTAAAATGAAATCAAAAAAACACGTTCGCACTGGTTTGGATAGGATGAATGTGTTAATTAACGCTCATTATGTTAGCATTTAATGGAAAATGCTGGTGATAATAACAACGGTAAATTTAGGGCTCAGCGCAGCGCTCAATTGCAGGTAGGCGCTTTTATCGGATTTAAAATTTAGGCAAAATAATGCACGTTAGGTGCATTCAGTCTCTACGAGCTTGCAATTTCATTTCCAACCATCCACCTCAAGCATGACTGCTAATGTCAAGTAAGTCTCAAAAGATATTGATCACGGGCGGCGCCGGTTACATCGGTTCGCATACCGTCGTTGAGCTGTTACAGGCAGGTTACGAAATTGTTGTAGTTGATAACCTTATCAATAGTAAATTCGAGGCGCTGCGCCGCGCCGAAAAAATTACTTCCCGTAAGCTCACTTTTTTGAACAACGATATTCGTGATCGCGGCGCGCTCAAAGCGCTATTCCAAGCCCACGCGATTGATGTGGTAATCCATTTTGCTGGCTTGAAAGCTGTTGCAGAATCGGTCCAAATGCCCCTTTCGTACTATGATGTAAACGTCAGCGGCAGCTTGGTTTTATTTGAGGAAATGGCCGCAGCGGGGGTAAAAAAACTCGTTTTCAGTTCATCTGCAACTGTTTATGGTGACCCCGCAACTGTGCCTATTCGCGAAGACTTTTCACTATCGGTGACCAATCCTTATGGGCGCAGCAAGTTGATGATTGAGGATATATTGCGCGATGTGTACCGCGCAGATAGTAATTGGAAAATCGCGTTGCTACGCTACTTCAACCCGGCTGGTGCCCACAAAAGTGGATTAATCGGCGAAGATCCAAACGGTATTCCCAATAACTTGATGCCGGTTGTTTCGCAGGTTGCTGTGGGTAAACGGGAAAAAATTTCGATCTACGGTAATGATTACCCAACCCGCGATGGCACGGGAGTGCGCGACTACATACACGTTGTTGATTTGGCATTGGGGCATTTAAAAGCGATCAGCGCGTTGGATAACATTGGTGGCCTTCTCACGGTTAATCTAGGTACAGGCAATGGTTATTCCGTACTCGAAATGATCTGCGCTTTTGCCGAGGCGTCGGCGCGCCCCATCCCGTATGAAATGATGCCGCGTCGCGCTGGGGATATCGCGGCTTGTTTTGCTGATCCCGCCTATGCAGCGCAAATATTGGGTTGGCGGGCTGAGCGGGGCTTGGCCGAAATGTGTGAAGACGCTTGGCGTTGGCAACGCGGTAATCCAGCCGGGTATGGAAATTAAACTGAGAATAAAATAGAAGCTCTAGTATTCACGGGCACCACAGAAGCTTTTCGCCCCAAAAAAGGTCGCCGCTACTGGCGTTATATCATGTGTATCTCTCCTTAGCACCAGAGTTCCCAGTATGAATTTCTTTGTCGGTAGTAGGTCGGCGTGATGGCACATTGATGTCGAGCCGAACCCCCAATCAAATTATCGATGGCCTCGGCAATGCCGATGTAAGCAGCGACAATCAGACTGTAGAGAAACCTATTGTGATCCGTAGTCTACGTGCGGTCCTAATGGTGGGTATTATTTTTGCCGCGGTTATTGGACTCTTTTGGCCGACGTTTCAAAGTCTTCTTGGCTTGGATGCCGACGCAACCAGCCGGTCACCCTCCGGATTTGTATTAATTGTTTTCGTGATCATGCTTTGGTCGCTGCGTGATGAACTCGCTGCAATCGCAATTACACCGCAGTGGTCGGGAATAGTTGGCTTAGTCGCCCTTGGTTTTATATGGTTTATCGGAGAACTACTATTCGTCCGGATCATCACTTATTTTGCCGTTATAGCGATGTTGCCAGCCGCGGTGCTTACCATTTTGGGACGCTATATTTTTAGAGCGCTGGTATTTCCGCTCGCATTTCTATTGTTGGCAGTTCCGATAGATGGACTAATTGCGCCAACGTTAGTCAACTGGACGGCCGATTTCACTTTTTTTGCGCTCCATGCCTCAGGCATTCCGCTGTATCGCGAAGGCGCTTCTTTTCTGCTGCCAACGGGTGCATGGTCAATCGCTGACGCCTGCAGCGGCTCACAATATTTGTGTGTTTGCGCCATATTGGGCGTGCTCTATGCTTGGGCTATGTATCGCTCAGTCTGGCGACGTACAGTCTTTATAGCGGGCGTTTTGGTACTCGGCATTGTTGGCAATTGGATCAGGGCCTACTTTACGATTTTCATCGCGCATGCAACCAACAATCAGCTATTACGGGACGACCATTCGACCTTTGGCTGGTGTTTGTTTGCTGTCCTGTTTGCTATTTATTGCTGGCTTGGTTGGCAGTGTAGAGGCACGGCTCGCGGCCAATTTGGTGAATACGAGGATACGGAGTGGTTAAAAAATAATTCCGATCCGACAGCCCGAGCCCTCGTCACCTTGAACCTTAAGGCGAGCGATAGCGCCGTCAGCCAACGGCGGACAGTGCTTATCTCGGCTGCTTTTTTTACCACCTGCATTGTGCTGTTTGCAGGGCCGCTAATTCACTCAAAACTCGCGCCCGTAGCAGATTTATCGGCGAACTCAGCGACGAAAACGGACACCCAAGCTATTCATATCAAGCCGCGATCCGGTTGGCTGGAGGCCGAGAACTCAGGTTTGCCATGGCTCCCTTCTTTGACAAATCCGAGCTGGCAACAGCGGCAAAGCTTCGAAAAAAATGGCCGCCGCGTCGATCTGTATATAGGCGTTTTTCAGCATCAGACGTGGCAATCGAAGCTAGTGAGCACCGCCAATCAGTGGGTCAATTCTGACGATCCTAACTGGAGCTTAGCCGTGCGTGGATCCGCCCCGACTAGTTTCGACGGTAAACCGTTAACGGTCGATACTGGTGTTATAAAATGTGGCGTGAGCGGAACTGCACCGGGTGCAAATATACGGGTGCTTGCTTGGCGGTGGTATTTAGTCAACGGACACGCATCCGCATCCGGCCTTGAGGCCAAAATTCAGCAGTTACGGGGGCATTTACCGCTACGATTGGCAGAGAGCGTGTCGAGTGGTGAAGCTGCCGCGTGGATCGCGCTTTATTTGCCGCTCGGCGAACAAGAGCCGGTTGAAAACGCAGCTGAATTTTTGGACGGATTTATGCGCGAAATGAGTCCAGCGTTGATGGCCGCGCTCGCGCGCATTGAATAGAATTAATCGACAAAATACAGCGGTACATCTCGCCCGCGATTGCGACGCGGATTCGTTTCGAAACGTGCGCCGAAAAGTCACGCGGAAAGTGTCGGGAAATTTTACAATATGGTTGTTGATTAGTTGCCTATGTCTGTTAATGACATGATTTTGAAAGGATTATTTTTTTGGCATGCGATTTGCTTTTGTGTAACCAGCAAAGCATTCGTTAAAGCAATCATCAAGTAAAAAAACATCCCCTCATCAAAGGATAAAAATATGAAATTCGCGCACAAAGCACTAATAGGTATGGCCACCGCTTGTTTGGTTTCAGCAAATACAGCCGTTGCTACTCCCATCAACGTTACTGGAATGGGGTTTGCAAACCCGACGACCGTTCACATCAATTCAACCACGCCACCTGCTGCCGAATACGTTTATTCGGGCGGATTTGCAACAACCAGCGGCACGAACTCTTTCCTCAGTTGGTGTGTCGATATTCTTAAAAATACCTACTTCAACAGTCCATACAACGATGCGCAGTTGGTTGCCGCATCGTCGATCGGCTACATAGGCCAGCAACGGGCCGATTTGCTCGGAAGACTCGCCACAGAATCGCTCGGTTTGGTCAACAATGGCGTCACATCTGGCGCTTTCCAATTGGCGGTTTGGGAAATCGTTTACGAAAGACCCAATCCAACAAACACGTTCAGCTTGAATACGGGCGCTTTTACTGCCTTTGGTGCCTCGGATGCGTCGATTGTTTTGGCCAATACTTGGCTTGCCAACCTTCCCAGCACGAGCAACTATGCAGTTAACGTATTTGTTAGCCCAACTCGTCAAAATTTGGCTACATTTACCAGCGTGCCCGAGCCATCGTCTTTGGCACTGCTTGGAATTGGCCTGCTTGGATTGGCATTCATTAAGCGTAAGAAGTCCTAAGCTACTTTTAGCCAGTCTTAAAACGCGCAGTCCAGCCCCGCTTTGGCGGGGTTGTTCTTTTGTGGATTAGCTTTTGCAATTTCTGTTTTAGTTCAGCTTTTATATGTGCGATGCCGGCTAGCTTGCTCGGTTCAGAATGCTGATGGTGATTTCTAGCTTAACCCGTGTTGTCGCATCCGATTGATATTCTAGAATGCGCAGATCTTCGTAGTAAGATTCCACAATCTTTTTGACGGATTCGCGACACGATGAGTGATTTTCCGGCTGTTCAAGCGATGTGGGGCTACGGCCTAGCAGCAATAATTTTTGCAATCTTCGCCATTCGCTTTTTTGTCGCTGAGCAATCAGCTCAACCAGGATTAAGCTTACGCACAACCATCCTTGTTTGCGCTGTGATCATGAGTGCGCTATGGGCTGGCAGCATGCTGGTTGCGATCAAATGGCATCAGGCTGGGAACGAAATTTTCTGGTCGCTAGCGAGGGTGTCTGATGTAGCTCGTATGGCGGGTTTACTGGCTTTTTTGTCGCTACTTGTTACCGGTGACTCCGCGGGCAAGGAAAAGCAATCATCTGTCCACCGAGTGGCATCGCAGCTTTGGATATTTGCGCTGTTATTTATCCTTTTGTTTGCCGCTGCAGTCTTGCCTCAGCCCATGCCTTGGGTTGCAGCAGCCGATATTGATGGTCGAGAGCTCGGATTCACTGCATTTTATCCGTGGCTTGGACTTTCGATTTTGGGGTTAGTACTAACCGAACAGCTTTATCAACGCATGCCCAAAAACCGAGTTTGGGCGGTTAAGCCACTCATCATTGGCCTGGGTTGCATGTTTGCCTACGATCTGGTCGTATTTTCGGGCGCGTTGCTATTTCACCAAGTGGATCCGGAGTTTTGGGCGGCTCGGGGAATAGCCCATGCGTTGGTGATGTTTTTTATCGCAATCGCGACACGCCGAAACATGGCGTGGACACTTGATTTGCACGTCTCACGGGGTGTGGTGTTTCACTCAACGGCGATCTTTGTCGCCGGATGTTATTTGTTGATCGTTGCGCTGACAGCCTACTGGGTAAATTATTTTGGCGGCGAATGGGGCAAAACCCTCCAAATTGTTATTTTGTTTACTGCCGTTTTGTTCCTCGCGACGCTGGCCATGTCGGGCTCACTGCGTGCCCGGTTGAGGGTTTTTATTAGTAAAAATCTCTTTTCATATCGTTACGACTATCGAAAGGAATGGCTGCAATTTACGACTAAACTTGGCACAGCGGAAGAAGGTGAAAGCTTGTATCAGCAAGTTATTCGCGCCCACGCAGATTTGGTAGAAAGCGTTGGCGGTGCGATATGGCTGGACCGGGGTGGAGTCATGTGCGAAATGGCGCGATTGAATATGCCTCCGTTTTTTGTTGCCGCAAATGACGAGACCGCTGCTGATGTGGCGATTGAGAAACCACCACAATTGTACCCTGCCGCCGCCAGCGAAATGGCGTCGCTGGTGTCGTTTCTTCAGAACGGAAACTGGGTAATTCAAATTGATGAAGTGTTGAAAGAGCCCGCACGTTATCCCAATTTAGTATTACCAACATGGCTTGTCAAACGCAAAGATGCATGGATTGTTGTGCCACTGCCGAACCCAAATAGCGTTGATTCCGGTAGCGTCGAACCGACAAATAGTGCGGGTTACAGCGGCGAACCCAAAAACAGCGAATTAATCGGCTTTGTAGTTTTAGCCCGTCCCCGAACACCAATTGATATCAATTGGGAGGTATTGGATTTACTTAAAACTGCCAGCCGTCAGGCGGCGAGCTACTTGGCACAGCATCGCGCACAAGAATCACTGGTTGAGCTTGAGAAATTCGATGCGTTCAATCGTATGTCCGCATTTGTAGTGCACGACTTAAAAAATCTCATTTCGCAACTGGTGCTGTTACTCAAGAACGCTGAGCGGCATCGCGATAATCCGGAGTTTCAAAATGACATGCTTGAGACCATCGATCACGTGGTCGGGCGTATGAATAGTCTGATGCTACAGCTACGGACAGGGACTACACCAGTTGGAAAACCATGTGCCATTGAACTTGGCCCCATTATTAAGCGCATAGTCAGTGTGAAAAGTGCGAGCAATGGCGTGCAAAGTGACGGAAGCCAAAGTAACGATGTCACGGTTGAAGCCGAGCTGGCCCCCAATTTGCGGATCCTTGCGCACGAGGACCGGATAGAGAGGGTCATTGGCCACGTTGTACAAAATGCAATAGAGGCAACAGTTATTAAGAACCCCATAGTTCTCGAGGCTAACAAGCGCGTTGAAAGGGTTATGCTACGTGCTTACGTTGATGAAAAAAATGTCTTTATTGATGTTATCGACAGCGGTGTCGGCATGAGCGAAGAGTTTATCCGCGAGTACTTATTTCATCCGTTTCAGACCACAAAGGCGCAGGGAATGGGGATTGGTATGTTTGAGAGTTTTCAATACATTGGCAGCATTCGCGGCCGTATTTCAGTCACTAGCGCGCTCAATGTAGGCACCACATTTAGTCTCATTTTTCCCTTGCTTTCCGCAGCTGCGAAATATGAACATGCTCAGCTTCACCCAACACCATGAGCTCAATCAAACGCAAACCGCTGTTAATTGTTGAAGACGATCTGGCGCTGCAAAAGCAGATGCGCTGGGCATTTGATCAAAACGAGACCGTTGTCGCTGATGATGCCGAGAGCGCCATCGCACAAATCAGACGTTTTGAACCCGCAGTTGTTACGATGGACCTCGGTTTGCCCCCGAACCCGGACGGCGTCACGGAGGGGTTCAATTTGCTAAAGAAAATTTTGGATGTCGCACCACATACCAAGGTTATCGTGCTGACGGGACAAAACGACCATGCCAACGCTCTGCAAGCCATTCGCTTGGGAGCGTATGATTTTTACGCGAAGCCGTTTGACCCGGTCTTACTGGGCTTCACCATCGAGCGCGCGTACCGCTTGCATGAGTTGCAGGAGGAAAATCGGCGTTTGCAAACTAGCGTGCAAAAGAGCAGTTTTGCTGGATTGATCACGCAAGATGCAGCGATGTTGCGCATGTGTCGCATAGTCGAGAAAATTGCGCCGACCAACGCCACCGTCCTGCTTCTGGGGGAGTCCGGTACTGGCAAGGAGGTGGTTGCGCGGGCGTTACATGATCTTTCGCCGAGACGCAAAGAGCGCTTCGTTGCGATCAATTGTGCGGCCATTCCGGAAGCGTTGTTGGAGAGTGAGCTTTTTGGCTACGAAAAAGGGGCGTTTACGGGTGCTGCTAAACAAACTATCGGCAAAGTTGAGATTGCGCACAAAGGCACTCTTTTTCTCGATGAAGTCGGTGACTTGCCCATGCCGCTGCAGGCCAAGCTGTTACGTTTTTTGCAGGAGCGGGTGATAGAACGAGTCGGTGGTCGCGAAGAAATTGCGGTCGACATTAGAATCGTTTGTGCTACGCATCAGGACCTAAAGATGATGATTGCGGAGAGGAAATTTCGCGAAGATTTGTATTTTCGTTTGGCCGAGATTGTGCTCGATATTCCGCCGCTACGGAAGCGCGTTGGTGATGCGGCTTTGATTGCACACTCATTCGTGCGGCGGTTTGCGGAGGAACATCGGCGCGGTACATCGTCGCTGCAACCCAAGGCAATTGATGAAATTGAATCCTACCCTTGGCCTGGCAATGTACGCGAGCTCGAAAACTGCATCAAACGCGCCGTGATAATGGCCGAGAGCAGTACTATCACTGCCGATGATTTAGGCCTAAGTCGGGTTGTTAGCACCGCTGGGACTAACAGCACAGCCAGCGACGCGAGCAATGTCGCCACCGAGAATACGGCGAATGGTCAGCGAACCGACAAGCTCAATTTGCGCCAAGTGCGCGATGAGGCCGAACGGCAGGCGGTGGCTCGTGTTTTGGGGCGCGTTGACGGTAATTTATCTAAGGCTGCCGAGCTACTGGGCGTCAGCCGACCAACACTGTATGAATTATTGGATCGTTTTGGGCTACGTTGATTTTTTGGTGGCCATCTTCGCTCTTTAACGATGCCACATTCCGCGCTTGGTACTTTATTTTCC
The DNA here is from genome assembly GCA_025360815.1 of Burkholderiales bacterium. Classification (GTDB taxonomy): domain Bacteria; phylum Pseudomonadota; class Gammaproteobacteria; order Burkholderiales; family Usitatibacteraceae; genus UKL13-2. The sequence continues at coordinate 39,210 of JANYBL010000091.1, forward strand.
GAATGCAAAAAATGAATAAATCAATATTTTTTATCGGCGCTGTGCTGACTACAGCCGTAATCACCTGCGCTGGCTGCGAACAGCAATCATCTGCGATGTTCGTTAAGTCTGCCAGAGATTACATGGCAAAACGTGACTACGCCGCAGCGGCTATTCAGCTCAAAAATGCCGCGCAGAAAGAAAACACAGGTGAGGTGCGTTACTTGTTAGCCAGCTCACTCATCGAATTAGGTGACTATAGCGGTGCCGAAATTCATTTACGAAAAGCGCAAGATTTGCGTTATGCACCAGAGCTAGTTTATCCCGCATTGGCGAGAGTCATGATGGGGCAGGGTGAGGCGAAAAAACTGGTTGAGGAGCTAGGTAATGTTGCGATTCCAGATGCCGCAACGCAATGCGCTATTAAATCATCTATTGGCGAGGCTTATCTCGTATTGGGTGATCGAGCAAAAGCGCGTGAAGCCTTTTCCGTTGCGCTTAAGCTAGCGCCTGGTGATGCACGGGCGCGCGTTGGTGAAGCAAGAATCGCCGCCGCAGCGGGGGATATCGTGAGTGCAAACGGTGTGGCTGACGAGATTCTTGCGAACGTTGCCGACAACACGCATGCACTCTCTCTGAAAGCAGACCTCTTCGTATCGCAGGGCAAAGTAGATGAAGCCATCGCCGTGCTGTCGAAGCTGGTCGCGGCATCGCCATTTGACGGGCAGGCACGATTCGTACTAATTTCGCTGCTGATCGGTGCTGATAGATTCAACCAAGCCGCCGCCGATATCGCGTCGATGCAAAAAGTGCTACCGAATGACATACGCGGACGCTATCTCGAAGCGACACTCGCTTTTCGAAAAAATGAGCCCCTTAGGGCGCGGGATGTCGTTATTCAAGTACTAAATGTCCTACCCGATCATGCGCCTTCGCTCATGCTGGCCGGTGCAGCTGAATATCAGCTAGGGTCATTGGCAACAGCGGCAGATTATTTGCGAAAGGCTGTCGCTAAAAATCCGGGTAGTACCTACGCCCGCAATCTGCTTGCAACTACCTATCTTCGGCAAGGGCAACCGGTCAAAGCAGAAGAGGCGATTACTCCAGCGCTGAAGCTTGCGCCGCAAGATGCCAACGTGTTGCGGACGGCGGGTGAGGTTGCATTAGCAAAGAATCAATTGACTGATGCTGCCCGGTTCTATGACCGGGCGCTCGCCACCGAGAAGGATAGCGTGGCATTGAAAACGCGTTTGGCGCAAATTCGGCTCGCTAATGGCGAAATGGAGCGCGCGATTGCCGATCTTGAATTAACATCAAACCTCGATAAAGACCAATACCAAGCAGACTTGTCGTTAATTAGCGCCCACCTTGTCGCTAGGCAGTTCGATAAGGCATTGCAGGCGGTCGGGAAACTCGAAAAGAAGCAGCCCGATAATCCGCTCACATTTAACTTAAAAGGTTCAGCACAAATCGGCAAAAGCGATGTCAAGAGCGCCCGAATAAGTTTTGAAAAAGCACTGCTACTTCAACCAACATACCTCCCTGCCGCCCGTAATTTGGCGAGATTAGATGTGGCTGAAAAAAGGCCAGCGCTGGCGACGGCGCGCTTCAACGCCATCCTGGAAAAAGAACCAAATAACGAGGGTGCGTGGCTCGCGCTGGCTGAGGCTCAAATGATGACCGGCGCACCTGCAAAGGAGGTAAAGGAAACGCTGAGTAAAGCGATTTCCATCGACCAAAAATCGGCACCCGCACGTTTGGCACTCATTGATTTTTTAGCAAAAAATCGTGATTTAGCCGGCGCGATGGCGGCGGCTACCGCTGCACATAACGCCATACCCGATGAGCCAAGGTTGTTGGATGCGCTGGGCGCGGCACAATTGGCGGCAGGGCAGACAGCGCAGGCGATAGAGTCGTTCAAAAAATTGGCTACACTGCAACCCGATTCGCCATTGCCATTGTTACGTTTGGCGTCTGCGCAGTTCGCCTCAAAGCAAGTTGATGTTCCGCTGCAAGCGTTACGCAAAGCACTGGCGATGCAGCCCGATTTGCTCGATGCGCAGCGAGATATTGTCACTTTGCAGCTGGCAGCGGGCAAGCCTGAGGAAGCATTAAAAGAAACCCGCGTGATTCAGAAAGCGAGGCCGAAAGAAGGTATTGGGTTTGCACTCGAAGGCGATGTGCTGGCCAGTCAGAAAAAATTTTCTGAAGCAACGCGGGCCTATGCAGAAGCACTCAAGCGACAAGCAACGCCCGAGCTCATCGTCAAACAGCACCAGCTAATGCTAATGGGCGGTAAGACTTGGGAGGCGAAAAGCCTTACAACGCAATGGGTGAAAGACAATCCAAACGAGCCAATCGTGCGATTCTACTTGGCAACGCTTTTGATGCAGGAGAAAGCCTACAAAGAGGCCGCGCAAGGGTACAGGGAAATTCTTGCTATCCAGCCCGATAATGTCGCCACGCTCAACAATCTTGCGTGGGTTTTGAGTCAGATGAAAGATGCCTCCGCTCTATCCTATGCCGAGAGAGCCTATTTGCAGGCGCCGTTAAACCCCAGTATCCAAAACACGTATGGCTGGTTACTTTTTAGCGATGAGAATGCTGAAAGTCGGGAGCGAAATCGGAAGCATGGCCTTGAATTGCTAACGCAATCCGCCGTCGCTGCCCCCAATGATGCCGACATTCGCCTTCATCTTGCGAAGGCAATGGTAAAATCAGGGGACAAAGTGGGCGGTATTAAGGAATTGCAGGCAGTGATTCGCTTGGGCGAGTCCACCGCTAAAACGGAGGCGGAACTACTCCTAAAATCATTGTAATGATCAAAAATGTCGTCTGGAGTAGTATTCGCTCTTTTTTTGATGGCATTTTGCAAACCGTTTATGCGCTAGATACCCCGTCTGGTCCACCTAACCCAGGCCCATCGTAACTGTAAATCTTTATGACCGACCCGCGATTACGGTATGACCCAAGATTTTTGTACTTGATCGCTCTTGAACGGACTAAAATTTGGGTTGCGGTAATTTATTGAATTTTTGTCCAATCGCTGACATAACATGATGTAACAATGGATTGGACAGCAGACGTGGTCACTAGGTGGTCACTAAGTGGTGTTGAAACGAATTCGTTTTTGAGATTACTGCCGCCTTTAGTAAAGTCGCGCAGCGAGCGTAGCCTGCAGATATAAAGCGGGGATTGGTTTGGTATTACGGCAGACGGCTGCGAAAAGTTGTATACGGTCTAGGAGGCCAACAATGAATATCCTACAGCACATTTTTGGTTTCAAGTGCCCAAAACCCCGATCTACGACGCCAAGAAAATTGCTTGCCAGTCGGCTAGCGAGCAGCGCGTTGGCACTCTCGGTATGTTGGGCTTCCTCAGCTTACGCGGTTGCGCCTAACCCGCCCAATAGTGCCGCCGCCGTCCCCGGAAATGGTAAGGTAACGGTCAGCTTTACGCCGGCTGCGTCGGGGGCTGCTGCTACAAGTTTTACCGTTACAGCAAGCCCTGGAGGGGCAGTTGGCACCGGCGCATCATCTCCGATCGACGTGACCTGCCTAACAAATGGTGTTGCTTACACATTTACAGTGACCGCCGATAACGTAACTGGCAGCAGTACCGCTGTGGCGCCGTCAGGCGCCTACATTCCACGAACCACACCGGATGCGCCGAGTATTAACGGCGCGACACCTGGCAATGGAGCGGTAACCGTCGCATTCACTGCGCCAGCGTTTAACGGCGGTAGCGCCGTAACGGGGTATACCGTCACGCCGAGCCCTAGTGGAACACCGGTCTCGGGCACTTCCAGTCCGTTGATCGTTACTGGGCTCACCAACGGAACTGCCTATACTTTTACCGTTACTGCCAATAATGTTGCCGGAACAGGAGCAGCTTCGGCGCCTTCGGGTAGCGTAACGCCCGCTGGCGCTGCGACCGTGCCGGGTGCGCCAACTATTGGCACAGCAACGGGAGGAAATGCCACCGCTTCCGTTACCTTTACACCACCGGCAAGCGATGGCGGTAGTGCCATTATCGACTACACCGTGACCTCCACACCGGGCAACAAAACAGCAAACTTTGCATCCAGCCCGATAACAGTTAGTGGTCTTTCCAACGGAACCGCTTATACCTTTGCCGTCACTGCTAGAAACGCAATCGGCTCAAGTGTTGCGTCAGCCGCTTCCAACACGGTTACGCCTGCGGCTGCGCCGCCTGTCGCGCCAGGGGCTCCGACGATTGGAACGGCAACGCCCGGCAATGGTAGTGCTACTGTCACTTTCACTGCACCCGCCAGCAACGGCGGCAGCGCAATCCTTGACTATACCGCCACCGCGACCGACGGAATATCCACGTTCACCCAAGTGCTTCTCGGTTCAATTGCTGCGCCGATCACCGTTAGCGGGCTAACGAATGGGGTTGCGTACACGATAACAATTAAAGCACGGAACGGTGTCGGAACAGGCTCGTCATCGGCTCCGTCCAACAGTGTGACCCCGGCTACCGCGCCGGGTGCACCAACAACGGTAAGCGCCGTGGGCGGAAATGCCAGTGCGACTGTTTCGTTTACGACGCCAGCGAGCAATGGCGGCAGCCCTATTACCAACTATAAAGTAACCGCCGCGCCAGGCGGCGCGAACGTCACTGGCAATTTAACCACGCTGACGGTTCTGGGTTTGGTCAACGGTACTGCTTATACCTTCACTGTCGTTGCGATCAATGCGATTGGAACTGGCCCAGCTTCCTCACCTGCCAGCAACAGCGTAACCCCTGCAACAGTTCCAAATGCGCCCACCATCATTTCAGTGTTTGCTGGTAATCAAACAGCAACCGTCAACTTCAATGCTCCTGCCGTAAACGGTGGCAGCCCGGTAACCAGCTATACCGTCACCTCCAATCCAGCGGGCGGGACAATCAGCGGGCCAGCAAGCCCGTTGACGGTAACTGGTCTGACCAATGGGGTTGCCTACACGTTCACGGTAACGGCAACCAACGCTGTCGGTACGGGTGCAGCCTCGACCCCAACGAGTTCAGTAACGCCAGCCACAGTGCCAAATGCACCGACCGTTGGCGCGGTTGTCGCGGGCAACGCCAGTGTTTCAGTCAGCTTCACGCCGCCTGCGTTCAACGGCGGTCGACCAATCAGTGCTTATACGGTCACGTCCAACCCCGGTAATCTCACTGGCGTTGGGACAACTAGCCCTATAATTGTGGCAGGGCTCATCAATGGCCAAGCCTATACGTTCAGCGTGACGGCGACTAACAGCATCGGTGTGAGTTTGCCATCGTCAGCATCGGCCAGCGCCACACCGCAAGCTACTCTTCCGGGGGCGCCGACCATCGGCACAGCTGCCGTCGTTGGTCAAACCCAAGTTGCCAACGTGGCATTTACACCGCCAGCAGGCAATGGCGGCAGCGCAATCACCCGCTACGACGTGACATCGACCCCCGGAGGTTTGACCAATTTTGGGGCAGCATCACCGATTGCTGTCTCTGGCCTGGTGTACGGTGTTGCCTATACCTTTACCGTGACGGCAACCAATATTGCCGGCACCGGCGTTGCCTCAGCGGCTTCTAATAGCGTGACGCCCGCCACCGCACCCAGTGCGCCGACGATTGGCGCGGCCACCGCAGGCAACGGCACAGCATCTGTCACCTTCACCGCGCCTGCGAGCAACGGTGGCAGCGCCATACTTTCCTATACGGCAACCTCAACGCCGTCGGGTATCACTGCAACCGGAACCACAAGTCCGCTGTTACTTACTGGCTTAACGAATGCGACAGCCTACACATTTACGGTGCTCGCCACTAACGCATTAGGTGCCGGTGCATTATCGGCCGCATCAAACAGCGTCACCCCTCAAGCCGTTGCGCCAAATGCACCGTCGATTGGCACGGCAACGGCGGGCAATCAATTCGCCGATGTCACATTTACCCCACCGAACAACAACGGCGGAAGCGGAATCCTTGATTACACCGTGACGGCATCGCCGGGGGGCCAGTTCGTTACCGGCACGACCAGTCCATTGCGTGTGTTGGGCTTAATCAACGGGACGACTTACACGTTCACAGTTGTGGCCACAAATATGATTGGGTCCAGTGTGCCGTCTGCTGCCTCGAATAGTGTTATTCCGGCCACGGCGCCAAGCGCACCAACGATTGGTGTAGCAACGCAGGGATTCGGAAGTGCCACCGTGTCGTTTGCGGCACCGGCTAGCAATGGTGGGCGGCCTATTACCAGCTATACCGTGATTGCAAGTCCGAGTGGAATAACTTCTTCTGGGGCCGCAAGTCCGCTAACTGTTTCAGGGCTGACGGCGGGCGTTTCCTACTCCTTCACTGTTCTGGCCAATAATGGGGTCGCAAACAGTTTGCCATCGGCGTCCTCGAATGTCGTAACCCCGCTGGATCTGGCACCGAATTCGCCAAGGTCTGTTTCGGCGGCGGCGGGGAACACGCTAGCGACCATTTCGTTTCTATCGCCTATTGCAAACGGCGGCTCGCCTGTTTCAAGCTACACAGTAACGGCCAACCCCGGTGGCGCTACTGCGAGCGGCTCTGGCAGTCCGATAGTTGTATCAAACCTCTCGAATGGTACGAGCTATACATTTACCGTGACGGCGACCAATGGTGCGGGAACCGGCGCGGCTTCTGCGCCCTCAAACGCCGTTACGCCAGCATTGCCGATTTCAATATCCAGTGGGCCCAACACGACATTTAATGTCGGCGCAAGCGGTAAATTTACAGTGACGGCTAGTGGCGGATCTGCGCCACAGTTTGCGATCGTCGGTGCATTGCCGTTAGGGGTCAAATTCGTTGCTGCAACGGGTGTGCTTGGTGGTGTGCCGGCGGCTGGGACGGTTGGTGACTACGTGCTATCGATAAGTGCAATTGATGCTGGCAATGCAAGCGGTGCGCAGTCGTTTACGTTAACGGTTGCCAAAGGTAATCAAGTTATTTCGTTTACCAATCCCGGCACGCGCAGTTTGCAATCGTCGCCCTTCACTGGATTGACGGCGTCGTCTTCGGGCTCGGTGCCGATATTGGCTACGTTAACCGATACCGTGTGCGGCGTGGCGGGTAACAATACGATTACCTTACTTACGGTGGGTAGCTGTACCATCCAAGCTTCATTGGACACCAGTATCAGCTATAACGCGGCCACCCCGGTTACGCAAACATTTGCAGTTGCGAGCGCAGCAGCGCAGCAACCACAGACCATCGTGTTCAACCCGTTATCGAACCGCACGGTAGGAGGCGGCGCGTTGGTGGCGGCAGCCAGTGGGGGCGCCTCGGGAAACCCAGTCGTATTTTTCTCAACCACGCCTGCTGTTTGTACGGTTGCTAGCAACAACTTTGTGAACCTGACTGGTGAACTCGGTGCGTGCAGCATCATTGCCAACCAAGCCGGTAGCGCGACTTATCTGCCCGCAACGCCGGTTACGCAAAACTTCTTGGTGATCGCCTCGGCACTTCAGCCACTCGCCCAGCGCGGCGGCGTTGACGTCGACGGCAGCGGGCTCAGCACACTGGTGCTGCGCTCTTCAACTGGCGCGTTGCAAATGGGACGCTTAGTGAATTTTGTGTTCCAGTTCACGCCACAAGCCGATCCGGGTTCTTCATTCCGTACGCTTGGCGCCCTCGATTTCCGTGGGTCTGGCAAATCAGATTTGGTGTTTCAAAATATCGTGCAAACAGACGGCTTAGGTGATGTCTTCATTTGGGATAACTTTGTCTCGGGCACCGAGCATCTCCTACGCAGCGTTAAGCGTACGTGGGATGTTCAGGCAGTCGGCGATCTTGATGGAGATGGTTTCGGTGATTTGGTCTGGCGCTACATTACGCCTGATACGCCTGATACTGGGGTCTCCTATATTTGGTTTACGGACGGTAAAGGTGTCAATCAAGTTCGGAAACGTGGCGGTGCGCCGCTAGATTGGAAGTTGCTCGGGGCAGCCGATATTAACAACGATGGCGCAGCTGACATGGTCTATATCAATCCCGCGAATCAAATTCGCGTTCTGATGGCAACGCCGTTGCGAACCTGCGCAAACTTGACTGCGGGTTCCGTACCTACGGGCTTCACGGCATTGAAGGCAACTGACTTCACCGGCAAAGGCCGTGCCGACATCCTCGTTCGAAACGCGACAACTGGACAGACAGGATTAATATCATTGGATGCGCGCGGCTTGACACTGCCACCCTCGTTCGCAAATCCCGATGATCCGAATGCATCTTGTACGCCCAGTTCGCTGATCGTTGGTAACAGCTTTATCGCCCTTCCTGATACTGATCCGACTTGGCAATTTTTCGCCTCAGGCGATTTCAATGGTGATGGCGTAATGGATATTGTTTTCCGTAAGCCCGACGGCACACTCGTTTTGTGGTTGATGAGCGGCAGCACCCCGTCAAATCCGATTATTTTGATGAACGCGGGGACGGTGACGGATGGGTTTAATATTCAACCGTGACGATGAAGCCAAGCATTATCAAGACAAGCCCCGGTTGTTAGGGGCTTGTTTTTTGACTGCAAAAATGGCTTACGAAGCGCTGTTTTTTGTCCTTGCTATCAATACCTATTTTTACCCCAACAACATAACCAAACAACTAGAGGCTTAATATGTGCGGCATTGTCGGCGGCATCGCCAAAAGAAACATCGTTCCGATTCTGACAGAAGGGCTGCGTCGGCTCGAATATCGCGGTTATGATTCCGCCGGCATTGCGGTGATAAACGAAGGCATCAAGCGCGTGCGTCGGGTGGGACGCGTTTCCGAAATGGAAGCAGGTATCGTTGCCGAGGGACTCGTTGGCGTGCTGGGGATTGGTCATACGCGCTGGGCGACCCACGGCGGGGTAACTGAGTTTAATGCCCATCCGCATGTGTCGCGCGAAGAAATCGCCGTGGTTCATAACGGCATCATCGAAAACCACGAATCTCAGCGTGAACGGCTCAAAGGCTTGGGCTACCAATTTGAATCGCAGACCGATACCGAAGTGATCGCGCATTTGGTGCACCATTATTTCAAAGAGTCAGGCGATTTATTTTTTGCCACACAACGCGCCGTTCAAGATTTGCATGGTGCTTATGCGATTGGTGTGGTTTCGTTGCGTGATCCAACCATGGTGGCTTGCGCGCGTATTGGTTGCCCGTTGTTGATCGGCGTTGGTGATGGCGAAAACTTTATTGCATCGGACGTATCGGCGATCTTGCCAGTCACGCGGCGCGTTATGTATCTGGAGGAGGGCGATGTAGCAGCGCTGCGCCTCGACAGTATTGCCGTCGTCGATAAGGACGGAAAATCAGTTGAGCGTGCGATTCATCTTTCGACGGTTACCGATGATGCAAACGACCTTGGCCCCTATCAGCATTTCATGCAAAAGGAAATCCACGAGCAGCCGCGCGCGGTCGCTGATACGCTTGACGCGGTGTTGACTGACGGCATTACGAGTTCGCATTTTGGCGAAGATGCAGGCAAGATTTTTAAAGACATCAATGCGGTTTTGATTTTGGCTTCCGGTACCAGTTCGTATTCTTCGATGGTCGCCAAACAATGGATCGAATCCATTGCCAAAATTCCGTGCAATATCGAGTTGGGGCACGAGTACCGGTATCGCGATTCGATTCCCAATCCGCGCCAGCTTGTCGTAACGATATCGCAATCTGGCGAAACGCTAGACACAATGGAAGCACTAAAACGCGCAAAACAGTTGGGGCATGAATATACATTGTCTATCTGCAATGTCCGCGAGAGCGCCATTCCGCGTGCTTCTCGGCTGGTTTGCTATACCCGCGCCGGTGCAGAAATTGGCGTGGCGTCGACCAAAGCGTTCACCACCCAGCTCGCTGCTCTGTTCACGTTGACCCTGGCGATTGCCAAGGAGCGCGGGCAATTAGACGCCAACGAAGAAGCCGATTATTTGGAGCAGCTACGTTTTGTACCGGGCAGCGTTCAGCACGCGTTGAATCTGGAGCCGCAAATTATCGAGTGGGCCAAAAAGTTCACGCAAAAAAATCATGCACTATTTTTGGGGCGCGGCATTCACTATCCCATTGCGTTAGAGGGCGCGTTAAAGCTCAAGGAAATTTCCTATATCCACGCCGAGGCTTACCCCGCAGGCGAGCTGAAGCACGGCCCGCTTGCATTGGTTGATGCCAATATGCCCGTGGTGGTGATCGCGCCTAACGATGCGCTTCTCGAAAAAGTAAAATCAAACATGCAAGAAGTTAGCGCACGTGGCGGCGAATTGTTTGTACTCGCCGATTTGGATAGCCATTTCACCGAATCTGACCGCGTGCATGTCATCCGGACGCCGCGCCATGCTGGCGTTTTATCGCCGATTATTCATGCCATACCCGTTCAGCTACTCGCTTACCACACGGCGTTATTGCGCGGCACGGATGTTGATAAGCCGCGCAATTTGGCAAAATCGGTCACGGTGGAATAGCACGCGGAACCTGCTGAAGCCCAAGCCATGAAGGTATTGGTGACTGGTAGTGCCGGACATTTAGGCGAGGCCCTGATGCGCACGCTGCGGGCGAAAAATATCGAAGCCGTTGGCGTCGATATTTTGCCTTCACCATTTACAACAGTGGTTGGTTCGCTCGCTAACCGTGCGCTTGTGAAAGCTTGTATGTTCCAGGTTGATGCTGTCATTCACACGGCAACGCTGCACAAACCGCATGTCGAAACGCATTCACGCCAAGAGTTTGTTGACACCAATATCAGCGGCACGCTGAATTTGCTCGAAGAAGCGACGGCGCAGGGCGTTCGCTCGTTCGTCTATACGAGCACCACCAGCGTTTTTGGTGATGCGCTCGTGCCTGCGCCAGGCGAACCAACGGTGTGGATCACAGAGGATGTCAACCCGATCCCCAAAAATATTTATGGCGTTACCAAAACGGCGGCGGAGAATTTGTGCGAACTCTTTCATCGTAACCAAAAACTAAATTGCATCATATTGCGCACGTCTCGGTTTTTTCCAGAGATTGACGATAATCCGGCGATGGCCGCGCGCTATACAGATAGCAACATCAAGCTCAATGAATACGTATACCGGCGTGTCGATATTGAAGACGTCGTCAGCGCTCATTTGCTTGCAATCGAGAAAGCGCCGAGCATAGGCTTTGATCGCCTGATTATCAGTGCAACGACACCCTTTCAGCAGCATGATTTGGCTGCGCTGCGTACGAACGCGCCACAGGTGCTTGCGCGATATTTCCCGCAATACGTCGATATTTATGCAAACCATCAGTGGCAAATGTTTCCGACCATTGATCGTGTCTACGTCAACAGTCGCGCGTTACAAACGCTGGGCTGGAAGCCGCATCACGATTTTGTAACTCTGCTCGATCGCGTGCGAGAGGGTGCGGATTTCCGGAGTCCGCTAGCGCAGTTGATCGGAAAAAAGGGTTATCACGCGGTCCCGTGGAGGGCAAATGTTCGTTGCGATATTGGCTGAAAGTCCGCGCCAGTGCTAGAGTTTAGCGAAGGGCAGCCTTTCGCTAGCCCGCGCAAAAAATTTCCCGCGTAAGCGTAATCATCTTCAAAATTCGCGCGTCGCCAATGTTGTAATACATCTTCGTTCCGTCTTTGCGGCCGTTGATCATGCCGCAGGCTTTGAGGATGCCCAAGTGCTGAGATATGTTGCTTTGCGTCGTGCCGAGGGCGTCAACAATCTCTTGGACGATTAATTCGCCAGACGATAGCAAGCAAAGTATTTTGATGCGCATCGGATGCGACATCGCCTGCATCGCAAGGGCCGCTTGCTCGATGTTTTCGGATTTGCCAATCAGCGCGAAAATATCTATCGGCAGATTGTCCGTGCCCAATTCCTTTACCGCGCCGCTTGCCAAGCTTGGTTCTTTCGCGAGTTTTGCGGCAGTTTTTCGTTTAATAGCTGCGGAGATGGTGGGCATATACTTTTTCTAACGAAACGATAGAACAGCAGGTTACTTGACATGCGCTTTCGTTGTCCATTAGGCTTTGCTTATATTAGCAACTGCTAATGAACGAACGCATCAACCAAGAATGCGTATCGATGTTCCGCTTGAGGAGCGCAGCTTGGCAAATGAAGTTACGGATGCTGACGGTATCGCTGCGCGGAACGCTGCTCTGAGCCCCATGGGGTTGGGCCGTTTGCGGCGTGCGCCGGAAGGTTTCTTAAATGCGTCTCAGATAGCCGATGTTCAAGCCGGTCGCCGCGGGTTGTTGCGACACGCATTGCTTAGCGCAGCTGGGCTCACGTCGCTGTCGCTAAATTCGTCCTTTGCACGACCAAGCCTCGACGCAAAAGCCGTACCGACAGTTGATCCTAGGGGCGATCCCAACATTCTCGAAATGCCTGAGCACACCAAGAGCCTGGGCCAGCCTGTCGCTGCGCGCGGCTACGGTATGCCCTCTATTTGGGAAAATAACCTACAACGCCGCGAAAGCCCCGGTCTCACGCGGGTGGGAGCAGCGGGTGTATCGTTTTGCCCGCTCCAAGGCTTGTTTGGCATCATCACGCCGAGTGGTTTGCATTTTGAACGCCACCATCACGGCTGGTGGGATATTGACCCCCGCAAACATCGGTTCATGATTAACGGGCTTGTCAAAAATCCGAAGGTCTATACGATGGACGATTTGATGCGTTTGCCGTCGGTTTCAAGAATTCACTTCATTGAATGCGGTGCTAATACGGGAATGGAGTGGGGCAATGTCGCCGTGCCGACGGTGCAGTACACACACGGCATGTTGAGTTGTTGCGAATTTACCGGTGTGTTGCTGTCCACATTGTTGGACGATTGCGGTTACGACAAAATGAACGGGAAATATTTGCTAGCCGAAGGCGCGGACGGCTCTGGCATGACGCGCACTATTTCGATTGATCGCGCGCTGGATGATTGCTTTGTGGCTTACGCGATGAATGGTGAAATGCTCCGGCCTGAGAACGGCTATCCCTTGCGGCTAGTCGTGCCCGGCGTACAAGGCGTGTCGTGGGTGAAATGGCTGCGCCGTATTGAGGTAGGCGATATGCCTTATGCCACCAAAGATGAAACACTGCACTACGTCGATCTGATGCCCGACGGTATACAGCGGCAATATACCTCGATCCAAGAGTGCAAAAGCGTCATCACGTCACCCTCAGCAGGGCAGATGCTGCTGGATCGCGGCTACTACAACATTACCGGTCTCGCCTGGTCTGGGCGTGGGAAAGTTAAGCGCGTCGATGTAAGCACTGATGGGGGCAAAAATTGGCGCACGGCAAAATTAGAAACGCCGATTTTGAGCAAGTGTTTTACGCGTTTCAGTATTAGCTGGAATTTTGATGGTAAGCCTAGCCTGCTTCAAAGCCGGGCCATCGATGCAACTGGCTATGTGCAGCCGCGGCTAAACCAGCTTCGCGAAGTGCGCGGCTCTCGCTCGATTTATCACAATAATGCGATTCAAACCTGGCGGATAGCCAGCGATGGCGAGGTAAGCAATGTGCACCTCGGCTAGACCGGCGAATCTCGAAGATAGATTATGGAACCGAAAAATCCGGGTTCAACATGACAGGTTTTTCTTGAAGTGGCACGCGACGCGCCAATGCCTTTCATTCCGGACGCTGCTTCATCGGTTAAGGAGTCAGCCGTTCGCTGCTGCATTTTTAATCACGACCTTTTTATTCGCAAACATTCACGCAACAAACGCAGCCGAAAAGTTCCCTGGCGTTGGCCGCACCGCCATACCCGCCGAAATAAAAGCGTGGGACATCGACGTGCGTCCCGATTTCAAAGGTTTGCCGGCCGGCTCAGGCTCAGTGCAGAAAGGCCAGAAAATATGGGAATCGAAGTGCGCATCTTGCCACGGCACATTTGGCGAATCCAACGAAGTATTTACCCCGATCACCGGCGGTACAACAGGGCTGGATGCGGTTTCCGGACGGGTTGCCTCATTAAGAGGTGATGCAAATCCCGGCTACCCGCAGCGAACCACGCTAATGAAACTCTCCGAAATGTCCGCGCTATGGGATTACATCAACCGCGCTATGCCATGGGATGCGCCGAAATCGTTGGCCGCCGACGAAGTGTATGCGGTGACCGCCTACATTTTGAATTTGGGTGATATTGTTCCAGCTGACTTCGTTCTGTCTGACCGCAACATCGCCGAGGTACAAGCCAAATTACCCAATCGCAACGGCACTAAACTCTTTTTGCCGCTATGGGATATTAACGGGCGAGGCGACGTCGTTAATTTTGCTTGCATGAAGAATTGCAAAGTCGATGTCAACATAACCTCTTCACTGCCCGATTTTGCTAAAAACGCGCACGGCAATCTCGCAGATCAAAACCGCTTGGTGGGCGCCACACGCGGCGTACGAACCGATTCGAGTACGGAAGCTAGCGATGCACCGTTGCCGGGTAAAGCCCGGAATCCCAACGCTACTTCTGGCAAGGATTCCCGAGAAATCTCGGGAACTGAAAGCGTAGCCCCCCTGCAAGCAGGCCAAGCCGCCGCGCTCGCCAAACAATATTCCTGCGTGGTATGTCACGCCGCCAACGCCAAGCTGGTTGGACCGAGCTATAACGATATAGCCGCAAAATATAAGGGTGATGCCACTGCCAGTGATAAGCTGATCGCGAAAATCCGCTCGGGCGGCGCTGGCGTATGGGGTGCAATACGAATGCCTTCCCATGCGACCATGAGTGATGCTGAGTTAAAGGCTTTAGTACATTGGAGCTTGGCTGGCGGCAACTAGCGCTAGCGTATTTGAGCGTATTATTGTCAACAGCGTATTAACAAAATTTGTCAATTTATTAGCAGAGACTTTTCAGGAGTAAAGCATGAACAGACGTGAAGTTTTAAGAACATCCAGTGGCACGATGGTAATGGCGCTCGCCGCTTCTGCCGGGCTCCTCAAGGCTGATGCTGCTTACGCGGAAGAGTGGAACAAGACGGCATTTGAAGTCAAAAATCTGAACGATGTTGTCAAAGCCTTGGGTGGCACAACAGCGACCGAATCAAAAGACATTTCATTCGTCAATGCCCCCGATATTGCCGAAAATGGCGCTGTTGTGCCGGTGGGTGCCGCGAGCAAAATCCCGAAGACAGAATTGATTGCTATTTTGGTTGAGAAAAACCCGAATGCATTGTCGGCAAACTTTACGATCCCGGACGGCACCGATCCTATTATCACGACGCGCGTCAAAATGGGGCAAACCTCAAATATCTACGCGCTGGTGAAGGCCGATGGCAAGTATTTTTACGCAGTCAAAGAAGTGAAGGTTACACTCGGCGGCTGCGGCGGTTGAGGAAACAACACGATTAATTCTTCGAGTGCCACGCTGGTTACGGTGGGCCGTTTTGAAATAATTTTTACGAACCATTTTTGTAAGTGCCGCGCTCAGCAGCATTTGCAGCAAGGAGAAAATAATGTCAGATCCGATGCGCATACGCGCAATTTTGAACGGCGATAAAGTTGATGTCCGGGTGCTGATGGCGCACGAAATGGAAACCGGTCAACGCAAAGACGCGGCGGGTAAGGTGGTGCCAGCGCACTTTATCCAAAGTGTGACCGTCACCTGCAAAGGCAAAACGGTGCTCTCCGCGCAATGGGGCCCCGCAATTTCAAAAAACCCCACGCTGTCGTTTAAATTTAGCGGCGCAAAGGTGGGCGATAAAGTTATCGTTTCTTGGACCGATAACAAAGGCGATAAGCGCACCGATGAAGCGCCAATTACGGCACCGTCCTAACATGCGCACCAATATTTGCACCGGAGCCGTAGGGGCTCGTGTTTTAGGCGTTTTTGTAAGTATTTCGGCTTGTGCAGTGGTGAGTGCAACAGCCGCGCTTTTTGTAAGTTTGGTTGCTCAGGCAACGCCCGTTGCTGCTATCGCCGCAAAAGATGAACCGGTGAAGGTCGTTTACCATGTTAGTGAGGGCATTGAGCAGGCCATGGCCGCGCTACGAAATGTGCGCAATCATTTGTCAGCAGACCCAACTGTCAAAATTACGGTCGTGGCGCATGCCAACGGCGTTGATTTTTTGCTCGATGGCGCCAAGGATAAAAATGGCAATCTATTCGACGCCAATGTGCAAGAACTGGTCAAAAAAGGCGTCGATTTTCGGGTTTGTAAGATCACACTCGAGCGCCGCATGATCGACCCCAAACGGGTGATCGAAGAGGCGAAACTCGTACCGAGTGGTGTCGCTGAAGTCGCGCGGCTGCAGGCCAAAGAGGGTTATGTGTATCTAAAGCCATAGCCTTATTAGTGGCGCTAGCGTACAACAATACAAAATAGCGACACAAAATAGTGATACGAAATCGTGATAAAAAAATGTATAAAGTAACGACACCAAATAGCGAAAATAGCCGTGTGAAAAATATCGGAGGAAGTATGCAGAACGCGATGTTAAGCCAGCGATTGCTGGCGGGTGTAATTGCTGTCTTTGCCATCACTACTGCGTCGGTTGCTGCAATGGCGCAAAGCTCCCTTACCAACCAAGGTGGCGATCAGACAGCAAAAGAAATCGAACGCTATCGCCAAGCATTGGGCGACGGTAACCCAGCTGAGCTATGGGAGGCGCGTGGCGAAGACTTATGGAAGCAAAAGCGTGGTCCAAAAAATGTCTCGTTAGAACAATGCGATTTGGGGTTGGGTGCCGGCATGGTGAAGGGCGCATACACCGTCTTGCCGAAGCATTTTGAGGATTCCGGCAAAGTCGAGGATTTGGAAAGCAGGTTAGTCACTTGTATGGTTATGTTGCAAGGGTTTAGCTACATCGAAGCCAAGAAAAATCCATTTGGCGGCCCCGATAACAAATCGAGTATGGAAGCGTTGGTTGCATATATTGCCGGCGCATCACGCGGCCTAAAAATGAATGTGTCGGGCAAACAGCCAGACGAGAAACGCTACTACGAGTTGGGCAAAAAAATGTTTTTCCATCGCGGCGGTACACATGATTTTTCTTGCTCAACTTGCCACGGCGCGAGTGGGCAGCGGATTCGTTTGCAGGATTTGCCCAATCTCTTAAAACAAGATCAGGCACAACGTGCCTACACCACTTGGCCGGCGTATCGCGTTTCGCAAGGTGAAACGCGCTCGTTCCAATGGCGGCTTTATGATTGCTTCCGCCAGCAACGTTTCCCCGAGTTGGAATTTACATCGGAAGCGTCAATTGCGTTAACGATGTTTTTAGCCAAAAACGCGAATGGCGGCGTGATGAACGCGCCAGCGATTAAACGGTAACTTAAGGGTTAACCCCGGCGACAATGAAGCGAACACTATATTGTTGGAGAATGAAATGAATCTGATAAAAGCATTGGGTGTCATCATCGTATTTTCATTTTCAGATGCCGCATTTTCGGCACCTGCGAAAATGGATCCCAAGAACGATTTCGCAGCCAAAGATGCCACCAGCATAGCCGCGCAAGAGATGATGCGCAATTCTTTTAAAACCCGGGGACAAGCGTCGGTTGATCGTCTGAATCAAGACGAAACCCAAGCGCTTTGCTCGCAGTATCAAGACAATCCGCCCAAATCCGTCCGCGCAAAAATCGAAGCGATTAATCAAAAATTATTGAAATATCCAGCCGACGGAAAGCTGCTCGGCGATTGGAAAGAGGGCGAAAAAATTGCGCAGTCGGGTATTGGAAAACAGTTTACCGACAACCCCGATAACCCATCTGGTGGCAACTGCTACGCCTGCCATCAACTCACGAAAACTGAGCTCTCGTACGGCAACCTCGGACCGACCCTCTATAACTTTGGCAAAGTTCGCGGTTATTCAGAAGCGATTACAAAATACGCTTACGGCAAGATTGCTAACTCGCAAGCGTTCTCGGCCTGTTCAAACATGCCACGTTTTGGAAATGCTGGTACGCACGGCGTTATTTTGACGGAGAAGGAGATCAAACACCTGACGGCATTGTTGATGGATCCTGCGTCACCGGTGAACAACTAGCGAGTCAACCAGCAACGATTGCAGGCTCAATGAATGTCGAATCTTTCACGTCGTGAATTTTTGCAGGTTCTTGCTGTCGCCAGCGCGGGTGGTTTTGCGTTCGATACAGCAGCAGAAATGGCTGGAAATCCTCGCAGATCGCGCATCTTGGGGAAGTCAGTGGGGCAATCTGCTGCTCATTTTTACGATCTGCCGCGCTTCGGCAATGTGCATTTGCTGCACATGACCGATTGCCATGCGCAGCTCACCCCGACCTACTTCCGCGAGCCGAGTGTCAATCTCGGCCTGTTTGGAGCCAGCGGCCGCGCGCCGCATTTAGTGGGCGAAAAGCTGCTCAAACAGTTCAACATTGCCCCGCATTCGCGCGAGGCCCACGCCTTTACCTATCTTGATTTCGAACACGCCGCACGTGCTTACGGCAAGGTCGGCGGCTTCGCGCATATCGCTACGTTGGTCAAACAACTCAAAGCATCGCGTCCCAACGCGCTGCTGCTGGACGGTGGCGATACCTGGCAAGGCTCCGCAACGGCGTTATGGAGCAAAGGCCAAGACATGGTCGACGCATGTTTGCAACTCGGCGTGAATGTGATGACGGCGCATTGGGAAATGACGTTGGGTGCTGCTCGTGTGCAAGAAATTATTAACCGCGATTTTCAGGGTCGCATCGATTTCGTTGCGCAAAATATTCATACTGTTGATTTTAACGATCCTGTTTTTCAACCGTTCGTTATGAAAGAAATGAACGGTGTCTCGGTCGCAATCGTTGGGCAAGCATTCCCGTATACGCCAATTGCCAACCCCCGTTATTTCACGCCGGATTGGACATTTGGCATCAAAGAAACGGAAATGCAGCAAACCGTGAACGCCGCCCGTTCAAAGGGCGCTGCGGTCGTGGTGTTGCTTTCACACAACGGCATGGATGTGGACCTCAAAATGGCCTCGCGCATCACCGGCATAGACGCGATCATGGGCGGGCATACGCACGATGGCGTGCCGCAGCCAATCGTTGTCAACAACGCAGGCGGTAAAACGCTCGTTACGAATGCAGGTTCGAATGGGAAATTTTTGGGTGTGCTCGATTTCGACGTGAAGGCTGGAAAGGTTGCCGATTTTCGCTACAAGCTGATGCCAATTTTCTCGAACCTTTTGTCGGCGGACAAAGACATGCAAGCGCTGATTGATAAAATCCGCGCACCGCATTTAGCCAAGCTCACTGAAAAGCTTGCTGTCACTGATGGTCTGTTGTACCGCCGTGGCAATTTTAACGGCACGTTTGATCAAGTGATTCTCGATGCTTTGATCGAACGTAAAAACGCCGAGATTGCCTTCTCGCCCGGCTTTCGTTGGGGCACGTCGATCCTGCCTGGGCAGGCGATTACGATGGAGCATGTGATGGATCAAACGGCAATCACTTACCCCTACACAACGGTCACCGAGATGCGCGGTGAGATGATCAAAACTGTGCTGGAGGACGTCGCAGATAATCTCTTCAACCCAGACCCCTATTACCAACAAGGTGGCGATATGGTGCGTGTAGGGGGCATGCAATACACTTGCCAGCCCGTTGCCAAAATGGGCAGTCGAATCAGTAATATGGTGTTGAAAGGTAAAGCGATCGACCCCAACAAAATCTACAAGGTTGCCGGTTGGGCGCCGGTAGCGGAGGCAGCGGCCAGTTCAGGTGCAGAACCCGCTTGGGATTTAGTTGCCCATTATTTGCGCGATAAAAAGACCGTTAAACCCGCAAAATTGAATTTGCCCAAGCTTGTAGGTACTGCGGGAAATGCCGGAATCGCCTGAGTCGCAATGCAGGAATTGCTTCATGTTTCTTTCGGATTGGTAAAAGTTACATTGGAATTGACCAAACGCCTGCAAAAACGCTATAATTTGCGACTGTTGCGAATGTGCAGTTGCGACTGTTGCGAATGTGCAGTTGGACATTCCAATCAATTCCCTGATAGCTCAGCCGGTAGAGCGACGGACTGTTAATCCGCAGGTCCCTGGTTCGAATCCAGGTCGGGGAGCCACAATACATGCAGCGGGAAATCAAGCACTCACGAGAGATCGGAGTGCTTTTTTTTGTTTGCTTTTTCTCAAGAGGCTAGCGAAAACGAGCCTTTGCCGGAAATCTGCCGGGGAAAAATCCAGCCCATGCGCTTTATCAACCATCGGAAAAACTGTAATGGCGTACTTAAAATAACGTGGGGCTTATTGGCGTGCAGAAGTTGAACCGGGATGACCGCGGTCATCATCCCAACCAAAATGTATGTGAATCGGGCCTGCGGGAATGGAAAATTCTACCGACCCGCGAGCAAGATGAATGAACTTGATTGGTCGACGGCTAACTTCCAGAAGCTCGTGAAGAGCCAGCGAGCTCAGCGGAGATAGCCGGAGACCACCAACACTTTTAGCAGAATGCGATGACCGACTAATCGAGAACAAGCCACCGGTAATAAGTGCAACTTAGTCCTACCGATACGTGATCACTTAAAACGAGTCCTGTTTCGATAATGGCCGCATTATTGCTGCTACGATTGCGCTTGCTATTGTTTCGTTAAAATAGGGCCCAACATTTTTCCGCCTTTGCATCGCCTTTGCATCGCCTTTGCATCGCCATTTTTCGCTGTTCGCAATCGCAACGGCTGCGCTTTAAGGTAGTTAATTTTTAGGCCCGCGTTGTCAGCGGCAAATGCCTTTCCGAATGACGAAATGGCATCAGAGTCGCTGACCGTCGCGCCCTTATTTTTTTTGCAGCACGCTATCGGCGCGCTTCAAAAATCCTCCTCCCTCGTCGTCATTTCATTGCCGTCCGGCAATTTCCACTCCAATCGCTAATTCGCGACTCAGAAAAATATCCGCCTAATGGATAACAGGCTTTTATTGTTAACCGAAATCAATACAGGTTAATACCCGGGATAACCGCCCTGGTTGATCCGTTTTAGTCGGGCAACGAACAACTGACTCGCTTGGCAACGGACGGACTCACGCAAAAACACGAAAATAAACCCACCGGTTTTAGTCGAAATCCTACTTGGCCCCGTCATCACACTGCGCCGCTCGGCGCGATTTTTCAGCACAGCCGAGGCCTTCCCGAAAAGCACGAAAAGCGCTAATCAACATTTTGTAGGCGTTTGCCTTCAAGAAGTCAGGGCAAGCGCCGCTCTCATGTTATCGAGTCTTACAGAAGAATGTGATATGAGCCAATCTTGTTAAAAATTAAGTCCAAGCGAAAGCTCAACGTCCAATTTTGCGAGCGCGTTAAAGCAGTTAAAGCAGTTGAAGCGAGTTAAAGCGCGTTAACTCAAAAATAATTGGGAGCCTCCACTTGCTCTGTAGTGCCATAACAAAAACACGCAGCGCTTCGGTTTTCATTGAGGCAAAGCTTAATCGAACCGATCTCGCATTGATGTTTGCCACGACCTAGTCATCCGGCGGCCGTTGCTGGCACCAGCGGCATTAATCAAAAACTAACCCTGAAATATGAAGGAGAACAAAATGAATAGTTTTGAGCGTTATTCCAAACGACTACTTTGGTCGATACCCGTTGTGCTGACTGCGTTGGTGGCGGCATGCGGCGGTGGAAGTGGTGGGGGTGGGCAAGCTCCCATTCTGGGCACGGGTGCCAATTCAGTACTTGCGCCAACCGTTACAGCCGTAGCTCCTGTGCCTAACGCAACGGGCGTGCCGGTCAACAACACCATTATTAATGCGGCCTTCAGTGAGCCCATGGCACCAATTTCGGGTGGCGCAAGCTTTACGGTTACCTGTGCCGCACCTTGTACCAATCCTAACGGAACAGTCACGCTGGATGCTACCAACAGATTGGCCACCTTTACACTGGCATCGGGAACTGCCCTCTCGCCACTTACTTTGTATACAGCGACCGTCGCTGGTGCGCGAAGTATCGCGACTGGCCTTTCATTGCTTAGTCCGTATGTTTGGCAATTTACAACCGGTGTTATACCGGATACTACTCGTCCACGGGTAACAGTCACGGTCCCAATAACCACCATCCCTGGCCCGACAACGGGTGTGCCCACGAATAGCGCGATTGCCGCGGCATTTAGTGAGGATATGGCGCCGGCAACCATTAATGGAAGCAGCTTTACCGTGACCTGTGCCTCTCCTTGCGTTTCGCCTGCAGGTAGTGTTAGCTACGCCGTCGGCACTAGAACGGCATCGTTTACACCAACTGCACCGCTCGCATTAGGTACAACTTACACCGCCACCATCACAACCGCAGCGACTGATCTTGCCGGCAATGCGCTGGCGGGAAATCAAGCGCCGCTACCGGCAGCCAGTAACTATGTGTGGATATTCACCACGGCAGCACCCCTGCCACCAACCAATGTTTCGGTACTGACGACGAATCCGTCCGCTGGTGCAACCCTTGTGTGCCCAAGCGCAACCATTAACGCAACATTTACCTTACCGTCCGGTTTACGGATGGATCCGCTTACCGTTACCGCTGCTACCTTTACGGTTGTTGGACCGCCACCGGCCTCAACGCCCGTGGTAGCGTCATCAGTCGTACTTGATGCAGCAACAGGCCGCATCGCTACCTTTACGCCACAAAGCGCATTGGCTCTCTCGACGATCTACACGGCAACGGTTAAAGGTGGTGCCAGCGGCGTTAAAGACACAGCCGTTCCAGCCAATGCTATGTTGAGCGACTACACATGGAGCTTTGTAACCGCGAGCTCCGTCGCAACCTGCGGTCCAGCCACGCCTCCATCGGCGGTTCCGCTTGGAACAGCGAGTACTTACGGGATTATGTCGACATCCGCCATCACCAGTACTGGTCCAACGCAGATCAACGGCGATGTGGCGCTGAGCCCCGGCACTTCGCAGGGTATTCCTCCACCACAAGTTAATGGCGTGATACACGTAAATGATGCGGCTGCAGCACAGGCCAAGGTCGATTTGCTGATTGCCTATAACTTCCTGAAAGCGCTTGCTCCAGGTGTTGGCCCCAATTCATTGAGCGGTGGTGCAAATCTTAGCGGTCTAACGCTGCCACCAGGCACCTACACATCGGCAACCACGATTCTGATTAGTGGGCCGGCACCGGTTACCCTCGATGCAGGCGGCAACGCCAACGCAGTCTGGGTCTTCCAGATAGGGTCTTCATTGACCACTGTAACCGGCGGTGTTCTCTTGACCGGCGGCGCACAGGCTAAGAATGTGTTTTGGGTACCTACAGCAGATGCCACGATCGGTGCAAACACGATTTTCCAAGGGACTATCGTAGCGGGTCGGGATGTCACCAGTAATACCGGCGCTACCATCAATGGTCGGATACTTGCCGGGGCAATTGGGGCTGCGACAGTCGCTCTGCAGAGCACTACTGTTAACGTGCCTGCGCCCTAAACCTTGATGCTCGGTGATCGACAACAACATAGCGCTGTCGATCACCGAGTATCCCCAAATCAATATTGCTTATGTCGCCTTTGCGACAAGCACAAAAGTTTTAAATTTTTATGGAGAAAATCATGAAATTTACGAAAAAATCAGGGACGCTGAGCTTAATGGTGCTTGCTGCCATTGCCAGTCCAATTGCGATGGCGCAGGACGCAGGCTGGTATATTGGCGCAAATGCAGGCCAGTCACGATCGAAAATAGACGACCCGCGTATCTCAAGCGGCCTGCTAGCAGGTGGCTTTACGGCGACCTCGATTGCCAACGATGAACGCGATACCGGCTATAAGCTGTTCACGGGCTACCAGTTCAACAAATACTTTGCCGTCGAAGGCGGCTATTTCGATTTGGGTAAATTCGGCTTTACCGCGAATACCACCCCGCTGGGCACGTTAAGAGGCGATATTAAACTCAAAGGTCTGAACCTTGATCTGGTCGCCACATTACCCATTACGGAGAGATTTTCCGCGTTTGGCCGGGTTGGAGCGAACCATGCTGAAGCCAAAGATACCTTCACCGGATCCGGCCTCGTGATTGTCCGCAATCCCAATCCGAGCACACGTGCAACCAATGTCAAATATGGCGGCGGACTTCAGTACGCATTCAATGATGCATGGTCTATGCGCCTTGAAGCAGAACGCTATCGTATCAATGACGCAGTCGGCAATAAAGGTGATGTCGATCTTTACTCAGCCGGGCTAGTCTACCGATTTGGCAGTGCCAAGCCGACGCCGGTCGCTTATGTTGCGCCCAAACCTGAACCAGTTGCCGTGGCGCCTGAGCGCGTTGCACCAGTAGCGCCTACTGCGCCCGCAACACAAGCATCGCCACCGGTACAGCCGCGCTATGAAAAGTTCACCTTATCTGCAACGGAGCTGTTTGGATTTGGTAGCGCTCAACTGAGACTGCCACATCCGAAGCTTGATGAAATCGCCACTGCGCTTAACCGCAACCGCGAGGTCAGCAATGTTGTGATTACCGGCTATGCGGATCGAATTGGATCTAATCAATACAACCAGCGGTTATCAGAGCGTCGCGCGAACGCCG
Organism: Burkholderiales bacterium; assembly: GCA_025360815.1. Lineage (GTDB taxonomy): Bacteria > Pseudomonadota > Gammaproteobacteria > Burkholderiales > Usitatibacteraceae > UKL13-2. The sequence continues at coordinate 63,580 of JANYBL010000091.1, forward strand.
TAAAAGACTACTTGTCATCGCAAGGCGTTGATGCAAATCGGATGCAGGCAGCGGGCAGAGGCGAATCCAATCCAGTGGTTGTTTGCACGGATAAAAATCGTCCAGCACTGATCAAGTGTCTGGAGCCGAACCGCCGCGTTGAGATTGAGCAAATTACGATTGAACGTCGCGTACAGTAAGCGCAAGGTAGGCGATTCGCAGTGTATCCAATCTGCGAATCGCCTCAAACGCCGCACCAGTACTAGAGTTTGCGACTGTACAGCTGCACACCTGTGCAGCTGTACATCTGCACACCTGCATAGCTGTACCGGTTGGCTTTAGTTTACGAAAATGTTGGCTGGCTTAGCGGCATAAAATCGGCATCGCGATCGACGTCATGTTCAGTATCGCGAGCGACATCGTGTTCGATGTCCCTGCCACCCCTTGCCCCAGCCACCTCGCCTCCCGCGTCCCCCCGAAACAAAAGTCCCACCCCTCCGTCACATCAGTCCCACCCCGCTTTCTACCAAGCTCAATCCAGCGCCTCCCAGCGCCTCTCAGCGCCTCTCAGCGCCTCCCAACGCAGCCCGATGCGACTCGGCAAATAGGCTTAAATCAACGCTCGGTGACGTCTGAGACGCTTAGAATTCGCATTTATCGTCAATTCATGCGAAAGTGGGCAATTGCAAAAACTGCCAACTTCGTTCAAAAGGAAAATTTATGCGCTCATTCGTGCTCAAAGCCACCGTAATTTTATCGTCGGTTGCAACTGCAGCTAGCATGGGAGTTGCTCTCGCTGCCACCGATGCCGTTACACCTGCTGCTGCCCAATCCGCTCGTGCTCCCCACGTTCCTTACGATGAAGCCGCCGATGCAAAAGCGGAAATTGCCGCAGCGCTCGTTGCGGCACAACGTGCCAAAGTGCCGGTGCTTGTCGTGTTTGGTGCCAACTGGTGCGGTGATTGCAAGGTCTTGGATTTGTCGTTTAAAGAGGGTGAGGCCGCGCCGCTGATCGCGAAAAATTTTAAGGTGGTCAAAGTGAATGTTGGCCGCATGGATCGCAATGTGGATATTGCCGAATCGTACGGTGTCCCGCTTAAAAAAGGGATTCCGGCCGTTGCAGTGCTATCGGCCAAAGGTAGCGTGGTTTACGCAACTCAGGCCGGGGAACTGGCGGATGCCCGTAAGATGGGCGACAAAGGAATCGTGGATTTTTTTACCAATGTTGCAAAAAGTAAAAAAGACTGAGCACCAACCCGCTTCAATCGAGCGCCGTATTGATCTGTATGGCGCAATCAATTCTTCAAACCGACCGTCAACTTCAACACAAGCCAGCGTCGTTAAGTGACTGGCAATTCGACTCGCGCTTCCAACCCGCCACCGGTTAATTTGTCGCCACCACGGGGTAGCAACTGAAAGGTTCCTCCGTGCAGTTTTGCGATGCGGTCAATGATCGCTAAGCCAAGACCCGCGCCAGATGCGCCGCTCCGGGCATCGTCGCGCCTCGTAAAGGGTTGCTTAAGCCGCTCGACTTCATTGGCCGGAATACCCGGTCCGCTATCGACTACGCTCAGTGCGATGCAGGCGTTGCCGCGCTGCGTACGCAAAATAATCGCGGTGCCGGCGTGTTTCATCGCATTGTCGATCAGGTTGGTAATCAGGCGTTGCATGGCGAGTGGCCGCATCACGGCTTGGGGAATATCACCCAGTTCCAGCGTAATTTCAGCGCCCATGCGCCGCGCCCGATCAGCAGCTTGTTGTGCGAGCAAATTGAGGTCAGTTAATTCCGGTTTTTCATGATTTTCATCGCGGGCGAAATCCATGAATTGGCTGATGATGCTGTTGATGTCTTCAATATCTTGTTCCAAATCTTGTCGCATCGCAGGGTCGGCTGGCAGCATTTCAATGCCCAGCCGCAGCCGTGCCAGTGGTGTCCGCAAATCATGCGATACGCCAGCCAAAAAGGTCGCGCGTTCTTGCGCCACACGCGCCAAATCATCGCGCATCTGGTTGAATGCGGCGGCGACTGATTTCACCTCAATAGGCCCAATCTCGGCTACTGGCGCGGGGTTTCGGCCAAGGCCTAGTTCCCGCGCGGCCTTGGCTAATTCGCGCAATGGCTTGGTCACGCGGCTGACCAAAAACACCGCGCCCGCCAGCGCTAGCAACGCACCGAACACACCCCAGCCAAGCCACGCGCCCGAATAATCAGGCTCGATAATCCGATTGCGCGGGAATACCACCCAAAACTCTTCTGCACCCACAAAAATTTTTACGATCAATACCGGCGGAAGTGCCGGGTTAGGGCGGGGACGCTGATAAATATCGGCTTGGGGGCCGAACTCATCGCGCAAGCGGTCACGCAGTACGCTGATGGCGGGTAAGCTGGGCGCGGGTTCGAGCGTGCCTTCGCCGCGGGGCAATGTGACACGCACGCCACCATCTTCGCGCAGCCTTTTCAAAAATTCAGGATGTTGCGCAACCGGCAACGACTCCATCGCCGCGCGGATGGTCTTCAGCTGCGTCATGAAACCAATCGCCACCAGCTGGATACGCGGCTCGCGCGAATAATGGCGGAACAGCAACACCGACACGACCTGGCTGGACACGAGCGCGATAACAAACACCAATATCGTCCGGGCGAGTAGCGACCGTGGGATCAGGTTTGGCAGTCGTTTGAAAGACATCGACATCAGGTTGTGCAAGCTACCGAGGGCGCGCTGGGTGCAGGTTAACCATGCTTTTTGCCATCCGGCACAAATACATAGCCCATCCCCCAAACCGTTTGGATATAGCGCGGATTGGCAGGGTCCTCACAAAGCAGCTTTCTCAGCCTAGAGACTTGCACATCGATCGCGCGGTCAAAGCTGTCGTGTTCGCGACCCCGCGCAAGTTCAGTCAATTTGTCGCGTGACAACGGCGAGCGGGCGTGTTGCACCAATACTTTGAGAAGCCCAAATTCACCCGATGTGATGGGCAAGGGTTGTTGATCTTTAAACAGTTCGCGTGTGCCCAAATTCAACAAGAATGGGCCAAATTCAATGGTCTCTTCTGATCCTGTTGGCGCACCCGGTACGGCCATCGGCGCTTGGCGGCGCAGCACCGCGTTGATCCGTGCCACCAATTCACGCGGGTTGAACGGCTTGGGCAGATAATCGTCGGCGCCCATCTCCAGCCCTACAATCCGGTCCACATCGTCGCCCTTGGCGGTCAGCATGATGATCGGGATATTGGCCTCGCCCGCGTTGTTGGCGCTACCGCCAGCGCTACCACCACCAATCGCCCCTGTGCCTATAGCGCCGGCGCGAATGCGCCGACAAATCGCAAAGCCGTCTTCGTTGGGCAGCATGACATCCAGCACCAGCAGATCATAGCGATTACGGGCAAAAACCCGATCTAGCGCCGCACCGTCCGGCACTGTGTCAACCGCGAAACCTTGGTCTGTTAAATAGCGTTTGAGCAGATCGCGCAGACGAAGATCATCGTCGATCACCAAAATTCGGTGGCGGGGCGCGCTTGGCGTCGCGGGTGTCGTTGGAGAGGTCGATGTCATTGTTTTGGTGGTTTCGTTTTGTGGTTGGAAGTATGTTGGAAATTCAGGCTGTGTAATGTGACTGCGGTCACAACCCTAAACGTCAGTTGTAAGCAAATGTTAGCAAAACCCGCAATTTCGCGTTCCCGTTACACCACGTTACGAACCGGCTGTAACGGGCAAAGACTTCAGGCGTTGTTTTGCATAAGGTAGCAGACAGTGAACAAAAAGCAATAACTGCCGATGGTCCGCATTTTTAATAAGATATTGGAGATCTCAAATGAACACAGTCAAATTATTTTCGGGCGGTCTTTTACTCACCGCAACCATTGCAGCAAGCCTTGCCATGACGGCTATGTCCCCAGAGGCATCCGCGCAAACACCAAGTGCTCAGCATGCCAATAAAGCCTTTGCCAAGCTCGACACGAATGGCGATGGGATGATCAGCCGCAGCGAGGCTGCCGTCAAGCCCAAGCTGGCGGCACATTTCGACCAGATTGACACCAATAAAGATGGACTGATAAGCGTTGATGAACTTGCTGCCGCCAGACAAAAACACCAGCAAAAGGTTGCTGCCAAATTCGCAAAACTAGATACCGACAACGATGGTCGTATCAGCCGTAACGAGGCCAGCGCTGCACCAAAATTGGCTAGAAATTTCGATGCCATCGATACCAATAAGGATGGCTTTCTTAGCAAGGGCGAATTGAAAGCCGCGCATCAGCGCCTAGTCACAAAATAACTTGGCAAAGCAGCGTATTCATTTCCCGTATTTGTTAGGAGAGCCATCATGAAAAAAGCGTTGCCCGTTTTGTGGCGTTATTTGGCGGTGGTCGCGGTGTCGTGTTTACTAACGTTTATGATTTCGCAGAGCAAAGTTGATGCCAGCACCGTCGCGGCAGAGTTGCCCAGCCAGCTATCCCAACCGACAACGATAACAACAGCGCTGTCACCGGCCCCAACGCCAACGCCAACGACGAAAAAAACGGTGGCCAGCGGTTATGAAGCACCCGGCCAGTTTGAGATTGTCACCACCGATGCCACCTGGCGCGACCCCGTGCGTAACCGTGATATTCCGGTACGAATTCTCACGCCTCGTTCGTCGGAGCGGACCGCGATAACTTCTAAATCGTCTGATTTTTCTGGTAGCTATCCGGTCATTTTATTTTCACACGGCCTCGGCGGCTCGCGTGAAGGCGGCGAAACCTGGGGAAAACATTGGGCGAGTCACGGCTTCATTATTTTGCATATGCAACATGCGGGCAGTGACGAGGCCGTCTGGAGGGATACCAAGCCGCTGGAGCGTATGGGCAAACTAAAAGCCGCAGCCAACCTGGAAAACACAAAATTGCGTATCGGCGATGTTGCGTTTGTGATTGATGAAATCATCCGTCTAAACAAAGCAAAAGCACCGTTGTGGGTTAATGCCGATGTGAGCAAAATTGGGATGTCGGGCCACTCATTTGGTGCGCAAACGACGCTGGCGGTGTCCGGCCAGCGAGCACCCATACCGGGCATCGCCTCGGCACTAAATCCCAATATCAAAGCCGCCATTGCGTTCAGCCCAAATGCCCGTACCAAGTTCAGCTTGGATAGGCAGTTCGGCGACATCAGCATGCCGTTCTTTTCGATTACCGGCACCGAGGATGGATCGGTATTGTTAAATGACGGCACAACGCCGGCAACGCGCAAGATCCCCTACCAAAATATGCCAGCAGGTGAAAAATACTTGGCAGTTTTTGAGGATGGCGACCATATGGTGTTTGGCGGTCATAAGCTATCTGGGCGTCGCCCCGAAACGGCGCGTGATCGCGAGATTCAGGCGGACGTGAAAGCAGCAACACTGGCTTTTTGGGACAGCACACTGAAGCAGGATGTCAACGCAACAAAGTGGCTGAAAAACCGCAACGAGGGCGGCTTTTCAGCCAGCCTTGCAGCGGGTGATCAATTTGAATATAAGTAGTCGAGCGGATAACCGGAGTTCATCATGGGCTGGAAAAAACAAATGTTAAATTTAGAGGCGATCAGCATTGCCTGCATCATCAGTATCTGTGCCGTCGCGAGCGCGAGAGCCGAATCGGCGATTGGTGCTGATGCCGCGCGGCATTTGCTGAATCGTACCGGATTTTCGGCAACAGCTGACGAGATCAAAACGTTTTCGAGTCTCACGCGCACCGAAGCAGCGGATCGATTGCTGAAATCAGCCAATACAGTCGCCGTCACAGCGCCGCCCGGCTGGATCAACGATCCCATTGTGCCACCGGATAAAATGAAAGCGATGTCCCAAGAGGAGCGGCAAGCCGAGCAACGGCTAAACGCGGAGCGCGCCTTTGAACTTCGCGAGTGGTGGTTTCGTGAAATGCTCGATTCGCCATCGCCACTAGCCGAAAAAATGACTCTTTTTTGGCACAACCATTTTGCCACTAGCCAGCAAAAAGTGCGCTACACGCCGTTCATGTACCAGCAAAACACGATGCTCCGCCGCAATGCATTGGGCAATTTTGGCACCATGTTGCGCGAGGTGGCGCGTGATCCCGCAATGTTGATTTACCTCGACGGCGCGAATAGCCGAAAAGAGCAGCCCAATGAAAATTTTGCCCGCGAGGTGATGGAACTCTTCACGCTCGGCGAAGGCCATTATAGTGAGAAGGACATCAAAGAAGCAGCACGCGCCTTTACCGGATGGAGCGTTGATCGCCAGACAGGCCAATTTATGTTTCGGCGCGGCATTCACGACTATGGCGTGAAAACTGTCTTTAATAAAACCGGTAATTTTGAAGGTGATGAAATTATTGATTTGCTATTGGCCAAGCCTGAAACTGCCGAATTTATCACCGGTAAATTGTGGAGAGAATTTGTTTCCCCCACGCTCAACGAAGCTGAGGTGAAGCGCATGGCAGCCGGCTTCAAAAATAGTGGCTACAACATCGCCAAACTGATGCGGACCATGCTCACATCGGACGCGTTTTATGCGATGGACAATCGCGCGGCACTGATTAAGTCGCCAGTTGAGTTTGTCGTTGGCACCTTAAAAACATTTGAAATCCAGGTGCCGAACATGCGCACTTTCGTGATTGCCTCGGCTTTGTTGGGGCAAAATGTGTTCACGCCGCCGAATGTGAAAGGCTGGCCGGGTGGGGAGGTTTGGATTAATTCGGCGAGTCTGTTGGGGCGCAAACAATTATTAGACCGGCTATTTTCAAACGAAGACCGCATGGAAGTAGCGATGCGAAATATCGATGAGATGGCTATCCGCAACGGTGATCCACCGGCCGCAGGACGTGAAGCCCGGATGCAACGTCAATTGCAAAAAAAAATGGGCACGCTCCACTGGAATTTGGATAAATGGGCAAACAATTATCTAGCCGCGCAGGGCGAAACCGCGTTGCAGGATATGACCCGCGTGGTGCTCGCCATCGCCCCGCAAAACCCGATTTCTGCATCCGACAATCCGGCTGATTGGGCGCGGCAATTGGTGGCTGATCCCGCTTATCAACTTAAATGAACAAGTCAGATTGAAAACGCAAACCAAAGCTCAAACCAAAGCGCAAACCAAAGCGCAAACCAAAGCTCAAAGAACAGCTTAAATAAATGTAGCTGAAATTAAAATACAAAAACGAAATTCGAAAACAAAATCCGTACCAATCGAAAGGCATCATCATGGACCGCAGAAATTTTTTAAGAATGGGTTTGCTGGGCGCTGGCGTGCCGCTCGCGGGAATAGTCGGAAGCATCAACGGCGTGAGCTGGGCGGCCGTGCCAAATTTACCGCAAACCGCAGCATCGATTGCCAGCCCGATTGCTAACCCGATTGCTAACCCATATCGCAATTTGCTGATCTTGATTGAGCTAAAAGGCGCAAACGACGGCCTCAACACCGTGATCCCGTACACCGATCCGCTCTACGCCCAGCTGCGTCCCAAGATCGCTATCCCACGCGACCAGGTGCTCACACTCTCCGAGCGCGAAGGGCTGCATCCATCCCTCAATGCGCTGATGCCGCTTTGGCAAAATAAAGAGCTGGCGGTAGTGCAGGGTATCGGTTATCCAAACGCAAATCTATCGCATTTCCGCTCGATTGAGATTTGGGACACTGCTTCAAAAAGTGATGAATATTTGGGTGCCGGTTGGCTCGCCCGCACCTTCGCGGCCGTGCCCGCCCCGGCGCAATACGCGGCCGACGGCATCGTTGTGGGATCCAACGACATGGGCCCGCTTTCCGGACCGCAAGTGCGAACCATCGCCCTGGCTGACACACGCCAATTTTTGCAACAAGCCAAACTGGCCAAGCCAGATGGCGACCAGCGCAATGCCGCACTAAAACACATCCTCGGCGTAGAGAGTGAAATCGTCCACGCTGCATCAAAGCTTAATACCAACTACGCCTTCAAAACCGAATTCCCAAAAACGCCATTCGGTAATCAGGTCCGCACTGCCGCTCAGCTTGTTGCCAGTAACGCAGGTATGGCCACAATCCGTTTGACTCTCGGCGGCTTTGATACCCACGCAGGGCAATTGGGAACGCAAGCCGGTTTATTGAAGCAACTCGCCGATGGTTTGGCGGCCCTAAAAGACGTCATGACTGAGCTCAGCCGCTGGGATTCAACGATGGTCATGACCTATTCCGAGTTTGGCAGGCGGCCAAAAGAGAATCAAAGCGGTGGCACCGACCATGGCACCGCCAACGCGCACTTCGTGTTGGGTGGCCGAGTCAAAGGCGGCTTATACGGTCAAGCGCCAGCACTGGCGCGGCTTGACGGCAACGGCAACCTAGCGTTCGCGGTTGATTTTCGTAGCCTTTACGCGACCGTCATCGATAAATGGTGGAGCGGAGATTCAGCCAGAATTTTGGGCGGGAAGTTTGAGGCGTTGGATTTGTTGAAGGTGTAGCTAAATGCGCTGAAATGCGCCGTCGTGCCAACGAATGTGCCAACGAATGCACAACGCCTAAAACAGGATTTACAAACAAGCTTTAAAAATTAAGTAGGCAACAAGCAACAGTTTGTGGCTGACCTTGCCCCTGTTCAACGTATCCCTTAACCGGGCAAGTTATGCGGCCAGTTTTGCCTGATCCGCATGCCCCGCTGCTTCAAATTGCATCGGACTGACATGGTCCAGCGTCGATTGTAGTCGTTGCTCGTTATAGAAGTGCAGCCAGTCCATCACCGCATGGATCGCCTGCTGGCGCGTCGCAAACTTCACCCCTTCACCCCTTCACCCCTTCGCTCCTTCACTTATGCACGCGCGCCGCCTTCAATCTCGACCACAGACTTTCGGTCGGCCCATTGTCCCAGCAATCGCCACGGCGACGCATCGGCGATACCATTCCATAAGCCTTCAACGCGTCCTGAAACGCCTCCCCGCAATACTGGCTGTCTCGATCCGTATGCACGATCAGCCCCTTCGCTGGCCGCCGCCGAAACCAGCCCATCCGCAAGGCGCTGACCACCAGTTCGCTACGCCTATGTGGTGCAATGGCAAATCCGACCACTTGGCGGCTGAACAAATCAAGCATGACCGCCAGATACAGCCAGCCTTCACCGGTGTCGATAGAGGTGATGTCACTCGTCCAGATTTGATTGGGGACGCTTGGGTTGACGTGACGCGCAACCAGATTGGCGGCGACGGGGTAGCGGTGGTTGGAATCCGTGTTGAGTTTGAAGCGGCGCTTCGCTTTCGCACAGATGCCGTGCTCACGCATGCGCTTCTGTAACCGCTCTTTGCCCATACGGAACCCGCGCGCCTTGAGCTTGCGCCACATTCTGAGCCAGCCGTACTCGCGTTTGACGTCGGCGTGAATGATGCGGATGTGTGCCATGCCGCGGTCATGGCTTAGGCGCGGTGGTGTATTGGTCAGTCGCGTGTTAATCAATTGCCTGCGCCGCTGGCGGTGATCGTGATACCCGCTGGTGCTGACGCCTAGCACCTCACAAGTGTTGGCAATCGGTTAAGCGATCATTCGCAACGGGATGCAGAGAAGCGGGCATTCAGAATTTCAGAATTCATGATCTTCGACATACCAGTGCATCTTGCCTCCTTACGGCTGGAGTGCCACTTTTTGAAGTTCGTGACGTACTGGGTCACAGTACCATTTGTATGACCGAGCGATAGGCACACCTTGCGCCTGAGAATGTGCGTGCTGCGCTTGAATGTCTGGATAAGCTGTCACGAAGTAGTCACGTGAAAAGAGTCGGTCTCGATATCGCACAAAACATTTAGTAATTAAGTTATTGAAGTAGAAAGAAAATTCTGGTGCCCTCGACACGAATCGAACGTGTGACCCTCCCCTTAGGAGGGGGATGCTCTATCCACTGAGCTACGAGGGCGGTTGCTTCATAACATTGGCATGGTGGATTTTACGCATAAATCGACCTAAATGTCCCATCGACGAAGCGATCTCACCTCTACACCAGCATCTAGAAGCTGGTCTAAAAAGCGC